>JAWUVT010000181.1:0-7471 GCA_034112225.1 Flavobacteriales bacterium | reverse complement strand
TATTCTCAAGTACTTCAGAATAAGCACTTGCTACTTTCCATTTATACCCTTCTGGTTCATTCCAACACACAGATATACCGTCCCCTAAAGGATCTAATTTTGACAGATCCAATAGTAAGTATCCATCTTGCGGAACTTTATCATGCTTTCCGTTCATGATGTATCTTTTTTCTTCTTTAGTAATAATAGTAATTACTTGAGATTCATCTAACGGATAAAACTCTACATGCCTCCATATTTCTTGATTTTCATTCTGTCCACAAGAAGTTAACACGAGAATGGACATCAAAGCAAAGAAACAAGTTAAAAGAAAGGTGCATTTAATTCTTATCATACTACCAGCTGTTGCTTTTTTATTTTTCTGCTACTCAGTTAAGGCCTTCTATTTTTACTGAATTTTCTCTACACACAAATCTATTAAGTTTCTATTTTCATACCAAAGAGTAAGCCCTATATTGGGGTAAAAGATAATTTGTTCAGCTCCGTCATTCGTCTCTTCTAATTTAAAAGTTATCTGTTTCTTTTGATGGAAAGATTGTAAATATTCTTTAACGTAAATGTAATTTAAATTATAAATATTACTTCCTTCAATGTTTAACTTTTGTAAATAAATCTTTAATGGATCAAAAACTCCGTCATACCTACTAAATGAAATCATTATCCCTTTCTTCTTGTAATGGAATCGAATTGTCTCTTCTACATTTTTTTCATAGACATCGTTATCAACCGAATCAGGTTCTCCTAATAAGTTAAGAACCTCGTTTCTTTTTAGGCTAAATAAAAGAGTACCTACTCCTTTATTCCTATTAAATATATAACTGAATTTATCGTTTATTCGGGTTTCCATGGGATTCAGATGCTTTTTGTTGATTTACGGAATGATCTATTTGTTTTTGGATGGCTACTTGCTGTTTCTTTGTTACTCCATTCTCTCTTGCTTTTTTCATTTCCTGGGTGTAGGTTTTTTTCTTTGAGGTGGCTTTAAGTTATCTTTCAACTGTCGTATTGCTTTCTAACAGATTTACATACTTAATTGCTGTTTTCTTAGCAGACAAAAAAGACAATACTATCTTTATTAAAAAAGACCGCCCCAGCAGATTGACATTTTAAAGGTTTCTTTTTCATTTTTCAATAAATTAGAGAATTTTAATGGTTCAGTTGCCAATGACAATATGTAAAGCAATATACTAAAATTGGGCTGCCCTAAAAAAAGGGTTGTGATAAAGCTTTTGTGTGATGGATGGGGAACAAAATAAAAGCTTGTGTAAGTTTTGAGCTTTTCGCGAAAAATGAAGCTTTTATTTTGTGAGGGTTATTTTAATTTTTCAGGAATCATTCTATTTGACCATAACACTAATATGGTTGCTACAGTTGTATCAAATGAATAAAAAAGTGTAACCTGCCTAGTTAATTGGTATTCGTGTGTTCCTATTTTCCTTTCTGATTTTTTCTGTTGTAATGGCTTCTTTCTTATTATTTCTAATCCTTCTTCTAGCTTATTGAAAAAATTACTTATTTCTCTATCAGTCCAGTTCGCTTCTAAATATTCAAGAATATCATCTAGTTGCTCTTCTGCCTCTAAAGTCCATTCGACTATTAAAGCCATTTTTCGTATTTCTTTCTTATTTCAGCATGTGGTTTAACTCTTCCTGCTTCTTTATCTGCCATTGCTCTATCTAAAGATAAATCCAATCCTTCTGAGATCAATTCTTGTTTCTCTTTTCGGTAAGTTAATAACTGCTTAAATGCTTCTATTAAATGGGGATCTTGAACTTTCGTAAGCTCTGAACGAATCCAACTTATTTCTGCTTGTATGTTCATATCTAAATATTTAGGGTTACTACAAATTTAACGGTTTTACTACACTTTTGTTCTGTTTATGTAGTATTCTTTATTTACCCTAATGGATGATATTGGTTCACTTCTTCTTGTAATCCTTCTGTTTCGTTTATTAAAAAGCTTTCTGTTGAGCTAATAAATCGGTGTCCTGCTTTGTATTGGGCTTCTCTTAAATTGTATTGTGTGAGCCATTTTACAATGACACTTGCTCGCAATTGTTGTGCATTTTGGATGGTTCGGCTTTGCTCAACAGGTTTGTTTATTTTTTTTATTAAAATTTTTTTAATAAAGATTGCAGCTAATTACTCCTTCTTGCTCCTACTTACGGACTAAATCTTGCTCAAGTAGTTTTTCATGAAATTCGTGAATTTTAATGCCACATCTGAAACTAAAATGGTTTTATCTTCAGTAAGCTTTCTCCTCTACAACACCCTTTGCACTGTACTCTAAATCAGCTACTCGTTCACCAATTTCCAATACTAACCATTCTTAGCATCCACTCACGAAGGCAACCCCACTCTACTTGGTTACCCGCTGTGTCATTCAGATTTTTAAACTGGCTTAAGCAACTTCAGCTCTAAAATACAAGCTGGGCTTATCGTTATCAGTTGGAGGATGGCGAGGTGTTCGGGGGCATCATACTTGGTGGACTTGTTTTAAGGCTTCTTTCACGCTTATTGTGCCACTAATGAGTTGGGGTAAAAGGGTGTCGCCGAGTTTGGTGAGGGTTTGGGTTTCAATCGTATTCATCCTTATTTGGTGAAACCAAGGCTCTACTTTTTCGGTAAAGTCTTTGAAAATAGTGGCGTTTGGTTGGGCCAACTCATAGGATAGCAAAGGATCCTTTTGAACTCTTTGCCTTCCTGAAGTGCCAACCATAGTAGACCTTGAGAATTTCCTAAAGTTATGGTCTCTTGCGATACAATATGTCCAATATTTTGAAACGTTTTTTTTTGCTCGCATCACCAAATATTCAGTAGAACCAAAGGCAATTTCTTTTTCTTCTAAAAAGTCAACAAATGCTGTTTTACCATTTTCTAAGCAGGGTGTTATTCTTGCAAAAAGTGTATCTCCATTTTGAAATTTTGTTCCTCCTTTAAATTCTTTTTTAGCAATAGCTGAAACAGACATTGCTTGAACCGGTAATGCTTTCATCTCAACAAAAGTGGACAAAGATCCTTTTGGCAAACTTAATCTTGGGTTTAAATCTATCCAATTATCCAAGGTCTTTACCTCCCAACCTTTGGGGAGTTGCCCCCATACAGAATCTACCAACTCACAATCATCATCCCCCGTGCCCCCTTCTAAGGAGGATTTAAATGGACCAAAATCTACAAACCAATGTTTGTACAAAGCCAGCGCCATTTCTTCTAGCGTTTTGTTCATTTGCTTGTTCAGTTCTATTTTATGGTCTAAGGCTGAAAGGATTGAGGCTATTGCGTTTTGTTCTTTTAATGAGGGGAGTTTTATCTCCAGGTTTTTTACGGCATCTTTGGTAATGGTTCTGGTTACTGAGCCTCCAGAAAAGGATTTTACATACGATTGATTTGCTTTTAGGTACTTGTATAGGTAATATGGTTTAACTCGTGTTTCCTCAAACCTTAACAAGAATAAATTCATTCCAAGAGAAATAGGAATCCCCATTTCAGGCATAAAATAGACCGTACCTGGATTCGCTATTTTGTTCATTAATACATCTCCTGTATTGACTTTAGATTTAGCGAGAAAATGAAAGGCATGTTCGTCTATATATTTTAGGTCGTTAAAGTCATTTTTTTCAAAGTTAGTAGACCTAATCATTGCTGCATAATCTTTGGTATCTTTAAGGGTTACGTTCGCTTTTAACTTCTTATATGCTCCATTGGCATGATAGTCAGTGATCAAAGTCATTAATTCACCTAGTTTATATATTTTCCAACCTTCTTGCATTAAATGGCTTTTAATCGTTTTGGTTCAACTTCTTTTATTTTTTCGGCTCCACTTATTCATTTTGCGAATCAAGTTTCTCGGAGTTTGGTGAGGGCGGTGGTTCTTAAAATACTATTGATCCCAATTCTATTCAACCAAGGCTCAATATTTTTGGTAAAGGCATGGAAAAGAGTTGAATTTGGTTGGGCCAACTCATAGGATAGCAAAGGATCCTTTTGAACACTGTGCCTTCCTGAAGTGCCAACCATAGTAGACCTTGAGAATTTCCTAAAGTTATGGTCTCTTGCGATACTTTCTGTCCAATATTTTGAAACGTTTTCTTTTGCTCGCATTGCCAAATATTCAGGAGAACCAAAGGCCATTTCTTTTTCTTCTAAAAAGTCAACAACTGCTGTTTTACCATTTTCTAAGCAGGGTGTTCTTCTTGCAAAAAGTGCAGCTTCATTTTGAAATTTTGTTCGTTCTTTAACTTCTTTTTTAGCAATAGCTGAAACAGACATTGCATGAACTGGTAATGCTTTCATCTCAACAAAAGTGGACAAAGAACCTTTTGGTAAACTTAATCTTGGGTGATGTATCTTTTTGATTTCCATGTTACTTTAGTGTTCATTTTTTTACTGCGCCCCATTTGTGAACAGTCTGATAGCATGCACATTTATTAAAACTTATCAAAATTTGCAATAATCTGTTTCTTTAACTCTTCACTCTTTTTAAACTGTTTAAGTAATTGACTTTTTAGACCAGCCATTTTATCTTCAAAAGGTATTCCGTCATCCTCTTCAGCCTCTGTACCTACATAAATACCCGGTGTTAACCTGTACTCTTGTTTTTGTACTTCAGCTAAAGTGGCTGAATAGGAAAATCCAAGGACATCTTTGTATTTTAGAGATTCGGGATCAAGTGCGGAATGGCGTTCAGGATTGTTTCGCCAACTGTGGTAAGTGGCTTTAATTTTATGAATGTGCTCCCCCTTAAACACCCTTAACTTACGGCTAGCCATATCCCCCATTTTGTTGGCCTCAATAAATAAGATTTCGCCTTTTCTATTTCGGTGCTTTCCATCCTTACCGGCTCTGTTTTTACTTAAAAAGAAAATACAGGCAGGTATTCCCGTAGTTAAAAATAACTTATCGGGTAACCGCACAATACAATCGATCATGTTGTGATCCACCATGTGTTGTCTTGCGTTTTTCTCTGCTGCGGTATTACTCGTCATGGCTCCATTGGCCATTACAATACTTGCGGTACCGGTATCGTTTAAATGGTGCCAGAAGGTTTGCATCCACATGTAATTGGCACTACTATCGGTGGTGAAATCTTTTTTTGGTCCAAATAATCTAGGGTCATTTTCTGGGAGGTCTTCTGGGTGCCACTTGCTCACATTAAAAGGAGGGTTGGCAAGAATATAGTCTGCTTTTAATTTCGGATGTTTATCTTCCAATAAAGAGTTCCCCAATTTTACATCAAAAGAAAGATCGCGTAATAACAGGTTCATTAGACATAGACGCAATGTTTCGGCAGTCATCTCTTGTCCAAATATGGAAATGTCACTTTTTTCTCCTCCATGTTCGTTAATGAATTTTAAACTTTGTACAAACATTCCACCACTGCCACAGGCAGGGTCAAATATTCTTCCTTTGTATGGCTCAAGCATCTCCACCATCAGTCTTACTATACTTCCTGGGGTAAAGAATTGTCCAGCACCAGCACCTTCGGCCCTAGCGAATCGGCCAATATAAAACTCATAGATGCGTCCTAAAATATCACTTTCAGGGTTTTCTTTTTCAGAAAATTTTGGAGGAGAAAGTAAATTGATAATGCCTCCTACTTGCTTGGGTGAAAGCTCACTCTTTACAAAAATTCGTGGCAATAAGTTGTTGAGTTTTGCAGCTCTTTCGGTTAGCAAATCTTGCAATGCATCAAAAGCATCATCAATGATTTCCTTAATGTTGTTTTGCGCTGCATTTTCTTTTAAATGCCTCCAGGAGGCTTTTGGGGCAATTAAAAATGCATTTCGAGAAAGGTATTCCTCCTTATTTGACAAGGTGTATTTCTTTGCTGCTTCATCTTCGGTATAATAGTTAGAGCTTGGATCGTTAAGTGCTTTTTCTAGCTCCTCGTGAACAATCTCATGCCGCTCACTGAGGTGTTTCATAAACACCAATGGTAAGATATAGTTTTTGTAGTTGTTTTCTGATACTGCGCCCCTTAATTCGTTTGCGGCATCCCACAGTTCTTTTTCGAAATTTACATCTGCTTTTACCATATTTTTCTTCATTTTTAAGAATTTTATTGGGCTAAAAAAAAGCGAGAAAAACGAGAATTATTGTCTCCTTTTTTTTTTGCGAAAGTCATCTTCAGCTGGCTACTTAATGAGTTATTGTGTCATCAATAGTTAATGGCTTTAGCGGTATTTTAATTCGTTTTGGATCAAAGACTCTTCTTTTTAACGGATCAGGTAATCGCTTCTCTATGCGCTCTTCTTTTTCTTGTTTTGAGAAAAATAGAAATGGATAAAAACCTTGAGAAACATCAGTTGTAAAGCTATTGTTAAATGTTCTGAAGCAGAAGTCCTGAGTTAAAGTAAAACTTATTCTGTATTGAACTAAAAGGTTTACTTTGTTAAAGTTACTCGTTAAGTATTCTTCTGATCCATCTTTATTTGATGGAGCTGCATCCCCTCCATTTCTGAAGAAAGAATGGGTGGTGTTCAACTCTTTCTTTCGTTCAGTTAAGCGAGTTTTGGGTTCTTTAATGATTTGAGATTCATCAAAACCAAACTGTATTGAAAAGAAATTTAACTCCATAGCTAAAAAATAGTTACTCCATTCGTATTCAAAACAGGGGTTGTCTTTTGTTCACTTTGATTGAGCGCGATCACCTTCAGTTTTTCTTCAGTTTTCTTCAGTTTGCTGCTTCATGTAGTAATCCTCTACTCTGCCTATTTTTTCTTCATCCTGCTTCCTCATTAACTTTAGAAAAATTGTTGCCTCAGTTTTAATTCGGGGTCAATTTTTCTATCGCTGTTGCCTCACCCATTTCTAATTTAACTTGGGTGTGTGGGTTTATTCAGCGGTGTACTCCTCCTCTTTTTACTTGGTGTGCTCTTCTCTTTTTAAGGGATTGTACCCAGTTGTTTTGCTTCAGTTTTCATGTGCCCAATTTTATATTCAATGGTACAGAATCTTTTCCCCCTAGCATTCAGTATTTCTACTCAAATTGATTAGGTATAATTACGTAATTAAAGCAAGGTTGGTTTTTTTGGATCTCACGTAAAGGTTAGGGAGTTTAGAGAGGCAAGTGACTAATGAATAATGATTAATGGCTAGTTGGTGGCTGGTGGCTAATGAATAATGATTAATGGCTGGTGACTGATGACTAGTGGCTAATGAATAAAAAAAAAATAGGAAGTAACACCTGATGCGTCTTGGAATGATGGTTTATTTTTTGATGGATTTCAATAGTTAAGGTCAGAATTTTAAAGCCTCCCCTCTTGTAGTGAATTTACACGAAACCGTCTATCCCAACTTGATCCAAAATCTATTGATGAACTGCTCTTATCTCTGAATGGAGATCCCCAGTCAACACTTTACTTCAATGCTTTTACGCTCGCAAAATGAGCTCAACATAAACTCATAAAGGATGACAGCGTCCCCCATGCCAATACTCCTTCTCGTAATGTCATTTCGAAATGTACCTCTGG
>JAWUVT010000180.1:0-14274 GCA_034112225.1 Flavobacteriales bacterium | reverse complement strand
TAATCTTTCAACTTCTCACAAAAATATTTTTCGGAAAGTTGAAAAGTCCAGAAACCAATTCTGCTCAAGTAAAAAGACTTGCAATCAAGCATTAAAAAGCACTCTTCAGCTTTAGTTTTTTGGATACTGTTTCAGTAATATAAAAAAAAAAGTACCTTCGTCACCTATAATAATAATACTAATAGATTATGCTTAAAAAAATTATCTTTACTCTAATCGTCTTTACAGGATTTATATCCTCCTCAAATGCTCAATTTGTTTCTTCAATTGCGGATTCTATAATGGCCAATTCAAATAACATACCTTACATTCATTCTGACACCACTTATCTTCCTGATGGTAACGGGAGTAGTTACACAACGACTTTAACGCATACCATTTTTGATGCTGGAGACACCATCCAAAATGCGAGTGATATTTCTACCATTTGCATGAACATTGAGCACTCATATCTAGGAGATTTATCCATCAAACTAGAATGTCCAAATGGACAACAGACAGTATTAGCAAACCCGAACGGCGGAGGTGGAGGGGGAACATTTTTAGGTGATGCTCAAGACAATAATTTTTTCGAACCTGGAACAGGTTGGAATTATTGTTTTTCCGAATCGGCATCTTGGGGAACTATGGTTACTGAGAATTCAAATCAAAACCATGACATCTCTATTATTTCTCCAGGAAACAATGTTTTATCCTCAGGATTATTTAGCGTAGAAGAAGCCCTTGACAGCCTTATCGGATGCCCTTTAAATGGAGATTGGAAAATCATAATTACAGATAATCTGGCCGCGGATGATGGTTATATTTTTAATTGGCAACTCAATTTCGATACTTTACTCTTCCCTACAGGGTATAATATTGGAGGCGCAACTGTTATCGCATCAGGAGGCGTACCTCCCTATTCTTATTTTTGGAGCAATGGCGCCACTACATCCTCGGTTAACCGATTAGCCCCTGGCACCTACACCGTACAAGTTACTGATAGTGAAACGACTAATGGTACACTTCCGAATAAAACGTTTAGTTCTGTAATTATTACTGAAGGAGTAATTACCAATGTTCCACTAAATTTAAACGATCCATTTTCGATTTACCCAAACCCTGTTCTAGATCAGTTATCTATTTCTTTTCAAACCCCTAAAGAAAAGAAGTGTATTAAAATTTATAACCTGTCTGGAGTGCTATTAAAAGAGGAGAATGTCAAGAATACTGAATCCATTCAAATGGACTTTAAAAATTACCCTCAAGGGATTTATTTTGTAAAAGTCCAAAGTAAGAATGAAACGATCACCAAAAAAATTATCAAACAATAATTCTTAAAGGAAAACTCAATCTCCAGCTTTAGTTTTTCAGGTACTGTTTTAACGGGGATCAAGATCTTGTGGCTTGGAGAGTTTAGCTCCTTGTTGCTCCTAAAAAACCATCCTCAAACCAGCAACGAACAGCGCTACTAACACCAAAAAGAAGGAAACCTCTCTCTATGAAAGCTTCTCCTTGAAACAGAACCAAGAGTCCGCATAATTTGATTGCTTTAAAATAAAAAAGGCATTCATTTTAATGAAAAAATAAATGCCTTTTTATCAGCGAGGTTTAAAAACTACGCTATTTTATCGTATAATTTAAACGAACAAAAAACTGTGTTAAATTACTTGGCATTGGCGCCATGTAATTTGCATAGGGCTGAATAAATACGATCTCCTCATTTAACATGTTTTTAACACCAAGACCAAAATTAAATCCTTCTACAATTAATCCCTTGTAATTGATAAATGTATTTAAAAGAAATACCGCCGGCATAGCTTCGTAGTTTAAGAGCTCATTATCATCTTCGTCATAGGATACATTTGGTATCGCATATCTTTCGCTTATAAATTGTCCATTTAAGTTAAAGTCTAATTTTTTAGTGATTCCAACTGTAGTGTTAAGTTTCACCATATGTTTAGGCACACCTAAAGCTAAATCTGAAACACCAGGCACTTGGTAACTCGCTACTTCATTTTTACCGTTAGACACTTGATATGAATAATTTAATGCTGCTGAAACTCTTTTATTCTTATACCTAAACTCAGCTTCAGCGCCCATAGACCCAGCTTTTAAATAATTTGAATACGATTCATAATCAAGCTCACCATCGTAATAATATACAATTGGATTTTTAATCGTAACATCAAAAAGGTTGACCGTAAATAGAGAGCTCTTCCCCATTTTATATCCCAATTCTATTTCATACACTTGAGTTACTTCAGGTATAATTGTTGGGTCTCCATTATCATCGGTTGATCCGTTTACGTTTTCAAAGCTGGGGCTTCTAAACGCTTCACTAAACAATGCCTTGGCATGAAAGTTTCCGATGACCTTCGTAAGGCCAAAACGTGGAGCAGAGGCAATACCAAATGCAGAATGGTCAATTACCTTTAACCCTGCAACCATATTTATAATTTTTGTTTGCCACAACATTTGCGCATAACCACTAACCTGATTAAACGAAATTTCATCTTCTCCATTATAATAGTAAGGCTCATCCTCTTCTACAAATTGATTGATGGATGTTTCAGTAAAATAATCGGAACCCACTAAAAAGTTAAGGTTTTTAGTTGGACTCCAATCTACAGATAAATTTCCAACAGCTCTTGTTGCACCTAGAGTAAAACGATTATCCGTACCATATTCAGCATTAGGATCTTTAGCCGTAGCCCATGGCCTATAAAAGTAATAATTAACGGAGGGTGTTATCGTCAACTTCTCGTTTAACTTTAATTCATACTTTAATTCCGATAACATAGACCTTGCATCTACTGGAGTAGCTACTGCGGACACTTCATCATACATATTGATCGTAGTTGTTTGATAATCATCATACACTACTCTAGCAGATAAGTTTTTATACTTCATTCCTGCATTTATACTCATTGCGTTTAAATCACTATTCCCATCTGTTTGTCCTTCTCCTTCCCACCAATCTGTCCAAACCTGATCAGATCTACTTCCTTTTGATAAGAAAGCTTTCACATCCCACTCAAAATCACTTCCCTTATTCCCAAAACCTAAACTTACATTGTTCGTCTCCATTGAATTTTCTGTTAAAGCAAAAGTACTTGTTGCAGAAACGCCTTTATAATCTTCTCCTTTTTTAGTGATAATATGGATTACACCTAACTCCGCATAACCTCCATAAATAGAACTACCAGGGCCTCTAATTATTTCTACTCTTTTTATTTGAGATGGATCATAATGGTTCCCAAAAAGTACCGTCCCGTATAAATTCTCATTTAAAGTTAAATTATCAATCATAACAAGCACCTTGCCTTCAAATCCCCAGTTTCCTCTCATAGAAATACCTACTTGGCCTTGCACATCAGAATTAAAAGAAATCCCGGGTATCATCCTAAGGATATCAATTAAATCTAATGCTCCAGAGCTAACAATCTCGTCTTCATTAATAACCGATACAATCCCTGGAGACTCCCGCTGTGTCAATCCTTTTTTGGAGGCGACACTAATTTCAACATTTAGCAAGTCTTCTAACGACATTGAAAAAACATCCAACTCCTCAGTGCTTAAAGAATCACTTTGAGAATACACAGCAGAATTAAATACCCCAACAGTAAGAAGTGCAAGAACAAAACGACCTAATCTTCTTTTCATAACTTTATTTCCCATAATATGTTTAGATAAGTAATTACTTAGAAGTAAAAATAATGTTTTTTGTTAAAAAAAGCCAAAAAACACTTCAATTTGATGAAAATAACTTATTAAGCGACTTGTTTAACTGTAAATACAACAAAAATCCCTTAAGCCAAACCCTGTTTTAGCGAATTTAAATAGGGACTTTGAACCCCCTAAATAAAAGGAAGTGCATTGCAATTTACAACTTGTCTGAAGTGCTACTAAACGATGGAAACTTCAAGAATAAAGGAAGCAATCAAATGGGCGTTAAAAATTCCCCTCAAGGGATTTATTTTGTAAAAGTTCACCGTAAGAATGAAGCGATTGCAAAAAAAGGCCTCCAACAATAGTTCTAGGAGGGAAGACTACTCCCAAACTTTAGTTCCTTCGGTACAGTTTTGACAAATATCAATTTCTTGACGGTTGGTTAATAAGGCTTTTCTAAAACCATTATAGCCTTTTGATGTCCAGATGTCTTTTAAGGGTTGTTGTGCAATTTCTCCCAATTGGTGAGTAGCGTCTTTATCAAAGCAACAAGGCACCACTTTGCCATCCCAAGTAATGACACAAGAACTCCACATTCGCCAACACTCATTAAGCATTTTGTTTTTTAGGCGATACGTTCCATCTGCTTTTTTTTGGTAACGGGAGTATTTATCAATACTTGGCATTAATTCATTCCCATGCTTGTAAGCATATAGCTGAGCGGTTTTAAAACGAATTTCATCCACCCCCAATTCATCTGCCAACCGTTTAGCGTCGTCAATTTGGTGTTCGTTAGGCTTTACCACTAAAAACTGAAAGATGATGTAAGGTGTTTTAGATTTCAACTCCTTCTTCCACTTGATCACATTTTTAGTTCCTTGAATTACCTTTTCTAAACTTCCATTTTTACGGTAGCTTTCATAGGTTTCTTGAGTGGTTCCATCAATAGAGATCGTTAACCTGCTCAATCCACTTTCAATGGTTTTTTTAGCGCTTTTCTCGTTTAAAAAATGGGCATTGGTAGAAGTTGCCGTATACATATTTTTAGCATTGGCATAACTTACCATTTCCAAAAAATTAGGGTTTATAAAAGGTTCCCCTTGAAAGTAAAAATTCAAGTAATACGATTTCTGATGCGTTTGATCAATTACCTTTTTATAAAAATCTTGTTTTAGGTTTCCTTCGGGTCTGGTAAACTTCTTTAAACCACTTGGGCATTCGGGGCAGCCTAAATTACAAGCTGTTGTTGGTTCAATAGTGATACTAATTGGTTGCGCTTTTAAAACAGGTCTTCTCACCCATTTAGAATAATGAAAACTCCATTGCACACGTATTGCATTTACAACTCTCGGCACAGAGAGTTTAGAGAGTAAATTGATATGGTCATTGTTTAATCCTAACACAGTTTCCAAAATTACACAATCATAGTTTGTTAAAAATGTATAATTAATTTGAAACAAAATGTCACTTTTTTTAGTTTCGCTACACTAACAAGATAACAAACATCGTTTAAAAGTAAATTTTACAAAAAAATATGAGGTATTTATTGGCATTTGCTTTAATAGGGTTTAAGCTTTTGGCGGCACAAACCATCTCCGGAAAAATAATTTGCACTGACGACCAACAACCCGCATCATTTGCAACAGTACTTATAGAAGGAAAGGGTTTTGGAACCGCTACCGATGAAAACGGAAAATTCACCTTGCGCATCCCTAAGGAATACGCGTCTGAAAAATTGACAATTTCATTTTTAGGGTACTCCAAAAAATCAATTTCAATAGCAGGCCTAAAAGCCGAAGGAAATACAGTTTATCTGAGTAAGGATATTGCCAGTCTAGCACAATTTACCGTTGTGGCGCGCAAGGACTACACCCCAAAGCAACTGCTGAGAAAAGTCTTAAAGAATGTAGAAAAAAACTACAGCACTGATACGACTTCCTTTGATGCCTACTATCGTGAAACTTTAACTGAAAATGGAAAATACATTAAGTATGCAGATGCTGTTTGTAAAATTAACTATGCCCCATACAGGTACAAAAAATTTAAACAGAAAGAATATACGAGTCGTTGGGAATCTCCAAGTACCTTAAGTGACCTGCCTCAATCGTGGGGAGAACGTTTACACCGAGGTCATTTTTGGTTTAGAACCTTAAAAAATGATCAAGTTAAAATTATTGAGTCGCGAAGCAGTAAAAATTTAAGCAAAAGGAATTTAACTGCAAATATTGAAGGTGGTCCTTTAGGATTATTAGCCAAAGATAGAGTGAAATTTCGTCACTATTTTTTAGATAAAAAGAAGTTTGATAAATTTGATTATACCCTTAAGGAAGAGCTAGACTCCATTCATAAAGAGTATAATTATGTGCTTTATTTCATTCCAAAAACGGCAAAAGAAAAAGTGGATACCACCATTAAAAAATGGAAATATAAGGCCCGGTTTAGAAAAAACAATCAAGAGGGTAAACTAATTATTGATAGAAATACTTTGGCAATAAAATCTATTGAATATGCCATCTCTAAAAATTTAAAAAAACACTTGTGTGGGTTTACTACAATGAACATTAAACACTTCGACTATCAAATTAAAGAGAATTACACATTAATTGATGGGAAGTACTTCCTCACTTCCATTAGGCAACAAGATGAATTTATTTATAAGGATACTACTGACAATACGGTAACTCCTTACAACGCAACGTTAGAGATTCTGATACACAACATTCATTCTCAAAAATCTATTCCATTTAAAAAAGAAAACCTTTTCACCAATTCTGATGCCAATCAGCTGTTTGATTATCCGCTTTACTACAACGATACTTTTTGGACAAAATACAGTGAAGAAAAGCCTGAATTTAAGATTCCAGAATCTATCCGAAAAGACATGGAATCCAACACAGTTTTAGAAAAACAATTTGCAGACAAACACAGAAGAGATACTACTTTAAAGGCTCCAATTGCAGGGACAACCCCTTTTAAATATAGTATTCATAAAGAAGCTATTATTGACAACTATGCTTGGATGAAAGATGTTACTCAACCGAAACAAAACAAAGAGGTAATGGCGTATATCAATGCTGAAAACAATTATTTTGACAACTATTTTATCCCCTTAAGAAAACAACAAAGGAATTTATTTTCTGAGCTCAAAAGATACTCAGAAAAAAACTATGAGTCCTTACCTCTAAAAAAGAATGGATACCTCTATTACTATAAATATATTGACGAAAACGAGTATCCAATTTATTACCGTAAAAAAGAGCACAGCACTAAAGATGAGGTTTTGTTAGATGTGCAAGAAATGGCAAAAGACAAAAAATATTACAACGCAGGTGGAATTGTTATTAGCCCAAATAACAATATTATGGCCTACTATGAAAACACAACAGGCAATGATAATTATATCATCAGATTTAAAAACCTAAAAACAAATACACTCCTAAAGGATAGTTTAACTTTTGCCTCAAGTTTAATTTGGGTGAATGACAGTACTCTCATTTATGCTTCGCAAGAGAAAAAAACCAACAGAACAAATAAAATAGCCACCCATCAACTGCGCTCAAATCAAAAAACCGACAACGTAATTAAGTACGAAATGGATGTTAAATTTGGTTTAAATGTATGGAAATCAAAATCGAAAGAGTTTATCTTTATTCAATCTTCGAGTTCTACTACATCCGAACAGTATTCTATAAGAACAAATGCGAAAGACTTTACTCCTCAACTTTTTTATTTTAGAGAGGATGGTCATAAATACGGAGTTGCTCATGCTAAAGATCAATTTTATATTCTCACCAATAAAAAAGCATTGAACGGTAAAATTGTAGTTACCGATACTTCAGATTATGCGATGAACAAATGGAAAACTATCGTTCCTCATAATAAAAAAGTATTGCTGAGTAATTTTGAAATTTTCGAGAAGTTTCTTGTTATCCGGGAAAAAGAGGATGCGCAACCACGATTACGTGTGTTAAATTTTGCAACCAACAAAAGCCATAACATTAAGTTTAAAGAAGACTACTATTCTATCGGATTGGGCTACAATCCAGATTATGAAACAGATACGCTACAGTTTAATTACAGTTCTTATATAACTCCTGGTACTATTTACAATTACCATCTGGAAACGAAAGAAAAACGCATAGTAAAACGCAGAAAATGGATGACTAATAAATTTGATTTTTACAAAACAAAAAGAGTTTGGGCTACTGCAAAAGATGGTAAAAAGATACCAATCACCTTATTCTATAATAAATGGCGAGCAATAAATAAAAAAGAACCTCAAAAGAATAAAGTTTTACTAACCTCTTATGGTTCCTATGGTTCGGGGCAAGGTGTTAGCTTTAACCCTTCATTATTCCCTTTAATTAACAGAGGGTTTATTTATGCTGTTGCTCACATTAGAGGCGGTAATGATTTAGGAAAAAAATGGCATTTAGATGGAAAAATGTTAAACAAGAAAAACACCTTTACCGACTTTATTTCTTGTACAGAGTATTTAATTGAAAAGGAATACGCAACCAAAGGCAACATAACAATACAGGGAGGAAGTGCTGGAGGTTTGTTAATGGGAGCTGTGGCTAATATGCGACCAGATTTATTTAAGGCTGTTATTCTAGATGTTCCTTTTGTAGATGTTGTGAATACGATGTTAGATGATAAATTACCGTTAACAACTGGCGAATACGAAGAGTGGGGAAATCCTAACGAAAAAAAATACTACAACTATATCAAGTCCTATTCGCCTTATGAAAATGTTGCTAAAAAAGACTACCCTCCGATGTTTTTTTTTACTGGCATAAATGATAGTAGGGTTGGTTATTGGGAGCCGGCCAAAATGGTTGCAAAACTCAGAACCTTAAAAACAGATAACAACATACTTTTACTAAAAACAAACCTTAACGCAGGACATGGAGGAGATTCTGGAAGATATTCTACCTATAAAGAATTGGCGATGAAATATGCTTTAATTTTTGATCTTTATAGAAATCCCTCAACACATTAATGGATATCGTAGAATAACAATACGCTTCACTACAAGAATCATCAGAAGGACTATTCCTTCTTTCTTAATTCTCATTAATGAGGTTTTAAAGTTAATTTAGCAGCTTATGCGATTTTCATTACTTCTATTTTTTTTAATTCCTCTTTACTTATTTGGTCAACATCAAATAAAAGGGAAAGTAATTGATGAAAAAACGAAAGAAACTTTAGCTTTTGTAAACCTTGTTATCAACGATGAGCGACAAGGAACTTCAACGGATATTGATGGGTATTTTAACCTAAATTCTCCTCAACCTATTCTCACCATTCAATTGAGTTATGTTGGTTATGAGTCAAAAAACATATCGATCAATACTCAGGGGGACCTTTTAATTAAAATGAAACAAACGTCCTTTTCTTTAGAGGAGTTCATGGTGCTGCCTGGTATAAATCCTGCAGAAAGGATTATGAAGGAAGTCATCAAAAACAGAAAAAAGAATAATCCTGAAAAGAGTATCAATTTTAAGTACGACTCATACAGTAAGCTCTATTTTTCGATGTTAATGGACAGCTTAAGTCTAGTAAACAAAGAAGGAAATATGGCGACTTCTGATCAGAACACTTTAGATTGGTTAGAACAACATTATCTTTTTATGATGGAATCGGTAACTGAACGAAAATACAAACAACCGGACAAAAGTTATGAAAAAGTAATTGCCACAAAGGTTTCTGGACTTAAAAATCCAACATTTGCTCTTATTGCTACAGAATTACAATCCTTTACGTTTTACAATCCTACGTTAAGTTTAATGGAGAAGACTTACCTCAACCCTATTTCAGAGAACAGTATTCGCAAGTATTTATTTTTAATTGAAGATACGCTCTTTACTAATTTAGATACTGTTTTTGTCTTGTCTTTTAATCCCCGAAAGGGCAAAAACTTTGAAGCTTTAAAAGGGTTACTTTACATCAATACCGATGGTTTCGCCATCCAGAATGTTATTGCAGAGCCATTTGATCAAGATGAGTGGGTTTCTATTAAAATTCAACAACAATATCAAAAAGTGAACGACCATTGGTTTCCCGTTCAGTTAAATTCTGATATCATTATGGAGCCTTCTAAGGGTAGTGAGCTAAAAACTATTGGGGTAAATAAAACCTACATCAAAAACATAGAAATAAACCCTGATATCACTAAAAAAGAATTTAGTAATGTAATCACCGAAATTGATGAGGATGCGGCAAAAAAAGACAGTGAATTCTGGAATCAACATCGCGTAAATCCTTTAACTAAAAAAGAAAAAAAAACTTACCAGGCCATTGACAGTTTAGGTAAGCGCCACCATTTTGACAAAAAATTACAAGTGTTAGAAGCCTTTTCCATTGGTAAAATTAATTGGGGAATAATAGATTTTGATCTCAACAGATTTGCCAATGAAAACAAGTACGAAGGTTTCCGTTTAGGAATGGGGCTACATACCAGTAAAAAATTCTCAAAATGGTTTTCTATTGGCG
This sequence comes from Flavobacteriales bacterium, assembly GCA_034112225.1. GTDB lineage: Bacteria > Bacteroidota > Bacteroidia > Flavobacteriales_E > Vicingaceae. The sequence goes on along the minus strand of JAWUVT010000180.1, from coordinate 4,128 downwards.
GCTACGGTGCGTATGCTTTTAAAGATAAAGAAGAAAAATATGGAGCGGATGTTAATTTCGTCCTTAATAAAAGAAATGACGTTCAGTTTAATGTTTCTCATCAAAAAGAGGTTACAGAACCGGGGGTAGTGGATTTTAAAGATTATAAAGTTCCCCTATTCTCTACTGCAGGAAACCGAAATTTTTTCAATTTAGAACGAATGAATAACATCGAAAAAATTGAAGCCAGACTCCAATTTAAAACCCTTCGGTATTTAAAGGTTTATGTTTTCGCGAATCAAGAGAGTGTTGAAGTCACCAACGCTTATTATTTTAAGAAACGTATTGATGCCAGTACCATTTTACATGATCAGTATTATGTTTTTAATGAGATTGGTGCAGAATTTCGTTATGCTTTTAAAGAAAAAGTGCTAAAAACGATAGACCGAGAATATCCAATTTTAAGCAAATATCCAATACTTTACGCTAAAATAGAAAATGGAATTAAGGGAATTGATGGCGAATACGAATATACCAGGCTAACATTTAGAGCCGAAAAACGTTTTTACATTAAAAACTTAGGTCATCCTAAATTTCACTTTGAGGCTGGTCGTACTTTCGGAAGAGTGCCACAGCATAAGCTGAATAGCTCTTTGGGAACAATGAACCCAGAAAGTTCTTTAAATTCTATTGGTGTTTCCACCGAAAATGCTTTCGAAACCATGTTGCCTTACGAGTTCTTTTCAAGCGAGTATGTCCACTTTCATTTTCGACATAGTTTTGGTTCTTTACTTTTTAAAACCGAAAAATTTGAGCCTGAAGTAGTGCTGACGACAAGTGTTGGCTTTGGCAACTTATCTTATCAAGGAGCGCATGCAGGAGTGGATTTTAAGACCCTGGAAAAAGGGTATTATGAATCCGGTTTAGTGCTCAATAATATTTTAAGGCTCTCGGCCATCTCGTTGGGAGCAGGTGCATTTTATCGTTATGGCCCGTATCAGTTTGATCAACTCTCAGACAATGTTTCCCTCAAATTGAGTTTGGGTTTTGTTATTCCTAAAAAACATAAATAGTGTCGGGACTGATCCGAAAAATAGTACACATTGATATGGATGCTTTTTATGCCTCTGTAGAACAACGAGATAATCCTGCTCTTGTTGGTAAACCAATTGCTGTTGGTGGAAATAGAGAACGAGGGGTGGTTGCTGCTGCGAGTTATGAAGCTAGAAAATATGGTGTAAAATCTGCAATGGCTTCATCAATTGCGCACCAAAAATGTCCTCACCTTATTTTTGTTAAACCACGATTTGATGCTTATAAAGAAGCTTCTCAGCAAATTAGAACCATTTTTGAGGAGTACACGCATTTAGTTGAACCGCTGTCTTTAGATGAGGCTTATTTGGATGTTACTGAAAATAACTTCGACATCGAATTTGCTATGGATGTGGCCACTCAAATAAAAGAAAAAATAAAAGCCAAGACTGGTCTTACTGCTTCTGCAGGAATATCCTACAACAAGTTTTTGGCTAAAATTGCTTCAGATTATAATAAGCCCGATGGATTTTATGTGATAACTCCGCGAATGTCAGAAAGTTTTATAGAAAAACTCGCTATAGAAAAATTCTTTGGTGTTGGAAAAGTTACGGCTAAAAAGATGCACCTAAAAGGGATCTTTAGCGGCAAAGATTTAAAAAAGAAAACAGAAACGCAATTAACGCGTTGGTTCGGGAAATCAGGAAAATACTATTTTAATAGTGTTCGGGGAATTGATCTGCGTGAAGTGAATCCAAATCGAATCAGGAAATCTTTGGGTACTGAACGTACTTTTGAAAATGACATCACCACCAAAGAAGAAATTGCGGAAAGTCTCGAAGGTATTGCCGGCCTATTAATCCAACGCATTAAAAATGCTGGGGGTGCAGGAAAGTCTCTTACCCTTAAAGTAAAGTATGGTGATTTTAAGCAAATTACACGGAGCAAAACCTTCCCAGACCTGCTGACTAATGAACAAATAAGAAGCTTAGCGCTTCAATTATTAGAACTGATACCTAACATCGAAACAGGCGTCCGCTTAATTGGTTTGCAAACAACAAATTTTAACCCTGATGATAAAGATACTTTTTTAGGTCAGCTGGAACTTGAGTTGTAGTTTACTTCAAAAAATTCTTATTCCTATAGATGATTTCCTTTGTCATATTTTTTAAGACATCTCCTGCTTGCAAAATTAAAGCCTCATCCCTAGGAAATGATAATGGTTCAATGCTAAGTGTTGCTCTAGTCTCATTATTTAGGGCATTTAAATCTCCATTAGCGATTGCGTAATGATGTTCAAATATGGCATCTGAGGCAATTGGCTCTGTCTTTAAAACTTTGTTGGTAAAGTTGTCTATATAATCAATTGTTCCTGAAATTCGAGCAGATTTAAGCTGATGAAACGACTTAATGTTGCAACTAATCGTTTTATAACGGATCACCTTGATATCGTTTCCTAAAGTATCTTTCTTAACATTTCCTTCTGCGTCTAACGCGTAATCAAAACCGTCTTCTACTTTCTTTTTTTCTGTAAATAAGCTTTGTTTTAACTGCTCTGGAGAAACATCAATCAATTTTAGATTTAAAAATATTGAATAATGGTAAATCTTGTTGGTGTCTACGTAAGTTTCATAATTTTTCCACTTTTCATTGAGCCCATCCATATTAATTCGCTGCACTTCTTTAATTAATACTTGAGGTGCGATGACTTCAGAATGATCTTCAATGCTAAAAAATACATTTGTAATTCCTTTAAATTTTGCTTCGGCCAACTTATTGTCTACATCTTTATACTGCTGCTCATATCTTTTTACTTCTAAAAATCTTGCATATGCTTTTCTTGCTTCAAATCTATTCTCAAGTTTTAACAGCTGCTCTCCTTTGGCGTAAGCATATTCCGCAGCTTTTAATTTTGCATTGTTAATGGATGGTGTATAGTTTTTTTCATCAAACTCAATCCCCACTGGAGGTAACGATATCGCTAAATTTTGACGCTCATTCAATTTTAAATAAGTCTGGTAAATTTTGGCCCACAAGGAAGGATCACCTTTTGTTTTTAATCGAAGAATAGTGGCTTCATCCCGAAGCATTGCCATGTTATAGGCATCGTTAAATATGACTACCTCGTCAAAGTTTTTCCCTGGATTTCTTTTTATTTTTCTTGAAGATTTCTGGATTGCGGCATCATAATCACCTCTTTGAAGTTGTTTGGTTGATGATTTACATGCTCTAAACAGTAGTGCAATTGTTACAAATGGTAGAATTCTTTTCATCATATCATTTTAATTTTAGAAGTCTCAAAGATGAAGCCAAAAGTAAACTTTAATATCGAGTCCTAATGTTATTAAGCGTTTCTATGCCTTTTGACTAAAAAATAGAACCTACAAAAATAGTATGCTTTACTAGAAAGTGAATTGACTTGATATCCACGTCAACAATATGGTCGGATATCTTACCCCCAAAATCGCGTAAAAATAACGCCCTTCATGGTAATCATTTTTTGATTTAGAAGGATTTCTTAATGATTGTGATTATGGAAACAGATAAAAGGTTTGCCCCACTAATGTTCTTAAATCTAATTGATGTGACCTGAAAATCAGCCCATGTTAAAAACCCTCTAAAAAGTGTTTTAGCGCTAAAATTTTTCCTTTTCAGGAGATATAAATTATTTGCTTAGTCCCTAAGAAATGAATGTGATCCCGTACACTTCGCGATTACTTTTTTAAAGCTTGCTAAAAAAGCGTGATTATTCTGGTATTTCGTTGCTGCAAGCCTAATGAAATGAGTATTGGTTACTTGCCGTATCGGGAAAAATAGGAGGGTTAACTTCATCCCTTCAGGGAGCGTAATTTATACGCTGTCTGTTTATTTTTCCATTTTTAAATGAGCCCCAAACTGCAGGCGGCAGAATTTGCTTGGTGTTGAGTTAATAGCTAACGCAATGCTATCTCAAAATTTAATAAATAATTGTTGAATCATCAAACGCTAATTTTGAAGTGGTGATGTCCATTTTTTTCCAATATTTTTTGTAGCAAGATAAACCATTTTAGGAGTGCCATGTCATAGGTCAAAGCATCTTTGTTTTGGTTACTTTTCTTCACCATAACATTTCTTATC
>JAWUVT010000179.1:0-12767 GCA_034112225.1 Flavobacteriales bacterium | reverse complement strand
TAAGAGTTTCCGGTAAACATAATGACTTAGAAGAGGTAGGAGTGGATACTTACCATCATACCATGTTTGAAATGTTAGGAAACTGGATTTTCGGAAATTATTTCAAAAAAGAAGCCATAGAGTGGGCTTGGGAATTGCTAGTGGATGTTTATGGTATCGATAAAAACAAACTATACTTTACTAATTTTGAAGGAGATGTTTCTGATGGAACAGTTATGGACCAGGAAGCATATGATCTTTGGAAAACCATTTTAGAAAAAAATGGATTAACTACAGCTAAAATTATCAAAGCCAATAGAAAAGATAATTTTTGGGAAATGGGAGAAACTGGTCCTTGTGGTCCGTGTTCTGAAATTCATGTAGATTTAAGGAGTGATGAAGAAATAGCGAAAATTCCAGGATTAGAATTAGTCAACCAAGATCATCCACAGGTGGTAGAGATTTGGAACCTCGTTTTTATGGAGTTCAATAGAATGGCTAGCGGAGAATTAAAAATCTTGCCTGCTCAACATGTGGATACAGGAATGGGTTTTGAACGGTTAGCAATGGTTCTTCAACACAAAAAATCGAATTACGATACCGATGTTTTTGGACCTTTAATTGATAAAATTTCTGAAATTTCACGAATAAAATATGAATACACCTTAGATGTTTCTGTAAAAACGGATGTAGCCATTCGGGTGATTGCAGATCACGTTAGAGCCGTAGCTTTTGCCATTGCAGACGGGCAACTGCCATCTAATACTGGTGCTGGCTATGTAATACGTAGAATTTTAAGAAGAGGAATTCGTTACGGTTACAGTTTCTTAGCTGTAAAAGAACCTTTTATGAATCAATTGGTGGAGGTGTTAGTGAATCAAATGGGGGATTTCTTCCCAGAATTGAAAGCGCAACAAGATATTATTACCAAAGTAATTAGAGAAGAGGAGGATAGCTTTTTAAGAACATTGGCAAAAGGAATTCAACGTTTTGAAAATTATTTGAGAACAGCGAATGATAAAACTATTGATGGAAAGTTTGCTTTTGAATTGTACGATACATTTGGTTTTCCGATAGATTTAACAGAGTTGTTGGCCTTAGAAAATCAATTCCATGTTGATATGCCTGGTTTTACGGAGGAATTATTAAAACAAAAAGAAAGATCCAGAGCAGCAACAAAAATAGAGACTGAGGATTGGGTGGAGTTAAGAGAAGATGATGTGGAAGAGTTTATCGGTTATGATTATACCGAGGCTGATGTTTACATTACAAAATATAGAAAGGTTGCGGCAAAAGGAGAAGAGTTTTATCAATTGGTTTTTAATTTAACGCCTTTTTACCCTGAAGGAGGAGGACAGGTAGGCGATACTGGTTTTATAGAATTTGAAGAAGAGAAAGTTGAAATTTTCGACACAAAGAAAGAGAACAATTTAATTGTACATTTTGCTAAAGAATTACCTCAAGATGTTAGGGCTCAATTTATTGCGGTTGTAGATGAGGGGGTTAGGGATTTAACCGCTCGGAATCACACCGCCACCCATTTAATGCACCAAGCTTTGCGCGAAGTTTTAGGAACGCATGTGGAGCAAAAAGGTTCGTTAGTAAATTCAGAATATATTCGTTTTGATTTTTCTCATTTTCAGAAAGTAACAGAAGAAGAGTTGACTAAGATTGAAGCTTTAGTAAATAGTAGAATTCAAGAAAACTTTGAAATCAACGAGTACAGAGCCATTCCAATTGCAAAGGCTGAAGAAAAAGGAGCCATGATGTTGTTTGGCGAAAAATACGGAGATGTTGTACGAATGATAGAGTTTGGAGAATCGAGAGAACTGTGTGGAGGAATTCATGTGGAAAATACAAAAGAGATAGAACTGTTTAAAGTAAAAGCGGAAGGTTCTGTGGCTTCAGGTATTAGAAGGATTGAAGCCCTTACATCTAATGGCGCAGGATTGTTTCTAAAAGAGAAGATTGAAGTGTTGGCGTGTAATGATGTTGCTCAATTTGTGCCTGATTTAAAAGGAGAAATTACGGCATTAATAACTGCATTTACTGGGCAATATGGTTTGGTTACTGAAATGTTACCAATTGAAAATCATCAAAAAAATAAAAAAGTAGATATCAATAGTGCAATTACTGCGTTAACTAAAATTAAAGTAAGTAAGACTATTATTGATAAGTTAATGGCTAAAAAGAAAGAACTTTCTAAGGCTGGTAAAAAAGACAATGCAGCTCAAATTGGAATTGTAAAAGACGAGCTATTGGCCAATATAGATGTTGTTGATGGAGTGAATATTATTGCTCAAAAAATTGAGTTAGATGACAGTGGAGCAATTAAAGATTTAGCATTTCAACTAAAAGGACAAGTAGCTAATTTATTCTTAGTCTTAGGAGCTGTTGTGAATGGCAAACCTAACCTCACAATTGTTATTACTGAAGAGTTGGCAAAAGCAAAAGATTTGCATGCTGGTAATATGATAAGGGAAGCTGCTAAAGAAATGCGTGGTGGAGGTGGAGGACAACCATTTTTTGCAACCGCAGGAGGTAGTAATGTTCAAGGAATTGAAGCCGCTATCGAAAAAGCAAAAAGTTTTTTGAGTTAAATTTTCTTTTAAGGAAGCTTAACGGAGCGCTCTGGGATGTTTGTAAATAGGTCTTTGTGCAGTATAAAAATTGTTACAAATCGTATTTCACAAAATGTTATTTGTTATTTGTTGTTTGTGATTTTTTATTGTAAAAAAGACATTAATTTTAATAGGATATTCAACTATTAATTAAATTTTAATGAAAACAATTCTACTTTTAACATTTACAATCGTCATTTCTTTTAGTAACACTGCCCAAGTAATTTCTTGCTTATCTGGAGCGGAATTAACGGCTTACAACCAGGCTCCAAGTGGTGAATTGATAGAGGTCACAGAAAGTCAATATGTCTGTATTGCGGGATTGAGTAATCTTACCGAAATAGGGGTGCCATCTAATACTATTATTGCCAATTTAAATTCAGGGGCTGTTTTTTCAGGAGAGTGGACGGAGGTCTATAGTCCAACAAATGCAGAAGGACTTGATGTTGGAATACCAGCTAATTATGTAATGGTTGGTTTTGTGTTTACCAACTCAGATACTACTAATACCGTAGGTCCTAGAGTTTCAACATCTGGTGATTATATCATTAAACCACATAACAATGACATTACCGTTAACGGTGTTGGAGATAAGTTCTTTATTCTAAAAGACCCATCCATAATAGCAAATGAAACTACTTTTTTGGGCATGTACAGAACAGGGTATGTATATACTCCATATGATCCTTCACCTTTGAATTACCGTTTTGTTAGAGGAGGACCAGTGGGCAGTGTAAGCTTTGGTAGTTGTAACTGTAAAAATTTGTATTTATCAGCATTAATATCACCTATGGTGGCGGTAGAAATTGGAGAGGAAGTAACTCGTGAGATGCTAAGCGTGTATCCTAATCCGACGAGTAATGGAGAAATCACATTAGATATAAAGGGCTTCAATCAAGTAGAAATCAGAATAGTGGATCTGTCTGGTAAAGTTGTTTTTCATGAACAATCAGTTGAGGCGGGCCTTCATGCATTAAGTTTAGATGTTTTAGCCGGTTACTATTTTGTTGAAGTTATTTCTAATCAATCCATTTATAGATCGAAGTTCGTGGTAGAATAATTAATACACTTTATCTTTTTCTTTGAATAATTGGAGGTGAATTAACAATAGAGATGTTAATCTATTTGAGTAGCGTTTTATCGAGTATTAGTCTATCCGTTGAAAAAGTCACTCATTTATAGCAATCCCCGAGAACCTATATTGGCCTCTAAATTAAAAAATACTATTTCCCAGTAGCAGCAAATCTATTGTTTAGAAATTTAATTTTTTAGCATAAAGTCGGTATCGTAGGATCAATTAAAAGTTTTCATCTTAGGGGGAGTTATTTATGTCGATGTTATTGGGTTGACTATCTAAGTGATTCCGTTTTTTCAATGACACTATCGTTTTGTCTTTTATCAAGTAGAGAAACCAATCCACCGAATTAAGTCCTTTGGCACTTAATTTTTCAAAACAATTTGTTTACTTTAGTACTCCTTAAAAAAAGAAGTAAGTTGATAAAAAAAATTTTATTTTTAGTTCTAACCTCCTCATTATTGAGTTTTGCAATGCATAAGTATTATGTTTCAATTACAGAAGCGGAGTACAATGTAGAGAGTAAAACTTTTGAAATAGGAATTAAGTTTATTGGGCATGATTTAGAAGCCGCATTGTCTGCTGCCGGTGCTCCTAGTCTGTATTTAGGAACCGAAAAGGAGCACGAAAAAGCAGCTTATTATTTGAATCAATACATCAATCAGCGCTTCCATATGGTAGCAGATGGCGTAAGTTTAAACTACAGGTTCGTAGGGAAAGAAGTTAATAAAGATGATTTTATTTATTGCTTCTTTGAATCGGACCAATTGGAATCCCCAAAAAAAGTAACCATAAAAAACACCTTGTTAACCGAAGTTTTTAGTGGACAGGCCAACACGGTTTATCTAACCGTTGGAGATCAAAAAGTGAATTATCAATTAAACAAAAGTAACGTGAGTGAAACTCATGAGCTAAAGCAATAGAAGTATGAAAAGGATTTTATTAGTAGGGTTGATTTTAGCAACAGGACAATTGTTTTCCCAAGAAAATTACAACCACAATAAGTTTAAGCAACTTAAAGAAGAATTAGCGACTCCAACTGTTTATAGAACAGCTTCTGGTGCTCCAGGGCATCAATATTATCAGCAAAAAGCAGATTACGTTATCGATATTGCATTAGATGATGAAAAGCAAAAAATAACAGGCAAAGAAACCATCACCTATAAAAATAATTCACCAGATCAATTGGATTATTTATGGATTCAGTTGGACCAAAATATGAGGGCTAAAGATTCGGATACCAAGTTGGTGGCTACTGGGCAAATCGGCGTAAAAAAGAGTTTTACAGCATTGGCTAAATTGCACAATGATTTTGATGGAGGATTTAAGTTAGAATATGTTACAAGTGGTTCAGGTAAAGCGTTGAAATATACCATCAATAAAACGATGATGCGTATTGACTTACCAACACCTTTAGCCGCTGGAGCTTCCACCTCAATAAAAATGGGTTGGTGGTATATCATTAATAACCGTGAAGAGATTGGTGGAAGATCAGGTTACGAATACTTTCCTAAAGAAGACAATTACTTGTATACCATTGCACAGTTTTATCCAAGAATGGCAGTTTATAACGAAACAGAAGGGTGGCAAAATAAGCAGTTCTTAGGGAATGGAGAGTTTACCTTGCCTTTTGGAGATTTTAAAGTGAACATTACCGTTCCTGCAGATCACATTGTTGGAGCTACCGGTTCGTTAACCAATCCTTCTTCGGTATTAACAGCTCAAGAAAGAGCAAGGTTTAAAAAAGCACAAACAGAATACAGTAAACCCGTAATTATTGTTACTCAAGCTGAAGCTGAAGCAAAAGAAAAGAACAAAGCTACAGAAACTAGAACTTGGTCGTTTAAGGCTACCAATGTGAGAGATTTTGCCTTCGCGAGTTCTCGTAAGTTTATTTGGGATGCAATGACGGTGAAGTACAATGGTAAATCAACGATAGCAATGAGTTATTACCCTAAAGAAGGAAACCCGCTTTGGGAGAAATACAGTACAAGAGTTGTTGCACATACGATTGAGTCTTACTCTAAACATACCTGTGATTATCCTTACCCTGTTGCCATTTCTGTACACACCAAAGCAATAGGCATGGAGTATCCCATGATTTGTTTTAACCATGGACGACCTGATGAGGATGGAACCTATTCAGAAAGAACAAAGTATGGGATGATAGGAGTGATTATTCATGAAGTGGGACATAACTTTTTTCCAATGATTATTAACTCCGATGAAAGGCAGTGGACTTGGATGGATGAAGGACTAAATACCTTTACTCAATATTTATGTGAGCAAGAATGGGAAAGAGATTATCCATCTAGAAGAGGTCCAGCCTATAGAATTGTAGATTACATGAAAGGCGATAAACGAAATATAGCCCCGATTATGACCAACTCTGAATCGTTACACCAATTTGGAAACAACGCCTACGGAAAACCAGCTGCAGCGCTTAATATTTTAAGAGAAACAGTGATGGGAAGAGAGTTGTTCGATTATTCTTTTAAAACCTATGCTGAAAGATGGAAGTTTAAGCACCCAACACCGGCAGATTTCTTTAGAACAATGGAAGATGCTTCGGGAGTTGATTTAGATTGGTTTTGGAGAGGTTGGTTTTATACTACCGATCATTGTGATATGGGAATTGAAAATGTAGAGTGGTTTAAAATAGATACCAAAAACCCGGAAGTAGAAAAAGCAATTGCCAAAGAGTTGAAAGCTACTGAACCAGTTTATATTGGTGAGACCAGGAATAAGAAGATCCCTGTTTATAGTGATCACGATACAGAAATTCTTGATTTCTATAACGCGTATGATCCTTTTGAAGCAACGTTGGTAGACCAAGAAGAATACGAGAAGTACCTTTCTAAATTAACCGAAAAAGATTTAGCAATTTTAAAAACCGACTTCAATTATTACAACATTGATTTTGTAAATAAGGGAGGATTAGTGATGCCTATTCTCTTGAATTTCACTTTTAAAGATGGATCTACTGAAGAGGTAAGAATTCCTGCAGAAATTTGGAAGACCAACCATACCAATGTCTCTAAAGTGTTTTTCTTTAAAAAAGAGTTGGCGAGTGTTGATATGGATCCGTGGTTAGAAACCGCAGATGTTGATTTAAAGGACAACAGTTGGCCAAGAAAAACACAATTGTCAAAATTTACACTGTACAAGAATAAGCACGGTAGATGGATCGGGGATACAAAAGAAAACTTGATGCAACGGGATGCTCGGAATGAAGAGCTGAAGAAAAAGTAAACACTTCGAATCATTATTTAAAGCCACCTTTTTTAAGGTGGCTTTTTTATTGGAAAAATAATTTTGTCTGTTGGATTACAATGTGTTATTTTAGTAAGAGAGATGAACAGGTCCTTATTAGAAAATAGATTCAAAGAAGTAATGATTCCTAGTGTTTTAATAGGAATCATTACAAATGTTATCTTAACTACATTTTTTATTGCGATAGAAGCTTTTTTTATTGCACTGAGTCCTGCATTATGGGCACTGTTGTTCATTGTTTATTTTCAACTTTTAAAGAGAGAAATATTAACTAAGAAACAAATGGGTTTCTTAGTTGCCTATTCGGTACTTCTGGAGGTATTCATTCTTACCTATTTTTCAGGTTGGAGCTCTGGGTTTTATTATTACCTATTCCTTTTTCCTGCCATATTTCTTTTAAATTTGGATTGGGAAAAATGGAAAAACGTTTTTTTTAACTTATCTATTGCCATTTTAAGTCTTTTGTTATGTTTTTTTTTGTATGAAAAGAAAGCGATACACCCTATTTCTGAAGCCGTAACAGCTTTGGTTTGGTTGTTTAATAGCATTCTATCTACATTGGTCATGGTTGTCGTTATGGTGTGTTTCAGCATCACCATAAAACGGAAAAATGAAGCGTTGGTTCATGTAAATTTAGTTTTAGAGAATAATAATAAAGAGATTGTTGGGCAGTATAAAAAAATAGAAATACTCTTAAAAGAGGTGCATCACAGGGTCAAGAATAATTTGCAGATCATCTCTTCACTAATCTCGTTAGAATTTGGGAATGTTGAAAGTGAAGAAGCAAGAAAGGTGTTGAGTGAAAGTAGAAGAAGAATTGAAGCGATTGCCTTAATTCATCAAAAACTACATCAAGACAGTAGCTTTAATAAAGTTAATATTCGTTACTATATAGAAGATGTAATGGCCATTCAACGGGAAATTAATCCAACAGTGAATTGTACCGTTAGCTCCCCTAACCTTATAGTGGATTTAGATACAGCAATTCCCTTAGGGTTGATAATTTCAGAGATCGTTACCTATTCTTTAAAATATAATTTTAATCAGGTAGAGGATCCAGAACTCGAAGTTTTACTCTCTATTGAGGAGGGTAGTGTAGAGTTGTTAGTGAAGGATAATGGAATTGGGTTATCTGATGGTTTTGACCTGAATAAACCTGATTCATTAGGTATTGAGATCGTTACCGCATTAACCGCTCAAATAGATGGACAAATAGAGGGTTTCAATAATAAATATAGAGGATCCTGTTTTAAGGTGAAATTTGAACATCAACCATTAAGCCTTTAATTAGGCATTGGAAAAGCCAAGATTTCTCCCATACCAATTGTGAAGATCCAATTGCCATAAATGGCATGTTCTAAAGAAGTCAATAAAATGGATTTGCTTTTTTTATAGCTCAAGGTAAATAATATTCCTCCAATTAATGTAATGAGAAGCACTAACCAGTTTTTTAGAAAAAGATGTGCGATTGGAAAAACAATAATATTGAGAATCAATAAGTGATTTGTATTTTTAAAGAGGGAGTTATAGCGGGCAAAAAAATAACTTCTATACAATAATTCTTGAGGTAAAACAGAAAGGAGTGCGTAAAAAAACAAGATAGAAACCCATAATAAAGGGTTTCTTTTTACCACCATAAATAAATCTTCAGGATGCCAATAGTACATAAAGAGTAAGCTTGAACTTAAAACTATTGATGCAGTAATGAAGATCCTTTTTGAATGTTCTTTAAAAGAAAACAGCGTTAACTTTTTTAGAGAGATTAATCGATTTGTTCTTGAAATTACTATCGTATAAATAATGGCAATAAGTACACTAATAATTTTTACAACAGGAAAAACATCAAGAAATAAAAGAATAGGAACAATAAAAAAAAGTAAGATTAATTCTGAGATTAGGAAAATACGACTGTTTGTCATTATTGGAGGATAATTTTTTCAGAAAAGTGGTGCTGATCAGATTGAATGGAAAGGAGGTAAACCCCTTTTGATAGGCCTATTAATGAAAGTCTTTCAGTAGCATTAGTTGACCTCATTTCAGCCACAACTTCCCCTAAAAGAGTAGTAATTTGTATTCTTTTGATTTCACTTAAACCCTCTTTAAAATCAATAGTGAGATAATCGTTGGTCGGATTAGGATAAACAACGAGAGAATGTGTTGGATTCGTAGAAGTTTTAACCCCAACGCCAAACTCATGCGCAACAGCAAAATATAAAGAAGCTCCAATAGTTCCTTTGGTTATTTCATATACATAGTTGGTGTCTAGTTTAGATAAACTATCTGCTGGAGTATGAGGGTAAGGGGATTCGTTCTTTTCGTAAAGTCCAGTAATCACTTTTTCTTGCGCCTGAAAAGGCATGTAATCAGAGGAATAGGCATAAGAAATTTCAGTTTGCAAATTGGAATAAAGCTCCATACATGAGGCTAGCGTATCCGTGTAAGCATAGGATGCCGTATTTGCAACAGTAGGAGTTGTTTCATCTCTTTCGCAAACAATGGTGTTATTGGTTAACCCATTTACGCCTCCTACTTCATCAATATTAAAAACAATTTTAAGGTCCATATTGGTTGGAACAACAACATTGTTTACGAAGTGTGAACTACCAATTAAGCCATCCTCTTCTCCACTAAAATGAATAAATTTGATGGAATATTCAGTCGTTATGTTTTGTAGTAAACGAGCTACTTCTAGAACAATAGCAGTTCCAGTTCCATTGTCATTCGTTCCTGTTCCGGATTTGGTGTCGTAATGCCCATCAATAATAACAAAGGTGTTCGGGTAAAGACTTCCTTGTTTCGTTACAATTAAATTGTAATCATCTTGAGCAGCATAATTAAACGTATCTATTACAATGTCAGTATAACCGTAATTATTATATTTTTTAATGACCCAATCCAAAGTGTTTTGAAGTGCTGGAGTTCCATGTTCTTTAACGCCTAAATTTTCGAACTCCACTAAATACTTATGAATCGTGTCTGAAGAATAATTGTTAACGACTTCCCCGTAAAAAGAATTAAAAGTCTGAGAATTAACATCTTTGGTGACCAAAAAGGCTATCAGAATGGCTAGTGTGCTATAGATTTTCACAAGATAATAAGTTTAGAAAATACGAAGTTAGCAATTCTCTTTTGTAATGTATTGAGTTCATCTTTTAATCAATTGAATCAAATTCGGTTAAGAAATCAAAATTTGAGAATTCCTCACATGCTTTTTTGTTACCTTTGTCTTCCTCTCATCATAAAACGGAAAAATGGCAGAACTACTAGAAGCGAAAGGTAAAGTGTTGAAAGATGTTTCTTTAAAGGCATTTCGATTAATGAGTACCGCAAAAGCCTTAACAGAATTGTACGAGAACAACAAAGCGGTTTGTTCTAAATATGTTCATGCCACTTCAAGAGGCCATGAAGCCATTCAGTTGGCCTGCGGTTTGCAACTAAAGCCACAAGATTTTGTTTTTCCTTATTACCGAGATGATAGTATTTTGTTGGGAATTGGAATGACTCCATTTCAATTGATGTTGCAAGTTTTAGCCAAAAAAAATGATCCCTTTTCTGGAGGAAGAACGTATTATTCACATCCCAGTTTAAAGGATGACGATAAACCAAAAATACCCCATCAAAGTTCTGCTACAGGAATGCAGGCCATTCCAGCAACAGGAGTGGCAATGGGAATTCAGCACAAAGAAAAATTAGGAATGGCGGAAGATTACAACGGAGAAAATCCAGTTGTAGTTTGTAGTTTAGGTGATGCTTCATGTACTGAGGGAGAAGTTTCTGAAGCTTTTCAAATGGCCGTTTTAAAACAAATGCCCATTATTTATTTAGTACAAGATAACAATTGGGACATCTCTGCTACAGCAGAAGAAACCCGTGCTCAAGACATTACCCATTATGCCAAAGGGTTTAAAGGAATGGAGGTGAGAACCATTGATGGAACCAACTTTCAAGAGTCCTATGAGACCTTTAATGAAGTCTTAGCAATTGTTCGTGAAGAAAGAAGACCATTTATTATTCACGCGAAAGTGCCCTTGTTAAACCACCATACCTCTGGAGTAAGAATGGAGTTTTATCGGCATGATAAAGAAGAATTAGCTGAAGCATGGGCAAAAGATCCTTTTCCAAAATTGGTGGCTGCTTTACTAAAAAAAGGAGTAGACCAACAGGAATTGACCAAAATAGAAAAAGAAACCAAAGAATTGGTGGCTAAAGATTACCAATTGGCCTTAAAAGAAGAAGACCCTCAACCAGAAGATTTGTTAACGCATGCGTTTGCACCAACACCCGTTACCCAAGAAAAAGGTGAGCGGTCTCCAGCAGGAAAAGAAAAGACGGTAATGGTTGATTCTGCATTGTTCGCCATTAGAGAAATAATGACCAACCATCCTGAAAGTTTATTGTATGGACAAGATGTTGGAGCAAGAATTGGAGGCGTGTTTAGAGAAGCTGCTACGTTGGCGCAGCAATTTGGAGACGATAGAGTTTACAATACTCCCATACAAGAAGCATTTATTGTAGGAAGTACCGTGGGAATGTCGGCAGTTGGCTTAAAACCAATTGTTGAGGTGCAATTTGCCGATTACATCTGGCCTGGTTTAAATCAGTTGTTTACTGAGGTGGGAAGATCTTACTACTTGTCTAACGGAAAATGGCCAGTGAGTATGATTTTAAGAGTACCTATTGGTGCTTATGGCTCTGGCGGACCTTACCACTCATCAAGCATAGAATCTATTGTCACCAATATTAGAGGCGTAAAAGTTGCTTATCCGAGTACGGGAGCCGATTTAAAAGGCTTAATGAAAGCGGCTTACTATGATCCTAATCCAGTAGTCATGCTCGAGCATAAAGGCTTGTATTGGAGCAAAATTAAAGGAACCGAAGGGGCAATGACGGTTGATCCCGATGAGGAATACATTATCCCTTTTGGTAAAGCAAGAAACGTATTGGCAGCACCAGCACAAGAAAACTCTGTAGCCATTATTACTTACGGAATGGGCGTTTATTGGAGTTTGGCAGCTGAAAAGAACTTTAAAGGACAAGTAGAAATTATTGATTTACGGACTTTAAATCCTTTGGATGAAGAAGCGATGTATGCTGCGGCTAAAAAACACAACAAAATTTTAGTGGTTACCGAAGAGTCTGTAGAATGCTCTTTTGCTTTAGGTTTAGTAGCTCGTATTCAGAAAAACTGTTTTAAGGAGTTAGATGCTCCAGTAGAAATTATTGGTTCGGTGGATACCCCTGCAATTCCATTAAATTCTATTTTAGAAGAAACGCTATTGCCCAATGGAAACAAGGTGAGTGATGCGATAGAAAACTTGTTAAATTACTAAGATTGAAATCGATAGGATTTTTGTAAATTTGGAGCTATGATAAAACAGGTTTTAATTTCATTCTCTTTATTGATTGCAGTTGCAGGGCTTGCTCAAGAAGACGATGCCTATGTTTATGGTGACAATGCGCCATCAACTACAGCAGCAACACCTAAAACAACTGACGGTAGTTTTGATTGGCAAAAAGTAACTGTTGGTGGAGGTTTAGGATTGTCTTTTGGGAACGTTACTGTAATTGAAATTGCACCCAATTTTGGATACTACTTCACCGATCAAATATTAACAGGAGTTGGTTTAAATTATACGTATTACGCAGAAAAGGCCAATAACTTCAGTACAAGTATTTATGGAGGAAGAGTTTACGGTGAATATTTATTTGAAGAGATGCCCCTGTTGGCACATGTTGAAGCAGAGTTAATTAACCTCGAATGGACCGCTACCGAGCGTAAAAATATTGTTAATTTATATGTGGGAGGAGGGTTAAAGCAA
>JAWUVT010000178.1:0-14054 GCA_034112225.1 Flavobacteriales bacterium | reverse complement strand
AATACATTTCATTCCCTCTAGGAACAATCGTTAAGTCGAGGGATTGATTATTTACGGAGAACTTGTGCTGGCCGAAAGAAATAATATGATCTCCATCAAATAGCTCTGTTTTATCTCGTAATTGCCGAACAGCTTCTTCTTTTACTGTTTTTAATTTACTCTGAAGATCATCAGACTTTACGGTATCTCCCAACACAATAAGTTCCTCTACAATATTCCGCAGCTTATCCACCATTAAGTCAGAAGCCATGTAACCGTTGATTTCGTCTAAATCAGACATGTCCTCTAATCTGCTGGCAATTCCTTTTAAGACCCTATCTGCTGAGGCTTGTAAGGCTGTAGTTCTCTTATTCTTTTTCTCTATTAAACTTACTTTACGAGATTCGAAGGCGTTATAAACCTCATCTCTCTTCTCTGCTATCTTCGTAATGTATTCTTCAAATTCACTAAATTTCCCTTCTAACTCCTCCAGCTGAATCATCAACTTTGTTAAATACTCCTCGCACTTTTCTGCACGGTCAGAAATGTCTAAATAATTAGTCATTCCCTGACTAATCAATTTCAATTGAGCGTTAAAAACGGCTTCACCTTCTACCAACTGAAGTGCTCTCCTCTTTCTCTTGATTACGGCATTGATTTGATTAAATCGAGCATAAATATCAGAGATATTATTAATGATTTTAGTGGTTTGAGTAGCATCTTCTATTTTTAGATTACTCACAATTTCAATCAACAACTCCAACTCATGAGATGCTTTTATCACCTGCTCATTCAGTTGATTAATTTCAACTACTTTAACTAGTTTTTCAACACGGGTACTAAAACCTTCTATTTGATCAACATAATAATTTAAAGCTTCTTTCTTTAATAAAAACTCAACACACTTGCCTGATAAGGTATCATTTTGAACTGTTAATTGTGACTCGTACGCCTCTATTAATCCAAGATCTACATAACGCAGTTCTTTTAATGAAATAACTTGCCCTCTAACGGTTCTTAATTTTGCTAAAAGTTGAACAAAACTATCTATATGGTTAAATGATGTTCTTTTAATTTCAGTAATAACAGCCTCAAATAGCGATGTAATTTTCTCTTGTTCTTCTTTTGTATTTTTTTTAATACCAACAACCTTATCAAATTCATCAATGGCACTTGATGCGGATGATTTTATATGATTTAGTGGCTCTTGTAAATTGTGTGTTTCTTCTTTATCTATCCAATAATAAGCATCGAGAATATCTGTTGTCTTTTTTACAATGTCAACATACAAGTTCGCATATGAATCTTCTTTAGCAATAAGGTTCATTACCTCAAAACATTCAGCCATTGCTCTAACAATACCCTTGTTTCCAATTTTCATCAGAAAAGAATCACTGGTCTTAGGTACTGAACTATCAAGCCCTTCATATGGTGTTTGCCAAATTTGAATTGCATGATGGTTTTGAGCTTCTTCTTCAGCTTTAAAATAACACAACTCTCCATTTTCAAAGAAAGAATAGCCATGACAAATGGTGGGGGCAGTTACTTCTTGAGCAATAAGGTTATAAGAAAGCAGCACATATGTTCCTAATGTATTGTTATAAAAAACATATAGAAAATCCTCTCCGTTAGGAGAGGCTATGCTTTTTAGATAATGCATTGCTCCAGTATCTAAATCAAAAACTTTGGATTCTCCTGTTTGAAGATAATATCCTTTAGGAAAGACAACCCCATGGTCATCTGGTAAAAGCACACAGGAGTTCTCAATCGCATCTATTCTTAATGCTTCTTGCACTTTACTATTGTAGATGATATACCTGAACTTATCTTCTTTGTAAGGTTTTATCTTTAGGAAAATCATGTTGCCTACAACGGCATAAAAGATTTCTGCATCGTCTAATGTTTGATCAGGATAATCTACAGGTTCATTATAAATTCCCTTTCCATCGGCGGTATTATCTTCTACCTTTATGGTTAAATCCCCCCCCACAGCCTCTACAAAAATCTGGTCTTCAATAGAGATATGAGGATGCAAACCATCTCTATACATCTCTCTAACGGTTCTTTTCCAAGTAAATTCATACTTGTTAGGAGAGATTACTTCATGATCACTTCTATTATCAACATAGGCAATACTCTCTGCAGCTACTTTCCATTTAAAAACTTTACAATCATTCTCTCCTTTACCAACTTTAAAGACCATATATAGGTATGGTCCTATTTCTACAAATTTAGCAAACTGTGTATTTTTATAATACTTGTAAACGTCATCAAAGTCTGACTGAAATTTTTCATCATTCAATAAAGAATAGTCCTCTTGATGAAAACCATGAGCTTTATAGTGATAGATGCTAAACACATCACTTAACTTAGTCACTGTTTTTAACCCAATGTGTACGTTATATCCAAAAACAAAATGGTCTCCCACAGCAACCATATCGCGAGGAATACACTTGTTTTCAGTGGTTACTCTTTCGGTAGTCAATAGGGTAGTTTCAATCGCTCCAAACACCTCTTTTCTTGAGGCATTTAATAAAGAAAGGTTTGCTCTAAGCTCATCTCCATGTTTATTCAGTCGATTACGAATAATTTCATAAGTGCCTTGTTCCAGGCCTTCTTTTTGATTGCTACTCTTTTTTTCTTCTGACATTTGCTTCATCTAATCATCTAATTATTATGAAAGTTTAATTCGAGAATTAGCCTTATATGCTGAATCTAATTCTACTAAAAGTCCTAAGGTATGTGAAAACAATTCAAAAAGCTTTTTGATATCTGCTACATCTTTCATTATCCAAGCACATTCAAAATACAGTTCATCTACTCCTTCTGGGAAGGATTTCTTAAACCAACCTCTATCATTCTTTACTTCAAAAAGAATATCACCCTGATAGGCAATCAGTCTTTTCAATTCATCATCTTGCAACAGCTGTTTTATAGCCGCTTCATCATTTCCCTTTATCATGTATTTCTCATCAAAGAAAACATCTTTAACTACGATATCCTGAGCTCCGAAAAATTTTGATACGGAACTAAATATCTCTTCACGATATATTTTAAACCTTATATTGTCTTGATTAACAAAAGGAGCTCTCATTCGAGTGAAAGTAGATCTTGTCTCACCATTGCTTTGAGTAAAAGTATCTAAAGTTAATTCCCATTGACCACTTTGAAATCGTAATTCATCTTTACCAAAGAATCCTCCACTCTCAAATTGGCCACCAATTTCATTGGCAACTTGTTGCCATATTTCATCTTTCGATGGTCCAAAAATATCTCTTAGAAATCCCATTTAGATATGATTACAACTGTTTTGATGTAAAAGTTAAGGTCTTCTCCTTTTATTGATTGCCTCGTAAATCAATAAAAAAGGTTTCTCATTTCAACAGTTTTGTTTCAGCTAAGAAACCTTCATCTTATTTTTTAATACCTAAACTACTTGGCGTTAAATCTCCAATACCTGCTGATTGAACTGCAGAAAGCAAACCACTTAATACCCCTTGTGTTTTGTCATCTTTGGCTTCTTTCATCATGTTAAAGATTAAAGCAGTAACTGATAAGTTTTTAAGGTCATCGGAACTAATCCCAAATTGATTGATCAAACTACTTATTTTTTCATTTAAAGAACCTCCCTCAACACCGTCAAGTAATTGAGTCTTTAAGGAGCTTAGTGTTTCACTATTATCCAATACTCTTTCTACTGCTTTACCATTAGATATTGCTCCAATAATTTTATCGAAGAATACTGTTTCTCCGCCAACAATATCAATCTTAGCAGATTCTAATGCTTTAGAAATCACTTCTGCTTGAGCATCTGCAATGTCTTTTTGGATGTGTATTTGAGCCATTTCGACTTGTTTCTCTTTATCTAATTTGAGTTTAAACTCTTCATGCTCTTTCCCTACACCATCCAATTGCTTCATTGCTTCAGCTTTCTTATGGATACCTTCAGCCTCTACCGCATACTTCTCTTTACTTACTACAGCTTCAGCCAATCCTTTTTTCTGACCTGCAACAGCCTGAGCTTCGGTAACGTCTGCTTCCGCTGTACCAATTTCAACATCCGCTATAGCTTGAGCGTGAGATTTAGCTTCAATTCCTTTCGCCTCAGCTAAAGCTTGAGCCTCAATAACACTTGCTTCTGCATCCCCTTCTTTTTCTCTAGCATTTGCTTTTGCTTCTAATACTTGAGCTTCAGCAATACCATGGGCAGCTTCTCTTGACGCTTCTGCGTCTGCCATTACCTTAATCGCATCGGCACGTTGTATCGAAGACTCTTGCTCTGCTCTGGCATTAATAATTACCTCTTCTGCTTTAAATGAAGCCGCTTGTTTTGCTGCTTCTGCAGATTTAATTTGTTGTACCAAGTTCGATTCTGCCAGCTCTTCGGCTTTAGTAATTGCGACTAATTTTTCTCTATCGGCTTGCGCTTGTGCTTTGGTATCTGTAATACTTTCTTCTTCTACAACTACTGTTTTTTCAATAGCAACTCTATCTCTAATTACTTCTTTAATATTCTTTTTCTCCACCTCAATAGATTTTTCTTTTTCTATTTGAGCCAATGTTACTATTCGCTCCCTTTCAGTAACTTCAAGTAATCTATCTTTTTCAACTTTTTCTGTTTCGACGGCAGCTGTTCTTTCTTTATTTTTTGAAGCAACAATTACTTCTCTTTCTTTATTTTGCTGTGCAATTTCTACCTCTTCTTCAGTAATGATTCTTGCTTTTTCGGATTTTAAAAATTCCTCTTGTTTCACTGTCGCTACATCTGCTTCTTCTCTTGATTTAATATTGGCGATTTCTCTTTTTTGTTGTTCTTCTTTTTCAGCCAATTGTTTATCTAATTCTAAAATTGCTTCTCTCGCCTCTACATCTTGTTTTTTAATTACCTTTTGCTTATTCCTTTCAATCAAATTAGATTGTATCTTCTGATTCGATGTGATGTCAATAATTTTTTTAATCCCTTCAGAATCCAAAATATTATTTTCATCCATTTGAGTTAATGGCGTTTGTTCCAAATAATCAATAGCAGAACCATCTAAAATATAACCACTTAAATCTGTTGCAATAATGGCATTAATTTCTTGCCTAAACTCATCTCTCTTATTGTATAAGTCTACGAAATCAAACTGTTTACCTACAGTTTTTAAAGCTTCGGAAAATTTAGCTTCAAACAAACTCTTCAAGGCTTCTTTATCAGAAGCTCTAGCACATCCAACAGATTGAGCCACCTGAATAACATCATCATCCGTTTTATTTACTCGAACAAAGAATGCTACTTTAATATCAGCTCTCATATTGTCCTTACACACTAATCCATCAGATCCATTTCTTTCAATCAAAATTGTCTTTAATGAAATGTCCATTAATTCCATTCTGTGCAATACAGGAACAATCATCATCCCATTAAAAGAGACCTTCGTTCCTCCAATACCTGTTTTTACGATTGCCTGCCCTTGCGAGGCTTTTCTATACCACTTCGCAATCATTGCTATCAATCCAATAGCTACTATTACTATGATTATTGCAATCACAAACATTGAGTTCCCTAACATTTCCATAATTTTTTTATTTTATTTTATTAATCAATTGTTTCATAAGGCTCAACGATGTAATGCTTTAAATCACTTAAGTGATTTACAACCAATATTTGTTGCCCTCTTTTTACACTTCCCGTTTTTGTTTTGATATTCAACCGATAATTCGACCCTTCTACAATGACCTCTCCTTGCCCAATCTTCTCACTACTTGCCCCTATAATTACTTTTCCAACCTTACCCAATAACACCTGTGAAGATTCTGAATCTTTATCCAAATAAGTAAATAGTTTGATAAAAGGAAACGTTAAAGGCTTAGCAATAAATAAGCACACGATAAGGTTCGGAATCAGTAACAATAGTGAAAATAAAAATATACTATTCCCAAGAATGTGATTCACCATAATTGATATCAGCCAGACAGGAATAATCCAAAAGGTCATAAAGACCATTAATGGTACTTTATCAATATTAAAAAATGAAAGCATGTTGTTTATCCAAGAGACAGAGATCTCACCTGTTGCATCAATTTCCACATCAGCATCAAACTCCATATCGGCATCAATATCTATGTCAAAATCGAAAGAACTAAGATCTAACGTTCCAAAAATAACCAACAACCAATAAACAACAACAAACATCAACATTATCGTTGGTATGATATTAATTAAAGAAAATGTTGCCTCAAATAGTTCTTTCATTTTTCAATTTACATTACATGGTAATTCTACGACATGCTCAACAGGAGCATGATTCAATTCATTTTAATAATTTTTGACAAGCTATTAAAAATAATAGTCAAACACATGACTAATTTATTATTTTTATTTAACGGTCACTTTTAACCGATGAATGGTCAGTTATTTCTTTTTGTGCTGACTCATTTTAGCTTTTAATGCAGCCAAACGATCAGAAGTAGTCCCTTCCGCATCACCTATTGCATTATCAATTTCATCCTCTAATGATTTGGATTCATTGGCAATACTCCCATACGCATCTGCAAGGGCTTCCTCTTGCTCCACCTTCTCCTTCATTCTTTCGAGCATAGAAATGGTATCAGAAGAGTCAATCGCAGCCATTTGCTTATTGATATTCTTAGTTGCTGAGGCTACTTTTACTCTAGCTTTTAAAGTTTTCAACTCATTTTCCCAAGAACTAATTTTAGTTCGTAAAGTTTTCACATTTACCCCCAACTTGCTAACACTTTCTTCAAGTCGTACTTGCTCTTTAGACGCTCTTTCAACATGAGTGTTGCACTCCTCCTTTTTATTCAAGGCCTCACTGGCCAATCTATCTGCCTCTTCTGCAGCAATTTGACCACTTTCCGCTCGTTGAAGCAACAACATGGCCTTCTTTTCATAATCAACCGCCTTTTCTTTTTCCGTATTCATTTCATTTCGAGACCTAATTTCTAAGGCTTTAATCTCTGCCAGCGCTTTTAAGCAATTTTCGAGATCCTTTTTCATCTCTCTAATTCCTTGTTCTGTCATTTTAATTGGATCCTCTAACAGATCAACTACAGAGTTAGCTTCTGCTTTTCCTAACGTAAATAATCTTTTAAATAAACTCATTTTTATGTCCTCCTAATTTTTTGAAAATTTTATTAATTCATTTGAATACTCTGAAAGCAAAAGCGTTAAAGAATTTATCGATCCTTCTAACTCATTCATATCAAGGTTTTCCATTTGCAAAGTATCTCTAAAGATCAGCTTCTCGCCCGACTCATCTAAGACAAATGCTCCATGAATAATATCCCTATTTTTTTGAAGTAATTTCTTAAACACTCCCTGGTCTGAATTTTTTAGTTCTAATATAAATTGCTCCATTATTAAAATTGGATCTAAACAGCCAATAACTAAATTTTTAATCCCTAAGCGCTCATTATCAATCACAAGTATTCCATCCACCTCATCCTCCCTAATAATTGTATGCTCGAGGTCCATCAAATAACCTTTTACCTTTTCATAAGTATCTTTCATATTTAATATTTTTTATAATCGTTTTTTTTTGAATTCCATAAATTTAGAAACTATTTTACTTAAAAAAAGTAAAATGAAAATTCAATTTACGGAGGTGAATGGATGGTGATATCAAGTTGTTTTCTTTTCATTATTTTTGAATTCGCACTTTTTATGCTAAGTTTGTCACACAATAATACTATTTATTTTAGCAATTGCCAAGATATTTAGCAATTCTTTTAAATACATGTCTCGAATAGGAAAAAACATAAGAAAAATAAGAGCCACTAAGGGGCTAAGCCAAACCGCATTTGCCGAGCTGTTCGGCATCACAAGAGCAAGCGTTGGCGCATATGAAGAAGAAAGGGCTGAACCAAAAACAGACATCATGCTGCAGATTGCTAATTATTTTAGCATTCCAATAGAAGCTCTACTAACGGAAGAACTAACCGTTAACCGCTTGGCCAAATTCAACACGAAAGCGGTATTAGACGAAAAGATCTACCAACACAAAAAATCCATTCCTTTTATTACCCGTTGGAATTGGAATGACTTCCTTAACAACAAGGACTTCCCTGATGAAACTACCCTAGATTTTCCTGACAATTTTATTCTTGGAGAAATTGCTATTGAAATTACCAGTCAGATTCAAACAGACTTTGAAAATGGCACAATCATCATCTGCAACCAAATTTCTTCACCAACTGAAGACACGCTATACCTCCTTATTACAAAAGACAAAGCATTAACAACATCTTTAACAGAGTTAAAATCATTAAACCTAAAAAAACCTAGGCTCTACATTATTAACCAAAAAATAGAGCGCATAAGCCACAACAGTAAAAGCTCCATAGAAGAACGGGTGAATCAACTTGAAAAAGAAATTAAAACAATCCATCAGCAATTAAATGGATGATATCATTGGACGAATAGAAGCGTCCATTACCGACAAAGTTCTGGTTAGTGGAGAAAAAAAGGCCTTAAAGCGATTAATGGCTGAAAAACAACTTAACAAACGTGAGCTAGACTTTTTAAGGAGTAAAAATTTTGACATTGCAAAATCCAACCAAGAAACACTTTCTAAAGAAAACCTAATTGACTGGATAGAGACCGCCAACAAACTGACCCTAACCAACAACACATTAGATACCTCAGACACCTACGCACGATTTAGCCCAGGCAACAGCTGTAGAAACACCATTATCCAAAAAATTAAGTCCGCCACAAGCTCCGTAAAAATCTGCGTATTCACGGTGAGTGATGATCAAATTTCTAAAGAAATTATTGCCTGCCACAAAAGAGGAATCAGTGTTAAACTTATTACGGATAACGACAAGTGTTTTGATCTAGGATCTGATATTGAGCGCATCGAGAAAAATGGCATCCAAGTTAAAATTGATAGTAGTCCCAGCCACATGCATCATAAATTCTGCATTATAGACAAGGAAGTATTAATTACAGGAAGCTACAACTGGACGAGAAGTGCTGCAGCACGAAATCAAGAAAACATTTTGGTAACTACCGAAAAGGAAGTCACCAAAAGCTATTTAAGGGAGTTTGAAAAGCTTTGGGAGAACTTAACTCATTATTGAAATACAAAAAAACTTTTTGCAATACGCTGCGCTAAAAAAAACTGAAAAATTTTATTTTACATTTCCACCAAACACAACACCTCCTTATCAACCATTAAATGTCAACTCAGTATTAGATTTGGAGTCACGAAAAATTCTGTTTCTCAAATGATTCATCCATAAATTTTTTGTGAGATCATACAATAAATTGGGCGTTAGGCCTAATTAAGCAACTAATTTAATCCAACTAAAGGGAACACATTTCACCTCCCTAACTCCTCTAAACTGTGCAGTGAACGCTTTAATTTTAGTATTAAATATTGCTGAAGCATTGGTACTTCTATCCATAAAGTAGTTTAATATTGGAACCCAATGGACTAGTACAGACCTGGCAAAGGTGTTAAATGAGTTAAATTTCGACGCTTCACCCTTATTCTACCAATGGGTTCGTTTTAATCTAGCGGAATCTTATCCAGTATTTCAATAAGCTCATTTAGCCTTTGTTCCCTTTACAACCGCAACTGTACTTTCTTTTTTACCTTTTGCAATTTTTGTTGGGTATGATGGTGTATAACTCGCCATTTGATAAGGAGATTCCATCTAAATAGAAGTGTTTTCTCGAATAAAGTCATTCCTTATTTTATGCTTAAAAACAGGTTTCATTCTGATTTAATTGACCTGAACATTGATTGTGTGTCTTTTTTTTTAGAACTCGCCCCCCGAAGGGGGGAGAGTTTTATGCAAATATAATTTTGATCTTTAAGTACTATTAATTACATAACATTAAAATAAATATCAATAAAGAATTAAATTTTGTTAATACGAATAGCTCAACTGACAAGAAAACGGCATCCCTAATTAAAGGAGTTAATAACTGAAATAATAATAATAATAATAATAATGTATTCTAGGAAACTCATAACAGCACTATCGAACTGGTTCAACCTCAAATATTATAGCCTCTTTTTTAAAGTTAAATACTTACTGCTTCTGCTGTGTATTACTTCTTATGTAAATAGTTCAGCGAACGAGAAGTTAAGAGTAAAAGGAGTGATATTGAAAGTGCCAGCTAATGTCACCCTTCAAGTTTCAGGAAGCGCCAACCTTATTGATAATTCAGATGGTGGGGTGATAAAAGTTGCAGCACTAAGTGTACTGACTGTCGAGGGAGATGTTAGCAATGCTAGCGGAGCCTCTTTTGAAATAGCAGGAGCAATGACTGCCGGTGGAGATGTAACCAATTCTGGTGGATCTTCTTTTCAAATAGATGGCCACTTGAATATCAATGGAAATTGGACTAATGATGGGGTATCAAGTCTCGCGTTAGCAGGAGGAGCTATTGGTACTGTTGAGTTTTCAGGTTCTTCTGCTCAACAATTGGGAGGAACAACGCCTTCTATCTTCGAAAATTTCACAATTAATAATGCTGCAGGTATTACTTTATTAACGAATCAAGAAATTACAGACTCCTTAATTTTTACTAATGGAATAATAAATTCAGTAACGAATATTTTAATAACCTCATCACTTGTTGACAAAGTAGTTGGTTATGGAGACGGAAACTACATCTTCGGGACCATCCGAAGGTACGTAACCAGTGGCGAAGCTTATAATTTACCTATGGGATCAGCCTCACATTTCCAATTGGCAAGTTTAGAAATAAACGCCCTTGATGGATTATCTATTTTTGAGGTTTCTTTTAATCAAAGTAGCCAACCTGCCCCTGGAGGGTTAACTGTTTTAGGTCAACCTGTAAGCGCATTTTTGAATCAAGGTTTTTGGACTTTTACTCCTAATGGTGGAGTGACATCTGTTAGTTACAGCATAGGAGTTCAAAGTAAGGGGCATAATGACCTAGGAGGTAGTGCCGATAATTACGCCCTAATTATCGATAAAGGATCAGGATGGCAAGATTTAGGAACACACCAAATAGGGCATCAGTCCTATAGTGCTAGTGCTGTTACCGCTAAAAGTCAATTTACCCATACAGGCTATGGCCATTACATTGTGGGCCATTGTGCTACTTCTTTAATACCAAAAGCAATAAGAATTAACGGAGTTATTGTTAAAGTGCCAACAACAGCTACTGCAGCCATTTCAGGAAACCTGTTCGCATTAAAAACTTCTAATAGTGGGGCTTTAAAAATAGATGGCACCCTAGAGCTGGAAGGTGGAGTCATTAATAATGGTATAGCCAGTTTTGCATCAGCAGGAGGAGGACAAGGAACTGTTAAATTAACTGGAACTGCTGTGCAAGACCTTGGAGGTGCTGCACCAATGATCTTTGAAAATTTAACAATTGATAATTCTGCAGGAGTTACGCTTTCTGAAGATCAGACCGTTACTAATACTTTAGCGCTTACCCAAGGAGTAGTAACCACAGGAATTAACATGCTAAACTGTACCAGTACAGCAACAGCAGATATCGCAGGGTATAGTAATCTCAGTTTTGTGAATGGAAACCTCAGGAAAGCGATTGATGCGAGTGGAGCAAATACTGATACCTATGGGCTACCAGTAGGCAACGGGACAGGATCAACAGATTACTTTTTAGCTGAATTCATTAACAATAACCTTACAGGAGTAACTGCGTTAGATGTTTCGGTTGAACCAATAGGTGTATTTGCCCCTAACAACAATGCAAATTTAGCGGTTATTACTCAGGATGGGGCAGTGATCGATCACGTTTTTCACGAGGCTCAATGGGCGATAGATGAAGTTGGGACTTATGGTTCAGGTAGTTATGGGGTAAGATTGTATTTGGAAAATATTACCACAGTTAGTGCATTAAATGACAATAGTATATGGCCATTAAAACGAGACGATGGAAACACTTATGCCGATTGGAAGACTTTTGAAGGTACTACGGCGATTACTAATGGTGATGAAGATGGTAGAATATATGATGAAGGTAATGGGTATGTACAGCGAACAGGGTACCAATCATTTTCTTTACATGCAGTGGGATTAGATGGTTTTCCCTTGCCTATTGAATTGCTCTCTTTTGATGCGAAATTGGTCAATAATGACGTGGAACTAAAATGGACAACGACAACAGAGATCAATAATGATTATTTTACGATTGAGCGAAGTGCGGATGCACAACTATTTACCCCAATAATAACGACAGATGGAGCAGGAAATAGTAGTCAGGTCATCAATTATGAAACCATTGACACCTCTCCGTTAGAGGGAAGGAGTTATTACCGGCTGAAGCAAACGGATTTTAATGGGGTTTTCAGTTATTCTGATGTGGTACCGATATCTATCGATCAATTAACAGCTAAAAATCCAGTGATCAATGTATTCCCAAACCCTTCAACAGGAAAGGATATTTACCTAGAACTTTCAGGTTTTTTAGAAGATGAGAACGTGCAGATTTCCTTTAATGATGCCCTGGGAAAAGTCTATTTCTCAGAAGCAATGAGCACTAATTCTAAAGGTGATTTGGCTCGCAAAATATTCCCCTACGGAAGGCTTGCTTCAGGAACTTACTTTCTTACTGGAATCAGTAAGAATGAAATTTACCATAAAAAACTAATCATTCAATAATTTACGCCCAATTTAAAAATACAAAAACTAAATGCTATGAAAAAAGAGAACTATTTATTAGGAGAAAACAACCATTTGTTAGTAAGAAAATTGGTGAATCATATCGTTATCCTGTTGATCACATTCTGCTCTTTTTCTGCAGTAATGGGGCAAGTTGCGATCAATGAAGATGATAGTGATGCCAATCCTAATGCGGCACTAGACATTAAGTCGACCACGAAAGGGGTGCTATTTCCGTCAATGTCCAGTACACAGATGTTCGCATTAAAAGGCCCAGCGGAGGGGTTGTTAATTTATAACGTCACTACAAATTCCCACTGCTACTTTGATGGGACCAATTGGAAAGAGATCGCTAGTGGCCTTATTGCTACTTCCACAAATCCTATTACGACAGGAACTGATATGGGAATTGGAGTGGGGATTGATGATCCTAGCAATTCGGCATTGTTACAGATCAGCTCTGTCTCAAAGGGATTTATGCTCCCCAAAGGCCCCACTTTGCCAACAGCTGTTGAGGGATTAATTTTTTACAACACCTCAGATAATGCTATTTATTTAAGGGATAACATTGAATTTAGCAGCTTACCCAAGACTACACTAGGTGGTCCTGCTACAGGAAGTGAAACTCCCGAAGGCGTGTTGATTGGAACAGGAACCATTGCCAGCTCTGCAGCTATGGAGGTAAGGGATGCAACCAGAGGCTTGTTAATTCCACGAATGACCGATGCTCAAAGAAATGCCATTGAATCACCAGTGGATGGATTAACCATTTACAATACAACGGACAAGAGAATACAATTCTATACTTCTTTTGGATGGTATGTTTGGGGAGGGTATCAAGCTTTTAATGTTACGAGTACTGGGGAAAATGGTACTCTTCAGACTTTTATAGTTCCGAGTGGTGTTACAGATGTATGGATAGAAGCTTGGGGAGCACAGGGGGGACAGTGTACAGACTACACCCCTACTGGAGGAAGGGGTGCTAAACTGAAAACCATAGTAAATGTAACAGCTGGAAATGTGCTGGAAATTGTCGTTGGTCAACAAGGAGTTGACGGTACATGTCTTCCTTCGGGGGGAGCTTGTGGTGGTGGTGGTGGTTCTTTTGTCTATAACCAAAGTACGAGCTTCTTATATGTAGTTGCTGCTGGTGGTGGTGGTGGCACATCAACTTATTATGGGGTAAATGCAGTTCATACTTCGACAAGTGGGTCAGCACCTAACCCCGCTGACATTGGAGTAGGATCGTTAAGTCAAGGAGGACTTGAAGGAGGATGTAATCTTTCTGGAGCAGCAGGAGCAGGTTTTAATAGTGACGGAGCTTATGACAATACTGGTGGGACAGCTTTCCCAGGACTGAGCTGGGCTAATGGTATGTTAGGAGGAGGAGGTAGCTCTGGTACCAGTGGCGGTTATGGTGGCGGTGGTGCCGGAGATTTTACCGGTGGGGGTGGTGGCGG
>JAWUVT010000177.1:0-8985 GCA_034112225.1 Flavobacteriales bacterium | reverse complement strand
TTATGTAGAAAAGCAGTTTACATTATTTTTTTTTATTAAAGATCAACTAATTTAAAGTGATTATCCCCCCCCTTTGAAGTGGTTTATTTAGTTTTTTTTTGTCGACTAATAAGTTTTTAATGTAGATTAAATGAATTTATTTATGGTTGAGATGTTTTTTTATCATAAGATATACTACACCAATTGTAGCGTATTCTTTCTTTTAATGAGTGTCTAATTCAACACTTCATCAACAAAATAATTTGACAAAACCTGAGGGATGTAATTTAAAGTCTCATCGATGGTTTCGGATGGCTGACTTGTTGAGAGATATACCTCAATTTTATCGAAAGGAAATCCCATATAATCTACAAGAGAAGCATCAAATTTAATGACAGAAGAATTTCCTATAAGCATAGGACTGTTTAACTCTAATTGCACATATTGCCTCGAGTTAAAGTGGGGAGAGTGTATGAACAAATGCCAACTATTAAATTACCAAGTGCGTGGATTTTGATTGCATTTTATACCTAGAAGTTCATGGTATAAGTTTGCTGGCAGGTAGTAGTAACATGTATTGATGATGTTTGTGAAGCATACTTAAGGACAAGCAAAAGTTGGGCTGGCTTCAATCATTCATTATTTGATTAAAATCAGTCTTCTTAAGCTTGTAAAGTATTCAATTAAGGTTTAACCAGAAAGAACAAAAGAGAGGATTAGGTTCAAATAGAAATAGAGACTACAGATCTCGTTAGCATAGATAATCTCCTGCCTTTTCTGTGTACATTTCGAACAGTTCTATGAGCTCAAGATCTTGGCTTTAAGGAGTTGAAAGTACAATTTTTTGATCCTTCTTAAATTAAATAATTATGAATAAAAGGCCTTAAATATTTTGGGATTGATCTATTAAATGATGCATTTGTTGTAGTGAACACCTCAGGTAAATAGTATCCTATCAGAATAACTTCAAAGGTCATTGAGTGGTTTTTGTGTTCTCTTGTTTCAGGATTGGTTATTTTTCTTTTGCAACGATACTTTTTGCTCGCCTTTTTAAAAGCCATTTATTGTGATGAAAGATTTTTTTTGTGATGAAAGTTATACTGTTGAGGTTAACCAAAATAACCTTTTTGCCATAAAGCCGCTAAATCCATAGTTATGGCAACAGAATAATGGATGGCAACTCCTAACCAAATAGAACGACTTTTTAAGCTTAATGCCCCCAAAATAATTCCGGCAAAAATAGCGCCTAAAGTTTCTGGCATAGGTTTCTGAAAATGAATCATCACATAAGGGATCATCATTACAAAAATAGAGTAGAAGCCAAATTTTTGTTTGATTCCGTGTAGCATAAAGCCTCTAAAAAAGAACTCTACAGCAAAGAATTGTACAAGGTATAAACATTGCCAAATTATAAAGTTCGGCCATAAGCTTTCTTCATGAGGATCGTAAAAAGGGTATTTGTGTTGGAAGCTCTCTGTTGTTGCAACAAATAGGATCAGTGGAACCATAAACAAAAAGAAAGCGAGGTATATTTTATAGTTCCCCAATAAGTTTTTAAGTGATAATCCATAATCACTCAGTTTCTCTTTAAAAAATACTTTAATAATGAATAGGGGAATAATACAATAAAAAGTAATTAAGACACTTACCCAGTAGGTAAGTTGAAACAACCTTGAATTTGGAAAATAAGATGGAATCAAAGTTAAAGAGTTGACGATTCCATTTAAATTAATGTTGCTTAATGACGTAATTAGAAATTGGAAATTTCCAAAATACTCGATAAAGGTTAGAGAAAGAATAACCGTAAAAAGAATAGTAATTACTTTTTTATCGATGCCCTTGCTTTCTGTTTTTTGATTTTCTATTGCTTTAAAGGTGCTGACAAAAATCGATTTCCAATGGTTTCGAAACATTAGCTGGTATGGTCAATTGTAATGAACCAATTTCCATTCATCTTCTTCCAGTATAAAGTAAAATAACCGTTAGGATTATCTGCCTCTCTTATTAGGCTCCATTTCCCTAATAGATATGCGGCATCTCCATTAACTTCTAATTTGATTACGTTGAACTCCAACTTCCCCATAGCCGTTTTATCTGGATAAGATTTTTTGTAATTCTCTAATGTGGTTTTCCATCCGTATTGAATGCCGTTTTTTCCAACAAACATTAACGAATCTGAATTCCAATAGCCCTGCATAAAAGTGTCAATGTTACCATTACTCCAAGCTTGTTCTTGGAGGTTCATAACCTCTAATATTGCGGCTCTTTCGTTGGAAGAATTATTACAGGATAGAATTGTTAAGAGGAGTATTAATGGAATGAATTTTTTCATGGTTTTAACTAAAAAATGAGAAGTTGAAGTGTAAATATGGGATTAGGTTTCGTAAATGATATTACTGTATAATTAATTTTTCAGTTGCTTTTTTATTCCCAGAGGTAACCGTTACAAAATAGAAGCCAGAAGATAATTCAACTTCGAATAGGATCTTGTTTTGTTCCGTTCCATTTAATTCTTGAGATACTATTGTTCGTCCTGAAAGATCAGTAATTAAAACTTTAGCTTCTTTTAAGAATTCTTTATTCAAATGAATAAAGAACTGTTTTCCTTCGTTAGGGTTTGGATAGATACTGAGTTGAATGTTTTCTTTTGCTAAAAGTGTTACTGGTTGAGTAGAAGAGTACGTGAATTTTCCATCAAAATCAGTTTGTTTTAAACGATAGAAAGATGTTCCTAAATATGGGGTATTGTCAACTGACTTGTAGCTAAAAATGTTGGAAGCATTTCCTGCGCCATCTATCCGATTAACAATTTCCCAATTTTCTCCATCAATAGATTTTTCAATGGTAAAATAATCGTTGTTAATTTGAGTTGCTGTTTTCCATTCTAAAGCTACAGTTTTATTATTTGTTGGAGAGGCATCAAAACTAATTAATTCAATAGGTAAAGCTAAGGTTAAAAATACTCCGTAATCTTCATGCTGACCAATTCCAACGTTGCTACATCCTCCAGCAATGGCATTAAAATCGGAAACGACTCTCAGTCTTATCACTTTGTCTAAAACAACGGTGCCAACACTTGGTATAGTAATATTACCAGAATGAACACCTGTAGCACTAGTAGAAGTAAATACTTCCTCTCCAGCATCATAAATTCCATTATCATTATAATCAATATAAATTTTCACATTTTCAGGGTTAATTGCACCAACAGTTACTGAAACACTGTATGTTTCCCCTTTAGTGATTCCAGAAATAATTTGAGTACAAGAAAAATCTTGATAGCCACCTTCCGCTTGTGCGTCTAGGGTCGTATTATTGACATTCTCCATCGTAAAATTTTGTATTCCGGTTCCAAAAGCACCTAAACCTGTGCTTGAGACGACACAACCTGCAGTAGGCATTCCATCTCCAACGGTGATCAAATAAGTTTTTATTAGAACATCATTTCCGTTTGCATTTGTTGCAGTTAGTGTAACCGTATAACCGCCAGCCGATGTGTAGTTGTTGGAGGGGTTCTGTGCCGTACTTGTATTTCCGTCACCAAAATCCCAGAGCCATGAAGTTGGGCTACCTAAACTTTCATCGGTAAAAGTAACATTAAGCGAAGCTCCACAAGTACTTGTTTGATCTGCACTATATGCAACCGTTGGAGGTGTGTTACAAGGGTCTGCTATCATTGGCCCAGTACTGCAGGCATTGGCTACTGTACTTCCCCCAGTACTTCCATTGTACGCTTGTTCATTCGAATTCGTACGAGTCATAACAAAGTTAGCGGCATTTGAGTTGTTCACGTTAAGCGTTCTTTTTTGTGTACCAACAGTAATTGACCAATACATTACATCTGTAGCTATTGGAACATGACCGAGTTGATGGGCATGCCCCATTTCGTGTAACATCACACTATAAAAATCAGATTGGGTACCTCCAGGAGCACTCAAGGTAAAATTCCAATTGGTTTCAGTATCAAATTTTACATCGATTTCAGAGACTCCCCAATAAGCAACTCCTCCAGTACTACAGGCCGAATAATAGCTATAAGCAGTACCTAATACTCCTGCAGCCAACTGGCAACCGGCATTGTCAAACGTAACTACGTTAATGCCATCGGCCCCTTCGCAGTTTGTAGCTGTTGTAGCTGCTCCATTAGAGTTCCAGTTGATTCCAGAAATACATCTCCACTGTTCAATTACTTCATCATATCTATTTACGGCATCTGTATTGGTGAAAAATGTAGTGTTAAAAGTGAAAGAATATCCTCCGCTTCCATTATTGGTGACTAAATCAGCGGTGTAGTCAGCTTCTTGTACAAAGGTGTTGTGTAATCCTGATATGTTGTAGGTTATCGTTAGCGTAGTTGCAGCAGTTCCAGTTTCTGCCGTTCCATTTGTAACTCTTATATTGGCTGTTGATGCACCAGTAGGAACATATATTGTAATTAGAGTATTGCTCCAACTTTGAATTAATGTTGCATCGGCAGTTATGTAAGTAGCACCTCCATCATCGGCATTTCCAAAATCTACACTGCCAACAGCAGCACCAAAGTTAGACCCATTAATGGTCAATAATGTGTAGGTTCCGGCTGAAATAGTTGTTGGACTAAATGATGTAATATTCGGTGTTGCTTTGAATGATTTTTGCTCTACTGAAGGGAGGTAAGGCTTAATTTCTGTACGGTTTGTGTTGGTAATTCCCTCAATCATATTGTAAAGTTGAGATCGGTCAGAGTAAACCTCAAATACAGCTTTTGCTTTATTATTTTTCTCGTCATATTTGATAAATCCTTGTGCAACAGCATAGGTTGTTAATTCTAAGGTATTTCCGCTATGAATTGTAAATACACCAACATCACCAAGGCTTAATTCTAAACTAGGAGTTACGACCAACATGTCCGTTCCAACAGCTCCTCCTTCGGTTACTATTTCTATTGTTGAGGTGGTTACATTTCCTTTAAAGACTTTGTAAACATCAAGTGTATTATGAGTATATATTTTTCTATGTTGAATGTCCCATGCTGAGTATTTAGAAAGCACTCGAGCTTCAATGATGATACTTGAATTATTTACTCTTTCAGATAGGGGGACAGGAACCATCAAGCATTGAGAAATAACTGTTAATGAGGGAAGTAACAGTGTTATTGTTAAAACCAAATAGATAGCTAATTTATTTTTCATAATTCACTGAAAATTAAGAACATTAGTTAATGTGGTAAAAGAACGGTAATTTTTTTGGCCCTAATTTTCATTATTATTGAACTAAAAAAAAAAACTAAAATAGATGTTATTATGAACATAAAGTATTTTCTAATTATTTTTAACCGACATTTTAGAAGAATAAGCTTTGATAAACTGAATACTCTTTTTCATTAACGGATACATTTCAACATCATCCTTAACAAAAGGAACAGTTTTTCTATATTCAGTAATAAATTTAGCGATTATTGGAGAAGATTTTAATGGTTTTCTGAATTCTAACCCTTGCGCAGCATTCATAATTTCAACACCCATAATTTTCTCTAAATTATCAACCATTCGGTAAACTTTTGTAGCTGCATTTGCCCCCATACTTACATGGTCTTCTTGTCCATTAGAGGAATCAATGGTATCTACAGAACAAGGTGTTGCCAATTGTTTGTTCTGACTAACCACTGACGCTTGAGCATATTGAGGAATCATAAAACCACTATTTAAGCCAGGATTAGCAACTAAAAATGCAGGTAAGTTACGTTCTCCACCAATGAGTTTGTAAGTTCTTCTTTCAGCAATACTTCCTAATTCAGCAATAGCTATTCCTAAATAATCTAAAGCAATTGCCAAAGGTTGTCCATGAAAATTCCCTGCAGAGATGATTTCATCTTCATCTGGAAAAATTGTTGGGTTATCGGTTACTGAATTGATTTCTTTTTCGAAAACACTTTGGATGTGAGCGATTGCATCTTTACTTGCTCCGTGGACTTGAGGTGCACACCTGAAGGAGTAGGGGTCTTGAACGTGCGCTTTCTCTTGGGTAATGATTTCACTTCCGGCTAATGCTTTTTGAATGTTTCGAGCAGTTGTTAATTGGCCATCGTGAGGCCTCACAATATGCACTAAATCATTGAAAGGAGAAATTCGACCATCATAAGCATCAATAGAAACTGCTGTAATTAAATCGGTTAATGAACTGAGTTTGGTGGCTCTTAAAAGGGAGTGAATTCCATAAGCACTCATAAACTGAGTTCCGTTTAATAGGGCTAAACCTTCTTTAGATTGTAAATCAATTTCTTCCCACGAAAATAGTGTGTTCAATTCAGCCCCAGAAATTTTATTCCCATTATAATTCACTTCGCCTAATCCTAAAAGGGGAAGTACTAAATGGGCTAAAGGAGCTAAATCGCCAGAAGCACCAAGCGAACCTTGTTGGTAAACAACAGGAAATACATCGTTGTTGTAAAAATCGATTAAACGTTGGATGGTCTTTAACTGAACTCCAGAATGGCCATAGCTTAACCCTTGAATTTTAAGTAAGAGCATCAACTTCACAATGTCTTGAGGAACTTCTTCGCCCATTCCACAAGCGTGTGACATCACTAAGTTTCGTTGAAGTTTCCCTAGATCTTCCTTAGAGATTTGAGTGTTACACAAAGACCCAAAACCAGTATTTATCCCATAAATAGGAGAGTCGTTGGTCAACATTTTATGGTCTAAGTAGTTTCTACATTTTACAACAAGTTTTGTTGCTTCTTCGGATAGTTCGAGGGTTAAATTTTTAGAAAGAATCGTGTCTATTGTTTCTAATGTGATCCAGTTTTTGTTAATACGATGTACTGCCATAATTTTTAAAATTTTAGCATTGTAGGAACGAATCAATTTATTAGTGGTCTTGGAAGACAACCAATTCACAATGGTGGTTATTTTATTTTTGAATCAATTCAATTAATTCATTAATTGTTAAGTTATTTTGTTCACCGCTTTCCATATTTTTAACGGTCAATTTTTGGGTTTCAATTTCGTTACTTCCCACTAAAACAACATACTTAATGCCCTTGTTGTTGGCAAAAGTCATCTGTTTTTTCATTTTAGCAGCACTAGGGTATATTTCTGAATTAATGTTAGCATCTCTCAATTGAAAGAGTAGAGGCAAACAATAATCTTGTTCGTTTTCTCCAAAATTGATGAACAACACTTGGGTGGAGTCTCCTTTAAATGGAGGGTATAAATCGTTGTCTAATAAGACATCGTAAATACGATCAGCTCCAAAAGAAATGCCGACTCCTGAGACCTCTTTTAACCCAAATTTTCCAGTTAAATCATCATACCTTCCGCCACCAGTAATACTAGGGAAATTATCAATTTTCACTTCAATAATAGTTCCTGTGTAATAGCCTAAGCCACGAGCAAGGGTAATGTCTAATACTAAATGAGCGGTTTTGAGGCCTAAACTAGTGGTGTACTTAAAAACGGTTTCTAACTCTTCGATTCCTTTTTTTCCAATTGCTGAATCCGCTAAAAATTCAGTTAAGAAGCTAATTTTT
This sequence comes from Flavobacteriales bacterium, assembly GCA_034112225.1. Lineage (GTDB taxonomy): Bacteria > Bacteroidota > Bacteroidia > Flavobacteriales_E > Vicingaceae. Next base: position 1,496 of record JAWUVT010000177.1, on the reverse strand, counting down.
TCTTCAAATCAGCCATTCAATTCAAAAAGGGGTTTTAATTTTTGTACCGCTTCAGGACTGATCTCTTTATCCGCTAATTCTGCCAATACCTTATCCACTCCAATTTTGTCTAACTTGTCAATGGCTACGGTAATGTCAGTTAATTGGTCAGTCGCTCCAATAGCTTCTGCAATTCCAGCTAAAATTTTTCTGTTGTTAATTGAAACGGTATAGGTTAACTTCCCTTGAAAAAGTGCGGTAAAAACATCGTCAATAATTTTAATTAAATCGACTTCATTTAATAAGGAGTCGGATCCAATAATATCGGCATCACATTGATAAAATTCTCGGTACCTTCCTTTTTGTGGTCTATCTGCTCGCCATACCGGTTGGATTTGAAATCTCCGAAAAGGAAAGGTAATGTCATTTTGGTTTTGGACCACGTAACGTGCAAATGGCACCGTTAAATCATAGTGTAATGCTTTTTCAGCAATTGATCGGGTTAAACCTGTTGAGTTTTTCTCGGTTAACGCATTTTGGTCAGCCTTCTTTAAATAGTCTCCACTGTTCAAAATCTTAAAAATGAGTTGGTCACTTTCATCTCCTCCCGTTCCAATCAGCGTATTTAGGTTCTCCATTGCTGGAGTTTCAATCTGCTGAAAACCATATTTTTTATATACCGCTTTAATGGTATCAAAAATATAGTTTCTTCTCGCCATTTCTACTGGTGAAAAATCTCTTGTTCCTTTAGGTATATTTGGTTTGTTACTCATTCTCTAATTTTCTGCTGCTAAATTAATCATCTCAAGACCGTTTTGCAATTGAAATTTATGATTTTGGTGAAGTGAGTTGATGACAGGAAGAAGTTGTTGAAGAGCTTGGTTCTACTTTTGGCACACCAGCATTGTTGTTACGGTGTAATGAGAGATGAGAGGACTGTTTTTTTTAAAAGAAAAGTTTGAATGTCTTTTAGGAGAACTAACCGATTTGGAAAGAATTGTAATGCGATGTAGGGATGATGGATGCTCACAGCATTAGCCTATTCGTGAGCATCTTGTTGAAATTTACGGATAGGAAACCTGAGAGGATACGCTACGGATAAATAGAGTCAGTCTATCGTTTTATAGTTCTTAAAATTATGATAGTAAGGGATTAGGAAGTTCAAAGCGTCTGAGAAGTTTAAGCTTTCATTCGCTAAGAACGAATCATTGTTTAACCTAATTTTTTATTACCTCATTAATTGGATGTACCCTTTAATCGTTTGTTTTAATTCTTCTTTAGCATCAGCATCATAGATAAACTTTTTACTATTAGGAGTTACCACATAGAAGTAGGTGCCGGTTTTTAAATTACCTCCATCCCAGTCATTTTTATAGGCATCACTTTCGTAAACTAATTTACCCCAACGATTGTATATTTTAACTCCAGCAGTCGGATAATCAGCTAAATTAAAAAGCTTAAAAACATCATTTATGCCATCTCCATTTGGGGTAAATATGTTTGTTTTTATTATTTTA
>JAWUVT010000176.1:0-17644 GCA_034112225.1 Flavobacteriales bacterium | reverse complement strand
AGTTCGTTTGGAAAGCAACCAACATCGCCAATGGCGTTTATCTCTTAAACATTAAAACAGAAAGCGGATTAAAGGTTGAAAAACTGATTTTAAATAGATAGCAATTGACTACCCCTCAATTTTAAAAGGGATGAGTTCAATTGCCTATTTTAAAAAGTTAATAAGTCAATTATAGAATTTAAAGCCTCCGAATATTCGGAGGCTTTTTTATTATTACTTTAGTCAACACAATGACAAGACATAAAAAAGACAAAAGTTCAAGACAATCAGGATCATTTAAACACGATTTGGTACAAAATATAATTTCTGTATTTGATAAAAATCCAAGTAAATCTTTTAACTATAAGCAACTAAGTAGCGCTTTTGGATTTAAAGACATGACCAATAAAAAACTAATTACCATAATTCTGCTCGAACTGGTTGACCAAGGAAAACTTCGGGAAACCCAAAGAGGAAAATTCTGTTTAAATGAATCCGATCATTTTATTGAAGGAAAAGTAGACATGACCTCTCGAGGGGCAGCATACATTGTTGTTGACGGCAGTGATAATGACATTTACATCAATGCAAGAAATACCAATACCGCATTAAACGGAGATCTTGTTCGCGTCAATATGATTTCTGCCAAGCACAGTAAGAAAAAGGAAGGAGAGGTGATAGAAGTTTTAGAAAGAAAGCAGACTGAGTTTGTTGGGGTGCTTGAAAAATCTGCCAACTTTTCTTTTGTTGTTGTAGACAATACAAGAATGCCTGTAGACATTTTTATCTCCAACGATAAGTTGAAAAATGCCAATGATGGCGATAAGGTGATTGCTAAAATTACGGAATGGCCATTAGACAAGAAAAACCCTTTTGGAAAAGTAGTCCAAGTTTTAGGAAGGCCTGGTGATAACGAGACTGAAATGCATGCTATTCTAGCAGAATATGGCTTGCCCTATGAGTTCCCTCCAAAAGTAGAAAAAGCGGCTCAAGAGCTAGATTTAGAGATTACTCCTCAAGAAATAAAAAAGAGAAGAGACTTTAGAACGGTTACCACATTCACCATTGATCCTAAAGATGCCAAAGATTTTGACGATGCCTTATCCATCCAAAAATTAGACAATGGAAATTGGGAAATTGGAGTACACATTGCAGATGTTTCGCATTACATTCAACCCAAGTCTATATTAGACATTGAAGCCTACAAAAGAGCTACCTCTGTTTATTTGGTAGATAGAGTGGTTCCGATGTTGCCTGAAATTTTATCGAACAAAGCCTGTTCATTAAGACCGCACGAAACCAAACTTTGTTTTGCTGCAGTTTTCGAATTGGATGCAAAAGCCAATGTGTTAAACGAATGGTTTGGTAGAACCGTCATTTTCTCTGACCGAAGGTTTACCTATGAAGAAGCTCAAGAAAGAATTGAAACGAAAACAGGAGATTTAGTAGAAGAAATTTTACAAATGGATAAGCTGGCTAAACGCTTACGTAAAGATCGTTTTAAAGAGGGATCTATTGCTTTTGATAGAGTTGAGGTTAAGTTTAACTTGGATGAAGATGGAGCTCCCTTAGGTGTTTATTTTAAGAAAAGTATGGACGCCAATAAGTTAATTGAAGAATTTATGTTGCTGGCCAACAAACGCGTTGCTGAATTTATTGGAAAAAAACCCAAAGGAGAACAAGCAAAAACGTTTGTCTACAGAATACATGATGAACCTAATCCAGAAAAGTTGCAGTCGCTCTCTAACTTTGTAAAGAAATTTGGATATGATTTAAAAACAGAAGATAAAGACGTTGCCAAATCAATTAATAGCCTTCTAGAAAAAGTGAAGGGAACCAATGAGGAAGACATGATTGAGCAATTGACTATTCGGACCATGTCTAAAGCGGTTTATTCTTTTAACAACGTTGGGCATTATGGGTTGTCATTTGATCATTACTCCCATTTTACTTCTCCTATTAGGAGATATCCAGATGTAATGGTTCACCGTTTATTACAACATTATTTGGACGGTGGAAATTCTGCCAATCAACAAGCGGTGGAAGACCAATGTAAACATTCTTCAAAAATGGAAATTTCTGCAACTGAAGCAGAAAGATCCTCTATAAAATACAAACAAGTTCAGTTCTTAGAAGACAAGATTGGAGAAGTCTTTGAAGGCGTTATTTCAGGCGTTAGCGAATGGGGTTTATATGTGCAAATCGTAGAAAATATGTGCGAAGGAATGGTTCGGTTAAGTGATATTGAAGGTGATTATTACTCCTACGATGCCGCAAATTATTGCGCCAAAGGAAACAATACCGGTCAAGAATACCGAATGGGTGATGAAGTAAAAATAAAAGTGAGAAGAGCCGATTTAGTAAAGAAGCAACTCGATTTTGAATTGGTTTAGCGGGAAAACGAATTCAACGATTAAGCTACTTATAAACCAGTAATGTCTGACGAATCCTCTCGCTTTTAAGAATGGTAATAAAACGAAGAGGTTTTATTAAAATAGCGGCTTAAGAAAAATAGTCTCATTTTTCTAGGTATTCCAACTATGATGTTACTTTAGACGTTACCAATATAAAAGGAGAGGCTTTAAAAGATCTTCTCCTTTTTTCAATTTACAGATTTTCTATTTCAGAGCCTTTATTATGATTTTGTTGTAAATATTCTGCAGCATCTTCTAAACGAATTCCTCTTGACCCTTTAATCAAAATTTGATAATGGGTTAAGCTCGCATCTTTTAACCAGTTAATTGTTTGAGTTACATTTTCTAAATAAGTGAAATTGAATTTTGTAGCTATTGAGTTAAATTCTTTTCCAATAAATAAGGTGTTGATTTCAAGTGCCTCAACTTTGGTTACCATTTTTTGATGTTCGGCTGCAGAGATGCTTCCTAATTCTAGCATATCTCCTAAAATCATCAATTTGTTTTTAGAAGTATTCTCAGCGAATGTTTCTATTGCTGCATTCATGCTCGTTGGATTGGCATTGTATGCGTCTAAGAATATTGTATTCGTATTACTTTCTATAATTTGTGAACGGTTGTTGGTGGGATAGTATTCTTCAATTGCATCTTTAATATCTTCTGAGGTGATTTCAAAGTAATTTCCAATACAGATTGCCGCTAATATATTTTGATAGTTATAAGACCCATATAAATTCGCAGCTATCGTTTTATTGTTCCATTCTAGTTGAACTAAAGGTGTGGATTGTTTGAGCTCTCCCGAGCAATCAGCATCTGAATTTCCATAAGTATATTTATTGATATCTTTTGACAGTTCGGTTAATGTTGTGTCTTCATTATTTACGAACAGTTTTCCTTTGTTCATTTGAATAAACTGATACAGTTCATTTTTAGTTTTTCTAACCCCTTCTACAGATCCAAACCCTTCAATATGAGCAGTTCCAATATTTGTTATCAGACCAAAATTTGGTTCAGCAATTTTGCATAAAAATTCAATTTCACCAATATGATTAGCTCCCATTTCTATAATTGCCATTTCACAATCAGTGGGAATAGAAAGGAGTGTAAGAGGAACACCGATATGGTTATTTAAATTTCCTTGAGTAAAAGTTGTTTTATATTTTTTACTAAGAACTGCATTAATAAATTCTTTGGTGGTAGTTTTTCCATTGGTACCAGTAATTCCGATATATGGGATGTCTAATCGTTTTCTGTGGTAATTTGCGAGTTCTTGCAAAGTTTGTAAAACATTTTCTACAAGAATGAATTGATCTGAAGTCTTGAATTTTTCTTCGTCAATAATTGCGAAACTGGCTCCTTTTTCTATCGCCTCTTTAGCAAATTTATTTCCATTGAATTTATCTCCTTTGAGCGCAAAGAAGAGACAGTTGTTGTTTACTTTTCTCGTGTCAATGCAAATCGTTGAATGAGTTTTAAATATTTCGTATAAGGTATCAATTTTCATTTTGTAAACATAAAAAAACCTTCAACGGGATCGTTGAAGGTTTTGTAAAAGTATTTAATTGTCTTTTGTTAATATCCAAGACCGATAGGAGAACCTAATCTAGTCATTGCACATCTAAACCCAATAAAATCAGTTGATTGCTCTTCCACTAAATGTCTGCGAGTTCCTGGTACAGCCCAATATGCTCTATCTTTCCATGAGGCTCCTTTATACACTCTTGCTTTGTCACTAATAAGAGTAGATTTAGAGAATTCATACATTTGGTTACGTGGCTCTCCATTGTTAGGATCTTCTTTTAATTGTGTGTAATTAACATTTGATTCCCAATGACCATCAAGATAATTGATGTTATCTGCTTGCTTGTAATTTCTTCTCGCTTGTAAATTATCTAATTTAGGATCTACATCTCTATAAATAATTTTACCTAAACTATCTTTTTCCATAATAGCCCCATCCTCATCAAGAACTTTAGTCTTAAAAACATTTCCTCTAAAAGGTCTAAAGTCATCATTGTCTTCCCCAGATAATGGTCTGTAAACATCCATCACCCATTCACTCACGTTTCCACCCATGTTATATAAACCGTAATCATTTGGCCAGTAAGCATAAACGGGAGCTGTAATATCAGCGTTATCATTTAATTTCCCTGCAACACCCATATTATCACCTCTTCCTCTTTTAAAGTTGGCTAATATTTGTCCAATGTATTTTTCATTAGAGTTTCTAATCGCATGTCCATTCCAAGGGTAAAGTTTTTTATCGGGAATCAATTCATCAATTGTATTACCAATTAGTCCGTAAGCGGCATATTCCCATTCAGCTTCAGTAGGAAGTCTATATTTTGGTAAAAGTATTCCATCTTCAATAGTTGCATTTCTAAATTCTTTATTAGGATTGAAATCTGGAATACCATCCACCCTTTTCCCACTTTCATATTGGCCTAAAATATAAGCTTCAGTATTAAAGTTATCCTCATTAATTTGATTGGGATAGTGTACAAATAAACCTTCTCTAATCAATATTATTTCATTAACTCTATCAGTTCTCCACGCGCAATAATCGTTTGCTTGCAACCAATTTACTCCAACTACTGGATAATCTCTATATGAAGGATGTCTTAAGTAAAAATCAACATAAGGTTCGTTGTAGCCTAGTTGGCTTCTCCAAACGAGAGTGTCAGGTAAGGCTTTTCTAAAAACTTCTGGATAATCGGCTAAGTAAACTCGTTCTAACCAGTATAAATATTCTAGATACATGAAGTTGGTTACTTCCGTTTCATCCATGTAAAAAGAAGAAACAGAGACAGTACGTGGTATATTATTCCAATCATAATGTACATCTTGTTCAACACGTCCCATTGTAAATCTACCACCTTCAACTAAGACTAATCCTGGCCCAGTTTCTTGTTCAAAGTAAGGTGCTTTTTGAAAGCCTCCATTACCGGGATCATTAAAGTCCCATCCTGTGGCACTAGATGATTCTCTACTACAGGAAGAAAATAGCAATGGTATTGCTAATATTAATAAGAATAAATATTTTTTACTTTGTTCTTGTACTTTCATAACTGTTGAGTTTGATAATGCAAATATAATAAACTAAAAAGAAGGACAGCTTATTGTTCTAAACCTTCTTTTTTTAGGTTTACAGTCAAAGCTTAACCCTAAAGACATCTCGTGAGAACCAGCTGTTGTTTGGGTTAATTTTGAAACAGTAATATCATAACTGTAACCAAATTTCAGAATGCCAGAATGAATTCCTATAAGTGCAATAAATGAGTCTGAATTTCGATACCAAAGACCTCCGATAATTGGACCTTTAGAAAAATACATTCCATAATTTATTTGTAAAAATTGCTCTTGATATTGAATTAATAAATTGGGGGAGATGGAAGCTGGCTCTCCTTTACTACTTACTGGAATTACTCCTCCAGCATGAAAAGTATATTTTCTAGGTAGTGGACTTTCCCCTTGAATTACGGATTCGTCAGGTTCAGCTAAGTGATTTACAGCAAATCCAACAAAATAATTTTCACTAAATCCTAAAACTCCTGCAGAGAAATCAACGTAGTTAGCTGTTGAGTTTCTTTGAACTTCTTGCGTATCGTAAATGAATCCCCTTCTTGCATCAATCATATCTCCAAAGGTTAGTTTACTCCAGTCAACAGATTTTTGTGCCCATGTGGTTTGGATTCCAGCTTTTAATGAAAACCTTCTTGTTACAGGGATTTGGTAAGAATACATCCCACTTATATTTGTTGTACTCATCGTTTGTTCTCCAGCTTGGTCATTCGAAACTAAAAGACCAATCCCTCCAGAGAGTGCATCAACGTGTTGATCATATGAAGCACTGGTGGTAACAAATGAACCACTAATCCCGGGCCATTGATTTCTATAGTTTAATGAAACTCTTGGACAATGTGCTGTACCAGCAAATGCGGGATTTAAATACAGGGGATTCGCATAGAATTGAGTGAACTCTGGATCTTGTGCAAATAAGTTATTTGATAAGAACAGCAAAAAAAGTGCTGAAACCCCCGTTCTATGTATAAACTTTTTTAACATAAATTACCTTTAATCTTATTTCTTTTTTTTCTAGACCTCAATCTTGTAAAAGTTCAAATATATATAATATAGATGTATTTAAAAACAATAATTAATTTTTTGTTGCGTTTTTAGAAAAAATTTAATTTGTAAATATAAGTTAAATAATCTTAAATTTGTTTATTCTACATTATGAAGCAATTTAAAAGTATAGTTATTCTTGGATTTTTATATCCTTTAGCCTTTATTTCTCAGACCATTTTGCTTGAGGGTAATATTGATTGGAAAGCGCATGTGATTTCTGAAATTGATGATCAAACCTCAAAAACATTTTTCAGTTTTGAGGACGCACATTATAATGTTGCACAAGATTATATCCCTTTTTTCTCTCACCAAATCAAATTAGATGATGGTGAGATTATTAGTTTAAGTTCAGTTGAATTTAATTATGAAAATATTGATCCATCTGAATTGCTTGGTGTTTCGGGTGTTGATTTTATCAAAGAGAACGTTGATCTCCATTTTGTAAATGGGATCAGCCGAAAAATAAACTATGGCGATGTAATTTTTACACCTATTAGGTATAATGCAATAAGTAACCGTTATCAACGGGTAATATCTTACCGTATAACTGTTAATACTAGAAATAAGTCAAAAACTTTAATTAGCGCTAAAAAAGCGTTTGCTACGAATTCCGTTTTGCGTTCAGGAGAATGGTATAAAATTGCGGTAGTTAAGGAAGGTATATTTAAATTAAGCTATCAATTTTTAAAAGAGTTAGGGTTTGATATCGATAATTTGAATCCTAACGATTTTAAAATCTATGGGAACGGAGGTAAGAAATTACCGGCACTTAACTCTGATTTTAGAGTAGATGATATTTTACAAAATGCTATTTATGTAGAGGGAGCTTCCGATAATGTTTTTAACGAAAATGATTTTGTTTTGTTTTATGGACAATCTCCTGATTCTTGGTCATACAATGAGAACACCAACTTGTTTGAACACGAGGTCCATAAGTACAGTGATTCGACTTATTATTTCCTTACATTTAGTAATACTGGGGAAGCTGTGAAACGAATTTCTTCACAAGCATCGAGCCCTAATTCAACTAGAACTTCTACCTCTTTTGATGCTTATGCTTCTTATGAAAAAGATAATTTAAACCTAATAAAGTCTGGTGACATGTGGTTTGGTGAATTGTTTGATGTTAAAACGGATTATGATTTTGTTTTTAATTTTCCCAATTTAGAATCAGGAAGTGCGATCACAACACATATTTCTGTTGCAGCAAGATCCTCTATTCAAAGCACATTTGTTGTTTCTGCTTTAGGCAATTCAATGAATTTGTTGGTGAGTGCTGTAAATACTTCTTCCTATACCAGTCCATATGCTGCTCTTCAATCCGGATTTTTGTCTTTTACAGGATCTAGTGATGTGTTTAATTTAAACATCAATTACAATCAATCAACTTCATCATCATTAGGTTGGCTAGATGAAATTGAAGTCAATGCTTCACGGGAATTAATAATGACAGGGAATCAACTTTTTTTCAGAGATACTAAATCTGTAGGCATAGGGAATGTCACCCAGTTTACGATTTCTAATGCTTCAACTATAGCGAAGTTGTGGGATATATCTGATCCTTTTAATGTGAAAGAACAGGAGTTCGAAGTTCAGGGTGCCCAGGTACTGTATACTACAGCAACAGACTCTCTGAAAGAATTTGTTGGCCTTACTTCAACGTTTGAAACCCAAGTTTTTGGTTTAGGTCTTGTTGAAAATCAAAACCTGCATGCTGTATCTGGAGTGGATATGATCATCGTAAGTCATCCTGATTTCTTAAGCCAAGCCAACCAATTGCAACAATTTCATGAGTCCGAAGGGTTGAGTGTTGTTCTCGTTACGCCTCAACAAATTTACAATGAATTCTCTTCTGGTTCTCAAGATGTTATTGCCATAAGAAGTTTTGTTCGAAAATTATATAAAGAAGCTGTTTTACCTAATGATTTACCCAAATACCTCCTCTTATTTGGTGACGGATCTTATGACAATAAAGACAGAGAAACGGTCAATACTAACTTTATACCCACTTATCAAACGCCTAATTCTGTTGACATTATTGGTTCGTTAGTTTCGGACGATTATTATGGTTTATTAGATGATGGAGAAGGCACTTTTTTACAAGCAGCAGGTACAGAATTGATTGATATTGCAATTGGAAGATTGCCAGTTAAAACAGCTGAGGAAGCTGATAACGTGGTGCATAAAATTTTAAATTATAACGTTCCTTCCTCGATGAATGAATGGCGAAACAGAATCACTTTTATTGGAGATGATGAAGATAATAATATACACATGTACCAATCTGATTTTTTAGCAGGAAAAGTTGAGTTATCCAATAAAGAGTATAATGTAAGCAAAGTCTTTTTTGATGCGTTTCAACAAGAGGTTACACCAGGTGGTGCAAGATATCCTGATGTTACTAATGCGATTAATGATGCGGTGAATAAAGGTTCATTAATCGTTAATTATACAGGACACGGAGGAGAAACAGGTTGGGCACACGAGCGAGTGTTGACTGTCTCAGATGTGAATAATTGGACCAATACCTCAGGGTATCCACTTTTTATAACCGCAACTTGCGAATTTAGTAGGTTTGATGATCCGCACAGAACAACCGCTGGAGAGTTGGTTTTGGTAGGGGAACATGGTGGATTAGGGTTGTTAACAACAGTGCGATTGGTGTTTTCAGCACCTAATTTTGAATTAAATAAAAGTTTTTATAACGAAGTTTTTAATCCCGTAAATGATGAATTTCCTACTATAGGAGAGGTTTTTATGCGGGTTAAAAATTTGAATGCAGCAGATCCTAACAATAGAAATTTTACGCTGTTGGGAGATCCTGCATTAAGATTGGCCTATCCTAAACATGATGTGATTACTACTCAAATTAATGGGGCTAACATTTCTGCTGCAGACACTTTAAAAGCACTTGGAAAAGTTACGATACAAGGAGAGTTGCGGAATAAGGCAGGAAATAAATTGGTGAATTATAATGGGATTATTTACCCAACTGTATTTGATAAAGAGAAACCAATAGTTTCTTTACAAAATGATGGAGGAAATGCCTTTAATTTTGACCTGCAAACCAATAAGTTATTCACAGGAAAAGTAAGTGTTACGAATGGTGAATTTTCCTATTCCTTTATCGTTCCTAAAGACATTTCCTATAATTATGGCGCTGGTAAATTAAGTTACTATGCAGAAAATCAAGTGGAAGATGCCAACGGTTTTTATACAGACTTTTACATAGGAGGCACTGCTGAGGATTATGCTGTTGATGAAGTTGGACCTGAAATTGAACTTTTCATGAACGATGAAAAATTTGTTTTTGGTGGAATGACAGATGAAAATCCAATCTTAATTGCAAATGTTAGTGATGTTCATGGAATTAATATGGTAGGAAACGGAATAGGGCATGATATCATTGCAATTTTAGACGGTAAATCAGATGAGGCTTTTGTCTTAAATGATTTTTATGCCGCTGATTTGAATAGTTATCAAAAAGGCCGAATTAACTTTCCTTTCATAGCGTTAGAAGAAGGACCCCATCAATTAACCTTAAAAGTTTGGGATGTTTATAATAACTCTTCAGAAGCAACAATAGAATTTGTGGTGGTTAAAGATGAAGATATCATTTTAGATAGAGTTTACAATTATCCAAACCCTTTTACAACCTATACAGAATTTTGGTTTGAGCACAATCAACCCAATAAAGATTTATTTGCACAGGTGCAAGTGTTTACGATATCAGGTAAGTTGGTCAAGACATTAAGCAAGCATGTTTTAAATGCTGGCTTTAGATCTACAGCCATCACTTGGAATGGGTTAGATGAATATGGAGATCGTATAGGAAGAGGAGTATATGTTTATCGCCTTAAAGTAAGAACGGAAAACTACTCTGTAGCCGAAAAGTATGAAAAATTGGTTATTTTAAGATGACTCACACTAAAACTATTTTTAAGTCGTTACTCATTGAAAATTAGATTTATCTGAATTTTAAAAATGTATATTTGTCAACCAATTTAATAAGAATTTATTTAATGAAGAAAATAGTTGTAGTACTCTCTTTAATTACTGTATTTAATGCTGCCATAGCTCAAGAACTGGAGCAGAGCGCTTTGCAATTGAATACAATAACCACTGCAGTACCATTTTTATCGATTGCTCCAGATTCTAGAGCAGGAGCAATGGGTGACGTCGGGGTATCCTCCTCACCAGATGCAAATTCTATGCATTGGAATGTAGCAAAATTAGCTTTTATTGAAAAAGAAATGGGAGTGGCCATATCCTATTCCCCATGGTTAAGAGCATTGGTGCCAGATATTAGTTTATCTTATGTTAGTGGCTATAAAAAATTAAATGATAAAAGTGCAATAGGTGCTTCATTAAGGTACTTTTCTTTGGGAGATATTAAATTTACGAATGATCAAGGCGACCCTATTGGTGACTTTAATCCAGCTGAATTTGCTTTTGATGTCGGTTATAGTCAGAAATTTGGAGAACGTTTTTCTGGAGGAATCGCAGCACGTTATATTTACTCCAACTTAACTGGAGGTATTGATGTAGGTGGTTCTAATACCACAGCAGGAAAATCTTTTGCGGTAGATGTAGGCGTTTTTTATACGAATCCTGATGTTGAGTTATTTGGAAAAGATGCAACTTTAAATTTAGGATTAAGTATTTCAAATATAGGCGCAAAAATTTCTTATACAAATGATGCCGTATCCGATTTCTTGCCAATAAATTTAAGAATGGGACCTTCGGTAACGTTTGATCTTGATGACCATAACTCTTTCGCTGTGTTAACTGATATTAATAAGTTGTTAGTCCCTACGCCACCAATTTATGCCACAGACGATGGTGGGAATCCAATATTAGATGATGTAACTAATGATCCAGTAATAGAAGCCGGAAAAAATCCAGACGTACCAATTGTAACCGGTATGTTTCAATCTTTTAGTGATGCTCCAGGTGGTTTTTCTGAAGAGTTAAAAGAAATTAATGTTTCTGCAGGATTAGAGTATTGGTACAATAAGCAATTTGCGATAAGAACCGGCTATTTTCATGAGAGCGCAACTAAAGGGAATAGAAAATACGTTACTGCAGGTATAGGAGTGAAATTAAGTGTGTTTAGTATTGATTTTTCTTACTTATTTTCAGTAACTCAACAGAATCCATTAGCAAACACACTTCGTTTTTCTTTAATGTTCGATTTTGATGCATTCAGTGCTCAGAATGACAAAACACCAAGTAACTAATGAAAATTAAAGTCGGTTTTGGGTACGATGTTCATCAGTTAAAAACAGGTGAAGATTTTTGGTTAGGAGGAATTCAATTGGAACACGATAAAGGTGCTATTGGTCATTCAGATGCGGATGTTTTAATTCACTCCATTTGTGACGCCCTTTTAGGTGCAGCGAACATGAGAGATATTGGCTTTCATTTCCCCCCTTCAGATAATCAATATAAAGGAATTGACAGTAAGATTTTATTAAAAGAGGTTGTCGCATTAATCGCTTCTAAGGGGTTTTCTATTGGAAACATAGATGCAACGATCGCCTTAGAGGAACCAAAAATAAAACCCCACATTCCAGCAATGCAAGCTGTTTTGGCAGCAGTTATGGGTGTTGATAAAGAAGATGTATCATTAAAAGCAACGACTACTGAACGACTTGGATTTGAAGGTAGAGAAGAGGGTGTGTCTGCTTATGTAGTTGTTTTGATCCAAAAATAAAACGCTTCAATCATTCTTTTAGCTATTTTTGTTGGCCATGAAAATCAAAGAAAACATTTCGTTAAAACCGTACAATACTTTTGGAATTGATATTTCTACAGCCCAATTTGCAGAAGTTTCTTCCATTACAGCATTGAAAGAAGTCTTGTTATTGAATACAGCACCACTTTTAATTTTAGGAGGAGGCAGTAATGTGCTTTTTACCAAAGATTACAAAGGGTTAGCGATTAAAAATAACTTGAAAGGAATAGAACTTGTTCAGGAGAATGAAGAAGAAGTGTTTTTAAAAGTTGGAGCAGGAGAAGTCTGGCATGACTTTGTTCTTTCTTGTATTCACAGTAATTATGCTGGGGTAGAAAACCTCTCCTTAATACCAGGGAATGTTGGCGCTAGTCCAATGCAAAATATTGGGGCGTACGGAATAGAAGTAAAAGATATCATTACAGAAGTGGAGGCATTTGATTTAGAAAGTCATAGGATACGAAATTTTACGAATTTAGAATGTGAATTTGAGTATAGAAGTAGTGTTTTTAAAACCTCACTTAAAGGGAAGTACTTTATCACTTCGGTGACATTTAGATTGAAGAAACAAGCAAATGTAAATACATCTTATGGAGCAATAGAAGGAGAATTACTCCGTATGAATATTTCTCACCCTACAATTAAAAATGTTAGCGATGCGGTGATCAATATTCGTTCGAGCAAATTGCCAGATCCAAAAAAAATTGGAAATTCTGGCAGTTTTTTTAAAAACCCTATTGTTTCGGAAGCGCAACAACATGAAATTTTAGTAAAATTTCCGGACGCACCAAATTATATTCAGCCTAATGGTAATTTTAAAATGGCTGCAGGTTGGTTAATCGAAAAATGTGGATGGAAAGGTAAACGAATAGGCGATTGTGGTGTGCACGACAAGCAGGCATTGGTTTTGGTTAATTATGGAGGAGCTGAGGGTAAAGCTATTTTTGATTTATCAGACCAAATAATTGCTTCAGTAAACCAAACTTTTGGAATTGTACTCGAAAGAGAGGTAAATATTATTTAAAAGTAGATTGTTAGATAGAAATAAATTACTAAGTTTGCACACCGTTAAAAATTAAAGAATAGAAAAATGGCAAGAAAAGGAAATAGAGTTCAGGTTATCTTACAATGTACTGAACACAAAGAAAGTGGACAGCCAGGGATGTCTAGATACATTACTACAAAAAATAAGAAAAATTCGCCTGATAGAATGGAGTTGAAAAAATACAACTCAGTTCTTAAAAAGGTTACTGTACATAAAGAAATAAAATAATAAGTTATGGCTAAGAAAACCGTTGCATCGTTACAAAAAGCAGGAAAGAACTTAACTAAAGTTATAAAAATGGTTAAGTCTGAAAAAACTGGAGCTTATGCTTTCAAAGAAAGTATTGTTACCAAAGAAAAAGTAAACGACTTTTTTGCAAAGAAATAAATACACTTTTGTGTAATTTTAAAGCTTCTTTCGGATTCGAAAGAAGCTTTTTTTTTAATCATTTAAGTAATGGCATTTTTTAATATATTCTCGAAGGAAAAGAAAAAGGTTTTGGATGAAGGTTTAGATAAAACCAAGCAAAGCTTTTTTTCGAAATTAACCAGAGCTATCGGTGGTAAATCTACTGTTGATGCGGAAATCCTAGATAATTTAGAGGAAATTTTGGTAATGTCCGACGTTGGTGTTGATACCACCCTACGAATTATTGGTAAAATTGAAGAAAGAATTGCCAAGGATAAGTACTTAGGAACTTCAGAATTAAATAAAGTCTTAAGAGAAGAGGTTGCGAGTTTGTTAGCTGAAAACAATACAGGTGATTACGATCAATTTACAATTCCAGAACAAGAAGAGCCTTATGTCATTATGGTCGTTGGAGTCAATGGAGTTGGCAAAACAACTACCATTGGTAA
This sequence comes from Flavobacteriales bacterium, assembly GCA_034112225.1. Lineage (GTDB taxonomy): Bacteria > Bacteroidota > Bacteroidia > Flavobacteriales_E > Vicingaceae. The sequence continues at coordinate 3,484 of JAWUVT010000176.1, read as the reverse complement.
ATTAGCACATCAATTAAAGCAACAGGGAAAAAGTGTAGTGTTAGGTGCTTCTGATACGTTTAGAGCAGCTGCAGTTGATCAATTAAAGATCTGGGCAGAAAGAGTAGGCGTTCCTATTGTTGAACAAGGAATGAATGCTGATCCTGCCTCTGTAGCTTTTGACACCTTACAATCTGCCAAAGCCAAAAATGCGGATGTCGTTATTATTGATACCGCAGGAAGGTTACACAACAAGGTGAACTTAATGAATGAGTTGTCTAAGATCAAAAATGTAATGAAGAAAGTGATTCCTTCTGCACCCCATGAGATTTTATTGGTGTTGGATGGATCTACAGGACAAAATGCTTACGAACAAGCCAAACAGTTTTCATTAGCGACAGAAATTAACGCTTTAGCCATTACTAAATTAGACGGTACTGCTAAAGGTGGGGTTGTCATTGGTATTTCAGATCAATTTAAAATTCCAGTAAAATACATTGGTGTTGGAGAAGGGGTAGAAGATTTGCAAGTTTTTAATAAAAATGAGTTTGTAGACTCTCTCTTTAAAGCGTAATAGACATAATTTATATTAATGATTGACCTCTATTTCTACGCTGTCATTCTTAATAATGACTTGTCACACTGAGCCTGTTGAAGTATCTTCAGATAGAGATGAAGAATCTATTTTTTTTATCACAATTTCTATGAAAAACGTACTATTAATTTTCTTTACAACTTTGTGGTTTCAAGGGTTTTCTCAAGACGTTAAAACTTACACTGTTGGTGATTTTACACAAGGTGGAATTATCTTTTGGTTAGAGGATAGTGGTCAGCATGGATTAGTTTGCGCCAAAGCGGACTATCCTCAATTTTTAATGTGGGATACCAAATTTAAAACGGTTGAGGAGGGATTTGAGTCTCCAACTCCAGAAAACCCTATTTTACTATCTTTAGGAGATGGTCCTTATTCTGGAGAAATGAATACTTCAATTATTATTGCTGCTTTAGGTTATGGCAATGGAAGAATTTATGCTGGAGCTGCTTGCAATGAATTACAAGTTACAGAAAATGAAATAACTTATGGCGATTGGTATTTACCTTCTCGTGAAGAGCTTAATATGATGTATAAAAACAGAAAGATAATTGATAAAATAGCTTTAGAGAATGGGGGGAATGTTTTTCATCAGATTGGGGATAATGGAACTATTGGGAATTCTTATTGGAGCTCTACCGAAGCTTATAAAAGAGATGAAAATATAGCTATTCCATCTCATTCAGCTTGGGTACATAATTTCAAAAAAGGAGGGCAAAGTTTTCAAATTCCTGCACGTAAATACATGACATGTTCAGTAAGAGCTATTCGAGCGTTTTAATCCGTAATTTTGTTTTTTAAATTGATATTATGAAAAATTTCATTTTGATATTATTTGTTGCCTTATCACTACAGATATTCGCACAAGAAAAATTGAACTTTAATTCTTCGGATGGATTAGAGATCACTGCAGATAGCTATTTTTCAAATCCTGAAACAGCACCGTTGATTTTATTGTTTCATCAAGCTGGATGGAGTAGAGGAGAGTATAAAGAGATTGCACCCAAATTAAATGCGCTAGGCTTTAATTGTATTGCAGTTGATCAGCGAAGTGGAGGTGAAGTAAATGAGGTAGTGAATGAAACATTTACGCGTGCAGTTGAGAAGAAGTTAGGAACAACTTATGTTGATGCGGAAATAGACATCGTTGCAGCCATTGAGTTCGCAAAAAAGAAGTATACGAAAGCCTCACAGCTAATCATTTGGGGAAGTTCATATTCGGCTGGATTAGTTTTAAAAATTGCAGGAGAAAGAGATGATATAGGTGCTGTTTTGGCTTTTTCACCAGGTGAATATTATAAGAAAATGGGGAAGCCAGCAGATTGGATTGAGCAAAGTGCTAAAAAAATTGAGATCCCAGTTTTTATTACTTCAGCTAAGTTGGAAAAAAAGAAATGGTGGAAAATTTCGGAAGCAATTCCTTCAGAACAAATCGCACTTTTTTTACCAACTAAAATGGGCAAACACGGGTCAAGAGCATTATGGGAAAAATTTGGAGATCATAAAGAATATTGGAAAGCTGTTAAAAGTTTCTTAGACGTTATAAAATAAATAGATTTTGAAGACAAAAACACTAAAAAAAAATAAGGTTAATGTTATCACTTTAGGGTGCTCAAAAAACCTTTTCGATTCGGAAGTAACCATGACTCAATTACAAGCCAATGGTTTTGAAGTTGAACATGAAGCGAAACAAGATGATTCTGAAATTGTAATTATTAATACCTGTGGGTTTATTGATAATGCCAAAGAGGAGTCCGTAAATACAATTTTACGATATGCTAAGGCTAAGAAAGAGGGACAGGTAGATAAATTGTTTGTTACAGGTTGTCTGTCTGAGCGTTATAAAGAAGGCTTAGAAGACGAGATAAAAGAAGTAGATGCTTTTTTTGGAACACGAGAGTTGCCTAAACTTTTAAAAACATTAAACGCAGACTATAAGCATGAGTTGATTGGTGAACGTATCATTACAACACCGAGTCATTATGCTTTTTTAAAGATATCTGAAGGCTGTGATCGTAAATGTGCATTTTGTGCCATTCCATTAATGAGAGGAAAACACATCTCTATTAAAATTGAAGACTTAGTGTTGCAAGCTAAAAATTTAGCAGCCAAAGGAGTTAAAGAGCTCATTTTAATTGCTCAAGAATTAACTTTTTATGGGTTAGACATTTATGGGAAACGAAAATTACCAGAATTGCTCAAAGAACTTTCTAAAGTGGAAGGCATAGAATGGATTCGTTTACATTATGCCTATCCAACCGGATTTCCAATGGAAATTATTGAAGAAATGAAAGTAAATCCAAAAGTTTGTAATTATTTGGATATTCCATTACAACACGCTTCTAACAATATGTTAAAAGCAATGAAGCGTGGAGCAACTAGAGAGAAAACTACCAAACTAATTAATGATGTGCGTACTTTGATTCCTGGAATTGCAATTCGTACCACTTTTATTGTTGGTTTTCCTGGAGAAACAAGAGCAGATATTGAAGAAATGAAAGCTTGGATCGCTGAAATGAAATTTGATCGTTTGGGCGTGTTTACCTATTCTCATGAGGAAGATACTGCAGCTTATGAGTTAGAAGACGATGTCCCTGATGATGAAAAGCAAGCAAGAGCTCAGGAAGTAATGGATTTTCAACAAGACATTTCATTGTCGTTAAATGAAGAAAAGATTGGAAAAACACTAAAAGTGTTGTTTGATAGAGCTGAAGGAGGCTCCTTTATAGGGAGAACTGAATTTGATTCGCCAGAGGTAGATAACGAAGTGATCGTGACAACTGAAAATAATTTTGTTAGAATTGGGGATTATGCAATGGTAAAAATTACGGGAGCAAGCGACTTTGATTTGTTTGGAGACGTGGTGGAATAACAGATTGCTGAATTGAATGGATTGATTTGTCCGCACACATT
>JAWUVT010000175.1:0-9343 GCA_034112225.1 Flavobacteriales bacterium | reverse complement strand
ATCATATTCTCCTCTTTCGAGTTGCTTTGTTGATGATTTACATGCAGCAAACAATACGGCAATGATTACAAAGGGTAGAATTCTTTTCATAGTGTTTTTTTATTCTTCGGGGATTCAAATATTTAGCCAAAAGTATACATTAATTAAAACTCCGCTATACAATTGCCGATATACCTGTTTAGAAAAGGAATTTAAACGATTTAAGCCCACTTACTTAAGAGACAAATCCTCTGATGCTGAGCCTTCTAAATTTATTAGATGAATAAATTTGCAGGTTTAGGAAAACTAGTGCTTAAGTACTTTTTCGCTATAAACTTTACCATTCACTTTAATCGAAATAAAAAACGCCCACTTGGTAGACCTTCTAAATCAAAAACTTGAGTCGTTAAACCTGCAATAATCCTTACAGCTTCCTGTAGTACTTGTTGTGTTAAAGCATTGGTAATTTCTAGGTGAACGGCGTCTTCTTTCTCGGAATTAAAGTGAAGCGTTAACGAATGAATAGCAGAGTTTGGGTAAACAGATATTTAAGAAAGAGTACCGTCTTTATTTTCTAAAAAAAAACATTAGAACACGAATATTTTCCGTCAAAACCAACTAGCTTCATGCGGTAGTAATGTCTATTAAAAGGATTGTAACCTGCCTTATTGTGGCATTACTACTAATGTAGAACCCTAAGCCCTAAGTTAAAAGTCTGACCCGCTCCAGTATCTTCTCCTGCAACAAACAGGGTATAAGAACTTTCGATTTCTACTCCTTTAGAGAGTTGATATTTTAACCCAAGACCTTCTTGAACAAAGTAAGAGGAAATTCCTTTAGTACCAAGAGAGGGCCAAAATTGGCTTTGGAAATAAATGGTAATTTTTGGAGTGGGAAAATAACTCAAAAACAAGTCAAATGGGGTAGCAACTCCAGAATCTTCACTCGCCAAATTCTTATCTATGCTTACCCAAGTGGAAAGCTGCGCAAACAACTGAAACTTACTGGACAACTTTTTGTCTGCCAAAAACTTTGTAATCCATAAATGCCGGTTGTTGTCCAAGAAAGGTCGGTTTAACTTCGCACTCTCAGGATCTGAAAGAACGCTTAACAACAAGGACGTTTGAACACTAAAGCGACTCCATTTTTTTATGGGATTAAATTTAACTTTTAATCCCGCCAAGTTAATTGCTGATCTTGATTGCGTAGAATTGGTAAAAGTTAACACTTGCATTGGACTAGCGTTTGTTGGGCCAATAGCACTTGATCGAAACCACATTTCTCCTCCTAAAGTTACCCGAGGAGCAACTCCATAATTAAATTCAGCAATAGAGGTGAAGAAGGTACTTCTGCCTCCTGCACTTGCTTTTGATCCTTCGGCATTAAAAAAATGGGTTTGTGTATAAATACTATTAAACCACTTAAATTCAGTTTGTCCTTTAGCCATTAACACCGAGGGTGTATATTCTTGTATGGTTTTATTCTGCTCAGCTGATTGTGCATCACATAAAGAGGCAAAACCGAACAGGGTGATTAAAAAAAGAAAAGTGAAGCGATTCATAACGGTGTTCAATTAAGTTACAAAGTAACACATTTACCAGATAGCGATTGTCCATAAAATGGATGCTCGATTTTTCTTGCGCCAACACGTCCATTTTATTCGCGTTCATCTAATTAGAACATTTACTTCGGGCAACGGCCTTCAATTATTTAGCATAGGAGTCAAGGACATCCAAACGAAATCCTTCTCCTCTTCAAAAAGAAATAGTGCTAAATAGAAGTTGTTCATGAATGTCCAAAAAAAGACATCACAAGTCCATCAATCTTTCTTATTTTGTCTCATAACTTTAGACCCCTTTATGGAACACGTAGTAATTATTGGCAATGGCATTTCAGGAATAACCACAGCTCGACATATCCGTAAGAATAGCGCTAAAAAAATTACGGTAATTTCTAGCGAAACGGATCATTTTTTTTCGAGAACAGCTTTAATGTATATCTATATGGGGCATATGAAGTTTGAGCATACCAAACCTTATGAAGATTGGTTTTGGGCAAAAAACAAAATCAATTTAGTTCGCGGGTTTGTGAAACACATTGATACTGAGAAAAAGGCCTTAAAACTTTCGGAGGGAAACACCATGCGTTACGACCAACTTGTTTTAGCTGTAGGGTCTAAATCGAATAAGTTTGGTTGGCCAGGCCAAGACTTAGAGGCCGTTCAAGGCTTATATTCTTATCAAGATTTAGAAACGATGGAGAAATACTCTCCTACAACTAAACGTGCTGTAATTGTTGGCGGAGGTTTAATTGGTGTTGAAATGGCAGAAATGTTTTTATCCAGAGGAATTGAAGTGACTTTCTTAGTTCGAGAAGATCGATTTTGGGGAGGAGTCTTACCAAAAAGAGAGGGAGAACTTATTTCTCGACACCTCAAAAAACACCATGTTGATCTGCGTTTTGAAACCGAACTTCAAGAAATACTTTCTGATGAGAATGGCAGAGCAAGAGCTATTGTTACCAAAAATGGCGAAGAAATAGAATGCCAGTTTGTTGGTTTAACTGCTGGTGTAAGTCCAAATGTAGATTTTATTAAAGACAGTAGTATTGCTTTAAATAGAGGCGTTTTAGTGAATGAATTCTTAGAAACAAATAGCAAAGATGTATATGCTTTAGGAGATTGTGCAGAGTTTCATCAACATCCTACAGGAAGAAAAAATTTAGAACAGGTTTGGTACACCGGAAGAATGATGGGGGAAACCTTAGCACAAACACTTTGTGGAAATAAAACAGCTTATCACCCTGGAATGTGGTTTAATTCTGCTAAATTTTTTGATATTGAATATCAAACCTACGGATGGGTTTTTAATGAACTCCAAGAGCATGAAGCTGATTTTTATTGGGAGCATAAAAACGGAGAAATCTGTTTACACCTCGTTTATGACAAAACCTCTAAAAAACTAATTGGCATTAACACTTTTGGAATTAGAATGCGACATGAGGTTTGTGAACGATGGATCAATGGTGAAAAAGACATGAATTACATCCTGCTCCACTTAAAGGACGCTAACTTTGATCCTGAGTTTTACAAGCAATATGAACACCAAATTGTAGGACAGTACAACCAAGAGAATGGAACAACACTAAAACCAAAAAGAAGAAGTTGGAAACGAATTTTTGCTAATAACTAGATGATGAAATTAATAAAAAACATAGGCTTATTGATTTGTAGTACAGGTTTTGCCTTCTTTATTGCAAGCATTTTTGTGGGCGACTACACCGTTAATCAAGATACATTTGATGAATGGGTAAGCAATAAAGGGATTAAAAGTGAAATTTTTATTGAGACTGCTCAACACGAAATTATTGGAAAGACATTTAACGCTTTTGGGTTATCATCAAAACTCATTGAATTGGCCGAACAATCCAGTCAAATGCATCAAGACCAAATTCAACTGTGGCAAACAGCAGGAAATCAAGAGGAAAAAATTAATGCGGAATGGAGCAAGGTAATCTGGACGAGTTGGAGCTCAACGCATAAAGATTTTACTTATCCTTTATTGCAAGCCTCTATTGACAGTCCAGTTAAAAACAACCAATGGCTCGCCTTCTTTTTAACTTTCGGATTGGCAATAATTGGAGGCTTACTTTACATTGTTCCTGATTTTATTTTGATGGGGCCTGCAGGAATAAAAAACAATGCCCTATTTCAACACTCAGCAACCAATAGAGGAATCGGAGGTATTGTAACCGCAACTTTCTTTGTTACCTTTTATTTTCTACTCTACTTCTTTCCTGATTTAATCATCAACCCGATTCTTACCACCAATAAAATCAGTTTAGTATTAAGCGGAAACCCTGCGAGCCAGTGGTTTATGTATGGTTTAATTTACTGTTCGGTAATGACAGTTTTTGCGGTAAAAATGTATGTAAAATACCGCCACAACCTCTACCAGGTAATTAGAACAACAGTGGTTTTGTTTTTTCAAGTTGCTTTTGCTTTTTTAATTCCAGAATTATTAGTTCGGTTTAATCATCCTTGGTATGATTTTAAAAATGCGTGGCCATTGAATTACACCTTCTTTTTTGACTGGAATATTGACAGTCTTTTAGACAGTGGTCATTTAGGAATGTTTATGCTCGTTTGGGGAATTGTATTAACCGTCATTGTCATCCCTGTAATGGTTTATTTCTTAGGAAAAAGATGGTATTGCAGTTGGGTTTGTGGATGCGGTGGTTTAGCCGAAACATTAGGAGATCCTTATCGGCATTTGTCCAATAAAACCTTAAAGGTTTGGAAGTTTGAACGGTATATGATTCATTTGGTATTAGTTTTTGCAGTTGTCATGACGGGGGCAACACTCTACTCTTACTTTTCTGGAGCAAAAACTATTTTCGGAATAGATACCTACTCCATACAGAGTTGGTATGGCTTCTGGATAGGGTCCATATTTGCAGGCGTTATTGGAACAGGGTTTTATCCCATTTTAGGAAATCGAGCTTGGTGTAGGTTTGGTTGTCCGCTAGCGGCATATTTAGGGTTAGTGCAACGGTTTAAATCTCGGTTTAGAATTACAACCAACGGAGGGCAGTGCATCTCTTGTGGGAATTGTTCAACGTATTGTGAAATGGGTATTGATGTTAGAGCTTATGCTCAAATCGGACAAAACATTGTTCGTTCTTCCTGTGTTGGATGTGGGGTTTGTGCAGCTGTTTGTCCAAGAGGAGTTTTGAAATTAGAAAATGCGCCTGAAGATGGGAGAATTCTAGAGAATCCTATTTTAATTGGAAAAGATGGAATCTCCTTAAATCTTAAAAATGAAGTTTAGAATGGCTAGACATACTGAAAACTTGAAAGAAATTATTCACTTTTATAATCAAGTTTTAGGCTTTGATATTTTAGGACCATTTGAAAATCATGACAATTATAATGGCGTTTTTTTAGGGATGAAAAATGAAACTTGGCAATTGGAATTTACTTCTTCTGATGAAAAGCCGAAACATCAACCTGACGATGATGATTTAATTGACTTTTATACAGCTGCTGAACATCCGTTTAATGAAATAATAAGTGCCTTAAAAAATGAAAATATTGATCCGATAAAGTCTAAAAAACCCTATTGGGATAAAAATGGAATTACCATCTTAGCTCCAGAAAATTTTAGGGTAGTCATTGCAAAACCAACAAAATGAAAGTATTAACACCACTTCTTTCTTTGGGGTTAATCCTGCTCTTTACTCCTGTAAACCTGTTGGCTCAAGAGCCTGCAAACAGAAATAAAGAAACGCTACCCATAACGAATACTGGTAAATCTTATAAAAAAACTTATTTTTCTAATGGAAAAATGAAGGAAGAAGGATGGATAGAAAATGGAAATAAAAATTACTTTTGGATTACTTATTTCGAAAACGGGAATAAAAAATCGGAAGGCCATTATTTAAACAACATCAAAAGGGATTGGTGGGTTTTTTATAATGAAATTGGCCAAAAAACGAATGAAGGGCATTACACGGACCATGTTAAAACAGGGTTTCACCACATTTATAAAGACGGGAAACCGGTTGATGTCGGCCATTTTATGAACGACATTAAAAAAGGAACTTGGGTTAAACTTAACGCTAAAGGGGATTATATTGAGATTATAGAGTATGGAGAGTAAACCAATTATTGATGTAATTATCCCTGCTTTTAACGAAGAAAACTCCGTTGGCAAGGTAGTCCATGACATTCCAAAAGGATTGATCAGAGAAGTTATTGTGGTCAATAACAATTCTACGGATAAAACTGCAAGGAACGCACAGGCTGCAGGGGCTCTTGTTTTAGAAGAAAAAAAGAAGGGCTATGGCAATGCCTGCTTAAAAGGAATGGACCACATTGCACAAAAAGAAATAAAACCTGACCTTGTTGTTTTTTTAGATGCTGATTATTCGGATTATCCTGAAGAAATGATAGCTGTAATTGCTCCCATTTTGGATCAACAGATGGATATGGTGATTGGTTCTCGGGCCTTAGGCAAGTTAGAAAAAGGATCCATGACTCCTCAACAGGTTTTTGGCAATTGGCTCGCTACTTTTTTATTGAAACTATTTTATCGCGTTAATTATACCGACTTAGGGCCTTTTAGAGCCATAAAATATAGCAGTTTAATTGCTTTAGGCATGAAGGATAAAACCTATGGTTGGACAGTTGAAATGCAAGTTAAAGCCGCGAAACAGCAACTAAAAACGTGTGAGGTACCGGTAAGTTATCGGGTAAGAATAGGGTTTTCTAAAGTATCGGGAACTGTTAAAGGCACAATTGGCGCAGGTTATAAAATAATTACAACAATTTTTAAATACATTTAATAGAAAGAAAAAAATACGTCATTGCCCTTATTTTTTGTACGCAAAAGTCTGAAGCAATCTTAACTCTGAGATTGCCACGCTTCGCTTGCAATGACGGAAATAAAAAATAAAATGGAAATCATACTCATCATTATCTACGGACTAACGCTTTCCTTCATTTTTTTGTACAGCATTGTACAGCTTAATTTGGTAATTAACTATCTCCGAAAAGATAAAAACGAGGCCCAACCCAATCCTATTCAAGAAGCTGACCTTCCTTTTGTAACGGTTCAATTGCCACTGTACAATGAGCTGTATGTTGTTGATCGCTTAATTGATTCTATTGCAAAATTTGATTACCCTAAGGCTAAATTTGAAATTCAAATTTTAGATGATTCTACTGACGAAACAGTTGATCTTGTTGCTAAAAAAGTAGCTGAATATAAACGCTTAGGCTTCAACATTTACCAACACCGCAGAGCAAATAGAACAGGCTACAAAGCAGGAGCTTTAAAGGAAGGAATGGAAATTTGTAAGGGTGAATTTATTGCCATTTTTGATGCAGATTTTTTACCTGACCCTTCTTTTCTTAAAAAAACATTGCCTCATTTTATTGATGAAAAAATTGGGGTTGTTCAAACCAAATGGGAACATTTAAATAAAGACTATTCTTTACTTACTCGCTTGCAAGCTTTTGGTTTAGACGCACATTTTACTGTAGAACAATCAGGGAGAAATTTCGGAAATCACTTTATAAACTTCAATGGCACAGCGGGTATTTGGCGAAAATCGTGTATTGAAGATGCTGGTGGTTGGGAAGCCGATACCTTAACCGAAGATTTAGATTTAAGCTACCGCGCTCAATTAAAACATTGGAAATTTAAATATTTAGAAGAATTAGGCTCTCCAGCAGAATTGCCAGCAGCAATGAACGCACTTAAAAATCAACAATTTAGATGGACTAAAGGGGCTGCAGAATGTACTCGAAAAAACTTACTAAAAGTCTTGAAGAATAAAGAACTTCCTTTTAATACAAAGCTCCATGCCTTGTTTCACCTCATGAACAGCTCTATCTTTATTTGCATTGTTTTGCTTTCTGTTTTAAGCATTCCTATGCTCATGATTAAAAACAACTTTATTGAATATGCAGTACTCTTTAAGTTAGGGGGCTTTTTTATTTCAAGTGTCCTCTTTTTAAGTATCTATTACTTTGTTTCTCTTTCTAGTGGGTATAAAAATAAGTTGAAAGCATTTGCTCATTTTGTCTTTCTATTCCCGCTGTTCCTTTCTGTTTCTATGGGGCTATCACTGCACAATGCCATTGCTGTAATAGAAGGGTATATGGGAAAGAAATCTCCATTCATTAGAACGCCTAAGTTTAACATCCTCGAAAATAAAGACACTTGGCAAAAGAATAAATACTTGGTTAGTAGTGTCAGCTTTCTAACCGTATTAGAATTCTTAATGACGCTCTATTTTCTTGGAGGGATTCTTTCGGCTTTCTATTATCAAGATTTTGTGTTAATTCCTTTTCATATTCTATTATTTTTGGGATTTGGATATGTGACTTTTTATTCACTTTTCCACTCCAGTAACGTAAAATGATTCAACCAGATCAATCAACCGAAAAGCGGACTACCCAACAAAAATACGACTACTTTTCTTAATCCGCTATTTCAATAATTCCTCTTCATTTTATTTCTAAAGGAGTCGGCAGTGTAAACAAAAGTGTGTCAAACTTATCATCTCTCCTTTTCCTACCTGAAGATACTACACCTAATTTAAAACCTAAATTGCAATCGCGTTGACGACTTCATTTATAAATAAGTCGTTTTTATGTCAACTTCTTTCAGAACGAGACAGATTTTAAAATAAAAAAAGCCCTGAGAATTACCTCAGAGCTTTCACTAAAACCTAGACCATTTTCTTTTCTGATTGTTTATTCATAGCTATTATTGATTGAATGGCTTCATAAAACTGTTCTACCACTTCATCTGTCATCACCTATAATTCGTCCAATTTAAGATTGTAGCTTAGTTATTAGTTGTTTCATCATTACTTCTTCATTTTATCTAATGAATTTTTATCCTTCAGCAATTTCATGATTTCATCATACTGTATTGGTGCACTTTCCTTCAAAACACCAAGGGGTGTAATGTTATTTATATCAGCCTTCTCCAGTAATTCATCTAGGTCTGCTTTAGGTAAACTTCTTAGTAATTGAATGATTCCAAGAACATGTCCTGGAGCATTTCGCGCCAAAAAATGAAGAGGTGTACATTGATTGACATTCGCGCGCTCTAGTAATCCTTTTATGTCATTTTTATATCTTATTGTATTTGTCAGGAATTCAACAAATTTATAAAAATATTCTGGTCCTTTAATTGCCAAAGAATGAAGGGGTGTCCATTGCTGCTTATTCCCTCTCTCTAGTAAAGCTATTAGCTCTTCTTGAGGCAATAGACCTGCTAGGAATTGAAAGGTTATAAAAAATTGTTTTAGTTCTTTCTCTCTCAAAGCATCAAGGGGTGTAGATTGCTCTACAGCAACCATATTTAACAATACCATTAATTTTCCGGCTCCAAATACATTTTTATTACTCAAGAATTGAATGGTTTTAAAAAATTGTTTTGGCACTCTATGTGCCAAATAATGAAGGGGTGTTACTCGATCTTTATTACTCATCGCTAACAATTCCATTAGATTGTTGGCTCCGATTCCATTTCCCTCACTCATGAATTCAATGGTTTTAAAAAATTGTTCTGACACTTCGCTACTTGCCAAAATATTAAGGGCTGTATCTTGATTTATATCACGCATCACTAACAGTTCCATTAGATTTTTGGCTCCGATTCCATTTTTATCACTCAGGAATTCAATGGTTTTAAAAAATTGATTCGATTGTTTCTTTGCCAAAATATGAAGGGGTGTTAATTGTTTATTATCCGCCTTCTCTAGCAATCCTTTTAGGGCGTCTCTAGGAATTAACTCAACGGTTTCAAAAAAATATTTTGGCCCTTTATCTGCCAAAACATGAAGG
>JAWUVT010000174.1:0-10698 GCA_034112225.1 Flavobacteriales bacterium | reverse complement strand
TGTAATTAATTGCTCGTTTAATACATCAAGCATTTCTAAAAACGATGCGTGCTCAGAAATTCCTGTCACGGGATATGTTTCCATACGACCTTTATCGTTTTTATCCTTTTGTCTCCAAACTTTTAGCGTTAAATCCATTTTATTAAGTTTTTAGGGACTAGTTTTTAGTAACTAGCTCTCAACTTTTTTAATCAATGAGTTCAGCATTTTGCTTTCTTCATCTATTAAAGAGAATATGTTGTTTTCGTTGTTTGTATAATTTAATTTTTCACTTATAAGCAATTGCGTCTCAATCTCCAGTAAAGAACCTCTCGATATCTTTAAAAAGTGTGCATATTGAGCTTTTGTTCCTCTTCCCCAACCTTCTGCAATATTTGAAGGAACTGAAACTGCAGCCCTTCTTAGTTGAGATGTTAAACCAAATTTTTCTTCATCAGGAAAAGAGCTAGTTATTTTATAAACTAGTAGCACAATTTCAATTCCTTTTTGCCAAACCAATAGATCTTTGTATGATTTTATTTTATCCATTACTCTAGTGGCTAGTAACTCTTAACTAAAAACTATTTACTTATAACTTCTCTGTTTCAGTTCTATATCGTTAAATTCTAATTCTTCTTTGTGCATTACTGCATCTCTTGGATCTCCTTTATATTCCCAAGCAGCAACATAAGCAAAGTCTTTGTCATTTCTTTTGGCTTCCCCTTTTTGTTCTCCGTCTAACTCAACAGATTCTTCTCTAAAGTGACCTCCACAAGACTCTTCTCTTGCTAAAGCATCTTTTGCGAAAAGCTCTCCTAACTCTAAGAAATCAGCTACTCTTGTTGCTTTCTCTAATTCAGGATTCAATTCGTTCATTACTCCAGGAATACGAACGCTTTTCCAGAAGTCCTCACGAATTGCTTTAATCTCATCCATTGCTTCAGTTAACCCTTTAGCGTTACGAGACATTCCAACTTTATCCCACATTACCTTTCCTAACCTCTTGTGAAAAGAGTCAACAGATTTTGTTCCTTTTATGTTGATTAACTTTTCTAATTGATCTGTTACTTCTTTAGCCGCAGCGTTAAACTCCGGTAAATCTGTAGAGATGGCTCCTGTTCTAATGTCATCCGCTAAATAATCACCAATCGTATAAGGCAATACGAAATAACCATCCGCTAAACCTTGCATTAATGCAGAAGCTCCCAATCTGTTGGCTCCGTGATCAGAGAAGTTGGCTTCTCCAGCAGCATAACAACCAGGGATAGTTGTCATTAAGTTGTAATCACACCAAATACCACCCATTGTATAGTGAACTGCAGGGTATATCATCATTGGTGTTTTGTACGGATTTTCATCAATAATCTTCTCGTACATTTGGAAAAGGTTCCCATATTTTTCTTCGATAACGCCCTCTCCTAATTCTAATACTTTAGCATCGTTAGGGTTGTGAATTCCTAAAACGTGCGCTTTTTCATTTCCGTAACGGTTAATTGCTGCCTTAAAATCTAAATAAACAGCCTCACCTGTTGCATTAACACCGTAACCAGCATCACATCTTTCTTTGGCTGCACGAGAGGCAACATCTCTTGGCACTAAGTTTCCGAATGCAGGATATCTTCTTTCTAAATAATAATCTCTTTGGTCTTCAGTTAACTCTGTAGGCTTTTTCTTCCCTTCACGGATAGCCATTACATCTTCCATATTTTTTGGAACCCAAATTCTTCCATCATTTCTCAACGACTCTGACATTAATGTCAATTTAGATTGGAAATCTCCAGCCCTAGGAATACACGTTGGGTGAATTTGAGTATAACAAGGGTTTGCGAAGTAAGCTCCTTTTTTATGGATTTTCCAAGCAGCACTTACATTAGACCCCATGGCATTGGTAGACAAAAAGAAAACGTTTCCATAACCACCAGAAGCAATGACAACCGCGTGAGCAGAATGTTTTTCAATTTCTCCAGTAATCATGTTACGAGCAATAATTCCTCGTGCTTTGCCATCTACCTTTACAATGTCCATCATCTCGTGACGGTTATACATGGTAATCTTTCCTTTACCAATTTGTCTATTCATTGCAGAATAAGCGCCTAATAAAAGTTGTTGTCCCGTTTGTCCTTTTGCGTAAAAAGTTCTTGAAACCAATACCCCTCCAAAAGAGCGATTGTCTAATAAACCTCCGTACTCTCTTGCAAAAGGTACCCCTTGAGCAACACATTGGTCAATAATGTTTGCGGAAACCTCTGCCAAACGGTATACGTTTGCCTCTCTAGCTCTATAATCTCCTCCCTTTACTGTATCGTAAAACAGTCGGTGAGTAGAATCTCCATCGTTTTGATAGTTTTTTGCAGCATTGATCCCTCCTTGAGCAGCAATAGAGTGAGCTCTACGAGGAGAATCCTGATAAGCAAAAGCTTTCACTTTATATCCCATTTCGGCTAACGATGCAGCAGCAGCTCCACCAGCCAGACCAGTTCCCACAACAATAATGTCGATATGACGCTTGTTGGCAGGGTTCACCAAGTTAATGTCGTTTTTATGGTTCGTCCATTTATCTTTAATTGGACCTTTTGGTGTTTTTGAATCTAATTTTGACATGTTCTAAAGGTAAAAGATTAATGTGAAGTTAAGTGGTGGAAAATAGCAATAAAAATAAATCCTAAAGGAATTGCTATTGCATAAATGTTTCCTAACTTTTTAATAATTGGAGTGTATTTGTTGTGGTTAAATCCTGCGGATTGAAAGCTAGATTGAAACCCGTGGAATAAGTGTAAGCCTAAAAACACAAAAGAAACACAGTAAATAATCACTCTAATAGGGTTTACAAACTTGTGTTGAAGTTCTGTAAAATATCGAAACCCTTCTTCTCCTGGTAATACTCCGCTCCAGTCTCCTGCAACAAACTTGGTGTTAATTTCTGGAATCCAAAAATCATAAAAGTGTAAGCCTAAAAATAACAGAATCATAATTCCAGTAATCACCATATTCCGGCTCATCCAAGAAGAATTTTCGCTTGGTTTATCCATCGCATATTTGATAGGTCTTGCGGCTTTGTTTTTAAAATCTAAAAAGATTCCCATTCCTAAATGGAAGAGAACTCCAAACAATAAAACGGGTTGCATTACAAACTGAATTAAACCGTTTGTTCCCATAAAGTGAGAGAGCTCATTAAACGAGTCTGCACTAATAACAGAGAGCATATTGATGACTAAATGTTGTAATAAAAAAAACATCAAGAAAAAACCTGAAAGGGCCATTAGTATTTTTCTTCCGACTGAAGATGATGAAAATCCTTTGCTCATGGTGTGGAATGTTTATTGTTTAATAAATAAGTCCTGCAAATGTAAAAATTGTAAGGGATGATACAACGTTTATGAGTGTTTTTTATTGACATTTAGATTCATTTAAAATTAAAACTGTTTTTTGTAAAATGTTAGACATCCTAAAAGAATTTAATTGTGGAATTTAGCAAAGCGAAAAGGACTGAAGGGAAAAAAATGAGAACATTACAAAAAGAAGAACATCGATTAGCTGAAGCAGCTTACCAAGTAAAAACACTGGAAAACACGAAGGAAGTTAAGTTTTCTGAACACTTAAAAGCAAGCAATTTATTCCCTTTACAACCGACCACAATAGAAATTCTTCAAATCAATTTAGGAAAATTGTGCAATCAAGTTTGTGAACATTGCCATGTTGATGCGGGGCCTGACCGAAAAGAGATTATGATTAAAGCCGTGTTGTTGCAATGTTTAGCTGCCGCCAAAACATCAACAATACATACGGTAGACTTAACAGGCGGAGCTCCAGAGATGAATCCCGATTTTAGATGGTTTGTTTCAGCGCTATCCAAGTTGGGTAAAAAAGTGATTGTAAGAAGTAATTTAACCATTTTAACCTATAAAAAGTATTTAGACCTTCCTCAATTTTATGCAGACAACAACGTTACCGTGGTTTCTTCCATGCCTTGTTACTCTAAAGACAATGTAGATCAACAAAGAGGCAATGGTGTTTTTGAAAGGTCGATACAAGCCTTGCAGCGATTAAATGAAGTGGGATACGGAAAAGCAGGTTCTGGCTTAACGTTGGACTTGGTTTTTAACCCAAACGGAGCTGCTTTACCTCCCGAACAAAAAGCATTAGAAACCGATTACAAGAGAGAGCTTAAAGCACTTTTTAACATTGAATTTAACAGCTTATATACCATCACTAATTTGCCGATTAGCCGCTTTTTAGATTTTTTATTGAAAGAAGAAAAGTATGAAGAGTATATGAATAAATTGATTGAGTCTTTTAACCCAAGTGCCGCAGAAGGGGTAATGTGTAGAAACACGATTTCTGTGGGTTGGGATGGAAAACTTTTTGATTGTGATTTTAATCAAATGTTAGAATTAGGCGTTGCATCTACCTCTCAACACATAAAAGAATTTAATGGCGAAGCGCTGACTCAACGAACTATTATTTTAGGCCAACATTGCTATGGATGTACTGCTGGGGCAGGATCAAGTTGCCAAGGTTCATTGACTTGATTTTCTGTCTTCCTGAGGTTTTCTAAGGCTAAAAAAATAAACAACGATGAAAAAACAACTCCTTACTATTTTCACACTAGCATTTTTACTCTCGGCATGTGGGCAGAATCCTACCTCCTTTCATGAAATGGCACTAGACATGTCTAAAGGAAGTGCGCCAAAAATAGCAGCCTTCGTCTTAAATGAAGCTCACATTCCCAACATTGTGTATTTGGATGCACGGGAAAAAGAAGAGTTTGAGGTGAGTCACATTAAAGGGGCAATTTTTGTTGGCTATGAAGATTTTGACATCGCAACACTCCCTGAACTAGACAAGAAAACACCAATTGTGGTGTACTGTTCTGTCGGGTATCGAAGTGAAAAAATTGCAGAAGTATTCATTCAAAATGGATATACTCAAACACAAAATTTATTTGGAGGAATATTTGACTGGATCAACAAGGGCTATTCCGTTTATGATACAAATGGAAAGAAGACGCTAAAAGTTCATGGCTATAACAAGTCTTGGGGAAAATGGTTGACAAAAGGAGAAAAGGTTTATGAGTAAAACGTTATTAATTGTCTTCGTAAAAAATGCGGTGCTCGGAAAAGTGAAAACACGCTTAGCAAAAACGATTGGAAATGAGAAAGCTTTTGAAGTGTATCAACAATTGTTAACGCTCACCGAAAACGGGGTAAAAGAAGTGGAAGCTGATCAACACATTTATTTTTCTGATAAAGTTGACAGTAGTCAATGGGGGAAGGCGTTAAAATTTGTTCAAAAAGGAAAAAGTTTAGGGGATAGAATGTTCAATGCGTTTAAAGATGGATTTGAGCTAGGCTATGACAAAGTTGTTTTAATAGGTTCTGATCTGCCCGACATTTCTGCTGAAATAATTCACCAAGGCTTTCTGGAATTAGAGCGCAAAGAGGTCGTTTTTGGACCTGCAGCAGATGGCGGCTATTATTTAATAGGAATCAAGCAAGCTTTCGGTTTTATTTTTGAAAATAAACCTTGGAGCGAGTCAGATTTGCTGGACACCACATTAGATGAGTTAGGAAAACAAGAAATAAGTTATTCTTTACTTCAAACCTTAAATGATATTGATACTTTTGAAGACTTAAAATCAAGTAAACTTTATACGAATGCGTAATTTATTTTTCTTTGTTCTCGTTGTTTTTATTGCCTCATGTACCCAACAAAAAGCAGTTTCATTGGATGCGGTTTCTGATTCTGGAGAAGTTAAAAAAAAAGGCATGAAAATGTATGGAAAAATTGTTGTTCAATCTGTTGTTAAAGATGGATTGGAAATGCCAGTTTTGTATTTTGAAAGAGACGGGGTAGCGTTTTTTATCAATATTCCTTTAGGAAAAGTGAGTAAATCGGAGATTCAAAAACACGTTTACAAAGACATTGATGTTGTTGGAGAAATTAAAAATGGTCCACTTTCTTCTTCTTTTTCTAAAACAAGAAGCGGAAATGAAAACCAACAACAAGCAGAAGGTCCTTATGTTATTCTCTATAAGATATTAGATTAGGCGTTCGTTAATAAGCACTTTAATAGGCTTTGAGTTCTTGCTCTGTATGGCCCCAAACACAAGTGTAAACAGAATGGAACCTGCCTTTCTTAAACAGGTATTCAAATCCATTAATAAAAAAGTGTTCGTCTTCTTTAATTGTCGCTAAGTGCATTACATCCAAATTTTTAAGGTGAACAGAGCCTTTCGTTTGTCTTGCTAAATCTAAATATTGCACATTAATTCTATACTTAGCACCACAAGCAATAACCCTAACCGGGGTTTTAATTTTTTCGATGTATTGATAATCTCGCATGGCCTCCATATTGTCTGCAATAAGAATGATTTCTTTTGCGCTAGGATATTGTTTAAGCCCATCAATAATGGCTTCAATATCATTTTCTAACCCTTCGCCACCACCAGACCCCCCTTTCATGCACTTGGCTGCGGTGTTGCTTACGGTTTCTAGGTCTTTGTTTTTCGTGATATAGATGCCTTTTGTTGCTAAAGGTTTTTTCTTTATCGAAGGCTTTTCATCTCCATCATTAAAGAAAACAAAATACTTCGCGGTTTTGTTTTCTGCCTGTTGTTGCAACCAAACAAACACTTGAGCGCTATAGGGCGACATGCTTCCTGTAACATCGGTAACCACAATAAAATCTTTCCAATGTTTATTTCTATTAAAAGCCCCTAAAACAGAGGTGTCTTTGTATAGGGATTGGAGGTAGAAAAAATCTGGAGGCGATGGCGGAGGAATGGTATCCAGAAACCAAGTGGTATCGTGGACATACCCAACTTGCTGATCATAATGTGTTTTGATGTTGTATTTTTTTGGCGTACTATCCTTTTCAAGGCTATCCTTTTTAAGCATCGTTGCCACTAGTTTTGTGAGGTAATTGGCCTCAGAAGCCAGCATTTCTTTTGAGGCATTTGGGCGGAACGTAACTAGAAACCCGTGAAACATTTGATGACATTCTTTTCTAGAGTGTCCATTCGTTTGGCTGATTAATTCAAACGCCCAAAACCTATTTTCAAATAAATTCGGAACCAATTTGTTGAGCGCTTTTAACCGGTTGTTGTTCAGCTTTTTTTGATCAAAAGAGCGTACCGTTTTGTATTGCGTGTAAACAAGCTGTAATTGGATAACAACCCTCTCTTTCAATTGTTTTTTTTGTTCCGGATTCAAGACCAACTTTTTAGCAAAAGGCATGGCAATGTAGAGTTGGTTTTCTTTTAATGTGGTTAAATCCACTTCAGGAACAACTCTAGGGGTTGTGTTTACTAAGGCATTGAAGTTTTGTGCAACACCAAGCTGTGTGCAGAAAAGAAGAAGAAGTAAATAAAATAATCGCATTCGCACCGTTATGTTTAGCTTTGCAAGATACAAGAACTTTTAAGAACCCTATTCTATTGCAAAAAGTAAAAGCCAAAAAATACCTCGGGCAACATTTTTTAACGGACTTAAGCATCGCAAAAAACATTGTTGATGCCCTTTCTCAAACAGACCATTACAACAAAGTGGTTGAGGTGGGCCCAGGAATGGGCGTATTGACGCAATATTTAATTCAAAATAAAAATTACGAGACTTTTCCCATTGACATTGATAAAGAATCTATCGGTTATTTGGCAGAAAAATATCCTGAATTAAAAGGGAAAATTATTTATGGGGATTTCTTAAAAATGGAATTGTATGAGATTGCCCAACAAGAACCTTTTGCGGTGATCGGAAATTTTCCTTACAATATTTCTACTCAAATTCTATTTAAAGTATTAGATCATAAAGACCAAATTCCTGAGTGTGTAGGGATGTTTCAAAAAGAGGTTGCAGAGCGTTTTGCTGCAGGACCAGGATCCAAAACGTATGGAATAACAAGTGTTTTATTGCAAGCTTTTTATAACGTAGAATATTTATTTACCGTTGGACCAGAAGTTTTTGATCCACCACCAAAGGTACAATCGGCTGTTATTCGTTTTGTTAGAAACGAAAAAATGACGCTCGATTGCGATGAAAAACGATTTAAAGGCATTGTTAAAATGGCTTTCGGACAACGCAGAAAAATGATGCGAAAATCATTAAAAAGCTTATTAAACGAGTCGAATAAAGACCATGAAATTTTAACCAAAAGACCCGAACAGTTAAGCGTTCAAGAATTTGTTGACCTGACCAATATGATCGGGTAACAATTTGTGCGTGAAACTTAGGGAGTAAAACGAGAGGAACTATTCGGATCAACACAGCGCGAATATTGTTCACATTACAGCTTCATTTCGCGGTGATTTCCCGAGCATAGGGCTCTCTTGTTATTGCTCAGCAACTACATAAGTATTTTTATATTTTTTAATTACTCACCCCAAAAGGGGAAGGTAAAGTAGTTTTCTAGGCATTATTTTTAGGGTATTGAATTCTTAAATGATCTTTTATGAACCCCATTGATAAGACATTGAATACTACGAATTTTTTAGGTTTAAAGAAAAATTTAAAAAAAGATTTTTCAGCCTTTAAATCCATGAAAGTTGCTATTTTGGCTGATTTCCCTACACAACTTCTTGCTCAAGGCATAAGCGGTTTAGGCTTTAATAGAGGCTTAGATTTAGAGGTTTGGGAAGCAGGTTGTGATCCGATAAAACTTCAAGTTCTAAACCCTTCTTCAGAATTGTATGACTTTAATCCATCGGTAATTATTGTTTTTCAATCTTCTCAGAAATTACTTGGAAAGTATAATAAAGGGAACGTGAATGAGCAGAGTCTTTTTGCTTTACATGAATTAGAATTAATAGAGCGGACTTATTCTACTCTTTCTAGTCAATTAAATGCAAAGATTATTTTTTATAGTTATTCTGAAATTGATGATTCGGTGTTTGGTAATTATACGAATAAGATTGAATCCTCTTTTTTATTCCAACTTCGTAAACTCAACTTTTCTTTGATGGATTATGCCTCAAAGAAATCTAACTTATACATTTGCGATGTTTCTTCTATTCAAAATAGTTTAGGTAAAGAACTTTTCTTTCAACCCTCAATCTATATTAATGCAGAAATGGTTTTAAGCCCTGGCGCTATCCCTCTATTAGCCGATAAAACGCTTCATCTAATTAGCTCATTTCAAGGTAAATTTAAGAAATGTGTAATTATTGATTTAGACACTACGACTTGGAGAGGTATTATTGGGGCTGATGCTATAGAAAATTTCCAGATAGGAAGCTTAGGTATAGGGAAGGCCTTTGCAGATTTTAAATACGGATTAAAAAAATTAAAAAATAGAGGTATTATTGTTCCTGTTTGTAGTAAAAACATTGATTCTGTTGCTAAAGATCCATTCGAAAAACATCTAGATATGGTTCTTCGTTTAGATGGTATCTCGGTATTTATGGCTAACAGGGAGAGTAAGACAGACACTCTTAGACAAATACAAAACACATTAAATATTGGCTTTGATGCTATGGTGTTTTTAAATGACAATCCTTTTGACAGAAATATTGTGAGGGAAAATATTCCAGAAATATGTGTTCCAGAACTGACAGGGGGCCCTCCAGATTATCTAGAATTTCTTTACTCATTAAACCTTTTTGAAACCGTTTCATTTTCTTATGAAGATACTCAGAGAACTACACGTTATCAAGTAAAAGCCCAAAGAGTTAATCTAAAGAAAAACATTACGGATGAAAGTGATTTTCTGGAGAGCTTAAAGATGACTTCTTTAGTGGAAGATTTTAATCCGTTTAATACCCCTATCGTTGCTCAATTATCAGAACGTTCCAATCAATTTAACCTTAGATCTATTCGCTATTCTGAAAGCGAAATTGAACTGCTTTCTAATTCAAGAGAGTGTTTTACTTTTTGCTTTTCCTTAGCTGACAAGTTTGGTGACAATGGGTTAATATGTGCTGTAATTCTTAAAAGGATAAGTGATACGATACTCTTTATAGACACTTGGTTTATGAGTTGTAGAGTCTTAAAAAGAGGAGTGGAAGCTTTCGTATTGAATACTCTTGTAGCCATAACAAGACAAGAAGGATATTCCCATTTAAAAGGAGAATATATTGCTACTGCTAAAAACCATTTGGTAAAAGATCATTACCAAAGCTTAGGATTTAAATCGCAAGACGGAGGTTGGATGCTTGAAGCAAATAATCACTTCCCCAAAAAATGTTACATACGATAAGAACGATTATGCAATAAAATGAATTTTTTTTCCATGTTTTAGCTACTGATGAATTGAAACTTCAAAAGAAACGACAGCAATTGATGTTGAATATTGGGGTTCTTCGAATCAGATTCAATTCGCTGTTTCAATTGAGAACCATTTCAAAATTCGTTTTGCTTTTAAAGAAATACAAAGCTGAAATGGTGTTGTAGAAATGACGATCAGTATTGAAGAAAAAGCAGGATGATTTCAAACACCCCCCCCTATTAGATTGGGCTTGGATAATTTTCCTACTCGGCATTTCTTACCAAAAATGATTAATCATTCTTAAGGGTCAATCAAGTCTGTAACTAAAGCGTATAGGTAAAATCCCTCCTAAAACGAAAAAGATGAAGCGATAAAGGGGTCTGGTATTCTCAATGGAGCTTTAATTGATCCTTCACTAATTCGAATTAATTTAAAATGATAGCCCACGCATTCTTATAGCCTTTCTTTCTGATTTTCAACACCTTTTGCCCTGATTCTTCCCTAGCAAAAGGATCATCTAT
>JAWUVT010000173.1:0-16306 GCA_034112225.1 Flavobacteriales bacterium | reverse complement strand
ACTCCAGGATCTCCAAATGTTGTCCAATCAAAATATTGTGAGCTAAAAGTAACTCCATTATTTGAGTACCATGTAGCTCCAAAGTTAGTTTGACTTGGTGCTATTGTTAAAAATTCTGTAGTATCCTGAAAATCAATACAGTCTGCAGCAGAAGTTGATTTACTTGTTAATCCTAAAAGAAAGATTGCGATTATTGATAATATTGTTTTTGTTTTCATGTGGTATCGTTTAGTTGATTAGACTACACTCTTCTATTTAAAAAGTAACCCCTTATTTAGTTTTTTTTTGAACTCCTATTTTGTATCGTATAAAGAGTTCGTACTTATTTACATTGGATCGTTCATTTTTTAAACCAGGCATGAAATAGGAAAGATTAAAATCAAATCGAGAACTTAAAAATGGAACATCAACTCCTCCCAAAAAGAAGTAATAACCATTGTCCAATTCCATACTTACTCCGCCCATAATGTGCTGTTGAAATAGTGCTCTTAATCCAAATGCGGTATAAAATCCAGAAAAGACAGATGCTGTTGATTCACTAAATCGTCCTAATGCACTTGGTGTAATTTTAAAATCTTCACTCACACTAAAATCATGCTCTAGAAACGCATTTAAATGTGGCGCTAAGGTAATTGTTTGAGCTAAGGGTTGTAAAGTTGGACTGGTCATTTGGTTCAAACTTAACCCAACTCTAGTTTTATCACTATAGAAACTCAAGCTAAAGGCTCCATCAAAAGCATAACTACTAATTCCTCCTGTTACATCATTTGAAACAATAGCAAAATTGTAAAACCCTCCAGTAAACCCTCCAGCAACATGATATTTTTCTGAAACTTTTAAATGTCTCCCATAAGTAATTCCAGCTCTATTTCGCCTAATTAAGAACCCTTCTTTATCACTTATAAACTGAAGTCCAAAAGTATGATGTCCATTATTTTTCTTAGCATCTGTTTGATAGCGACCAGAAAATAAAGTCGTATTAATTCCTCCAAAATTATTTCCGTTTCTTCGGTGACCAAGATTCAGGATTAAGGTTTCGTTATCAAACCCTATGGCATTAATTTGTGGATCATTAAAAAATTGACCATAATAAACGGGCAATTCAAAACTTTCGTTTTGCCCATAAAAGTGAGTAATCGTGCTAAACACAATTAAAAAAAGACTTGCTGTTTTCCTCATATTACTTACCCTACAATCTAGATATGAAAAAGTAACCATTTTTTTTTAAAAAGGTTTATTATACTCCTAAATACAACAAATTAAACACATCTAATGTTCCAGAAAATGAAGTGCTTTAACCTTTCGTGTTTTAGAAGAATGAAATAATAGTTTGTTATTAAACTAAGACTCTTAATGGTTCTGTTGCATTAATTCGGTAAAACAAAAACAAAAAGGTTTTGTCGCATTAATTATTTTTTTGATCATTATTCACGAAAACTCTCCACTTTATAAAAAGTTAAAACGTACAAAATCAACGGTTTAGGTTTGATTATTTTGCCAATTCATCCCAAAATCTCCACATTTTAAATGAATGCAACAGAACCAACTCGCCTAGTGGCATAGAAAATATTCTTAAATGAAATTTAACGCATTTTGATTCTATTTGAAAATTATAGAAACCCATTAAAAGTGATTTTTTCAGGTACAAATGCAAGATTAATTGCGGAATACGGACAACAACCTCGCATCCCAAACCCAATCTAGTCATTCTAACTACATTCAAAATATTGAAATACAGAGGTTTATGTTGTAATAACAACTTTATCAACAACCTATAATTCAAAGGATATTTTACGTAGTTTTGAAAAAAATATGGAGAAAATCGCAAAAACAAATATACGCTGGTTATTACTGGCCTTTACCTTATTTACTTTGCCAAAAGCAAATTTTGGACAAACAATTAACTTAGGGATACTTGAATCTTTTGAAGGTTATACCGGAGCGGGGGCTGTTACAAATGGAGCGAAAGCCATCTGGACAGGCGATGTTGGTGCAAATATTGGAATAATTAGCGGATTTGGTGCGCGCCCATTTTTTAATGGTAATGTATACAATGCTGATGCTGTAACTACTCAGTGTCAATTCGATTTATTTAGGTTATACATCCATCTTAACGATCTTTTTGTTGACTATCCTTCCACTCATGCTCCTGCTTTTGGAGATGACGAAACGCTTACACCTGGAGTTTATTCCATAGGTAGCGCAGGATCTATAGGAGGAACCCTCACTCTTGACGGGGGAGGAAATCCCAATGCTTTCTTTGTAATTAAATTTTACGGTGCAATGACAGTAGGAGCTGGTGCAGTGGTTAATTTAACTGGAGGAACACAATCTTGCAATGTTTTTTATATTGCTGATGGAGCCATTTCTGTTGCGGCAAGTACTCATATAAAAGGAACCTTATGTGCAAAGGTAGGAGCTGTTGGTCTTGGCGCTGGTGCTGTTCTTGAAGGAAGAATGCTTAGCTTAGAAGGAGCACTCGTTACTGGAGCTGGTGCTATTGTAAGTCTTCCTCCTGGTACTTGTACAATTCCAATATTCTGTGAAAGTGACTGTAGCCCCGCTCCTGTTGTTGATGTTTTGGGTGTTCTCTCCAATTATGCGCTTTACACAAATGTAGGTGCGGTCTCCAATACGAGCACTTCTGGTATTAATGGCAATATTGGTACAAATGCTGGCGCTGTAAGTGGTTTTGCGTCTTCAGTTGTTATTGGGGAGAGTCATACTGAGGATGCCAGTACAGCACAAGCGAAAAAAGATATAGACAACGCTTATAATTCGCTTATGGCTCTGCCAAATACCATACTTGATCATGCGCCAGCTTTTGGAAGTGTTGCTCCAGGCGGAGAAACAATAAATGCTGGGGTTTATTTCCTAAACAGTGCTGGATCTTTAGGAGGTACTCTGGTTTTAGACGCTAAAAATGATCCCAATGCAATATTTGTTTTTAAGTTTGCTGGTGCCATTACTATAGGTGCACAAGCAAAAATGATTTTAATTAATGGAGCACGTAGATGTAATGTTTTTTGGATTGGCGGAGCGGGAGTTCCCACTGGAGCTATTAGTATAGGTGCAGGTGCAGTTTTAAAAGGAACATTTCTTTCCCATGGTGGAGCTTGTGGCTCAGGAGCTTCTTTATTTCTCGCTGGCCGACAGCTTTCTACAGGCGGAGCAGTTGTTACTTATTCAGGCATCATCTACAACAATCCAGAATGCATTACTTCTACACCACGCGGACGACCACTTCCTATTGAATTACTATCATTTACAGGCAAGTGTAACAATCAAAACATAGAATTGAAATGGAGTACCGCGACAGAAACAAATAACGATTATTTTTCGATAGAACGAAGTCTAGACGCAATTAACTGGCAGATTGTTTCTAAAGTTGATGGAGGGGGTAATTCAACCTCAATTAAGAATTATTCTTATATTGATGAAGGGCAGTATGATGATATTTCTTATTACCGTATAAAACAGACTGACTTTAATGGGCAATTTAAGTACTCTGCCATTATTGCAATAGAAAAATCTGTGCTAGATATAGCTAAACTAGCTATTTATCCTAATCCTGCAAAAGAAGCACTCAACTTATCCTATGAGGGAGATAAAAGTCAGATTCTTTCAACATCAATTTATAACCTGTTGGGAGAAATGGTTTACTATTCAGAATTTTATGAGCCAAAAATTGTGTTTGAAAACAATTTAAATGGTATTTATTTTCTTCATTTAAATTTACCTTCAAAAAATATTATTAAAAAATTCATTGTTGTTGATTAACCAAATGCTTCAAAGGTATTTGGTTGAATATCATTTTAACGACAACAGAAGTAGGGAGTCTGTCGCATTAATTTAACTCCACTCTAAAAATAGCGAATACAACCCTTCTTTAAGCAGCCAATAAAAAAATGCTTGATGCACTGTAGCTGTAGAAATTTCAATCTGATATTCCTTATCACATTCACAGCATCAATCCCAGATAAGGTTCTCTGAGTTGATTCAACCCCCTAAAATCAAGTGCAAACCCCAACCCTTCGTTTTATATTTCGAGGGACTTCTTCATCCACATTCTTGAGGTACTTGCATTGCCTTATCTAGATTTAATTAATTGAAGTCACCCAACTGTTTACCACCCAAATGGCATCTTATTGATCCTGTTCTTATCTATATTTGCCACGCTTGGGCTGCCATTATTTCCCATGGCTTTATTGAAAAACTTTTGGACAATTAGCCACTGTCTTCTCTTGGTTAATAAGAAATTTACAGTACACTCCAGCTTATCAACGGCTCTGAATAAAAAGCTATACTTGGCTCCTCCTTAGGTATACGTCTCCTCCATTCACCAACGGTCAAAAACTTGGTGTTTTCTCTGGTGCATATAGCTTTCTATTGCTGGAGAGAACTTAAATACCCAAAGCTGAATCGCAGAATGGTCTACTGCTAGTTCACGTATCTGCAACAGTTCTTCTACATCTCGATAGCCAAGTACAAACCTTAGTTTGAAATAAACTGTTGTTCGCATAATTACTCTTGGGTAACGATGGTACTTGCACATCATTCCTGTTTTAGCAACGAAATTATGTACCTTTATATTTTAACCAATCAATCCGATAACACCTAAAAAACATGTCAGAACATAAAGTTTATTTAAGCTGGAAAAATGAGGGTGAAGATTTCGCCTATAAAACATATGACCGCAGCCATTTGTGGGAATTTGAAGGAGGAACTTTAATTAAAGCTTCTGCTGCCCCAGATTACTTGGGTAACGCAGCGTTAGTAAACCCTGAAGAAGCTTTTGCTGCATCGCTATCAAGCTGCCACATGCTTACATTTTTGGCTATTGCTTCCATGAAAAAATATACAGTAGCAACTTATGAAGATAATGCAGTAGCCATATTGGGCAAAAACGAAAAACGAAAAATGGGAGTAAAAACCTTGTATTTAAGACCGAATATCACCTTTAAAGGAGATCATATACCGGACAATACAACACTGGATAAAATGCACCAACGTGCCCACCAAGAATGTTTTATTGCCAATTCGGTTTTAACCGAGATAATTATAGAGCCGGCATATTAAAGCAATGGAAAAAGGAACGAAATGATCGATTGAAAAATGAATCTATACAATAGCTATGATGATCCCTCTAAATGTGAAAATAATGAATATTCCAGAACCGGAGGATATCGTCAATTGAATGTTTATGATTGGCTTGCCGATATACCATTGCCTCCTAATCAAGAAGCGTTCAACATTGTTGAAGTAAAATTTAAAGGCGGACGCAAAGGTTTTTATATAAACACTAAAAATATAAACCTTAAAAATGCCGATACGATAGTTGTCGAAACCAAGTTCGGCTATGATATTGGCCATGTTTCTCTATCTGGAGAATTGGTCAGGTTGCAATTAAAAAAACACAACCTCCTTCCGGAAGAAATCCGAAAGGAGATCTATCGAAAGGCCAATCCAGCGGATCTTAAAAAATGGAAAACTGCTAAAGATTTAGAATCTAAAACGATGTATAAAGCACGCATTTTAGTTAAAGATTTAGGCTTGAAGATGAAAATATGTGATGTTGATTATCAGGGGGATAATACTAAAGCCACATTCTATTATACCGCAGACAAACGGGTCGATTTCCGAGAACTGATTTTGGTATTGGCGGCAAGTTTTCATGTGAAAATAGAGATGCATCAAATTAGTGTATTGGAAGAGGCCAGCCGTATAGGCGGTATTGGTACTTGCGGAAGAGAGTTTTGTCAATCCACTTGGTCAACAGATTTTAATACAAGGTCTCCATTATCTCGTAAAAATAAAGAGAAGCAATGGTCTGAATTTAAATGTTGCTTAAGAGAAGATTGGGGCATTAAAAAATCTTCTTTGAAGGTCAATAATATTCACAGCATTAGAACTCTTAAAGGGATAGCCCGTCTACAAAAAACAGATGTTAAAAACCAAATGATGTGGTTTAGCTACTCCAATGAAGCCGATTTATTACCAATAAAAATCGCAAGGGTAAAAGAAATTCAAACACTTATCAAAGAAGGCATGATTCTAAAAGATTTAAGGGAAGAAGTAGAAGCAGTAAATGAGGAAAAGGCCATTGATAACGTCTTTGAATATGTAGATGTTGTAGGGCAAGATAGTCTAACAAGATTCGATAAAAAAAAATAACTATAAAAAAAAAGGAGTCATAGAGATGAAAATATCAGAGAAAACAAGGAAAGATAGGCTTTACTACCCTTTCCAGGAATTGGATTTCAGTCAACAGAAATGTTTCTTAACGGGTAAAATTACTGATTCTGAAGAAGAAAACATTTTTGTTTTTCCAGAGTGGATTATGGATCGTTACTCACTACGAGACAAAAGTTTAAAAATGCTAGAAGGAAGTGTTTTAAGTCATAAGGACATGAAAATACCTTGTCATAGTAACGTTATTAAAGACGTTATAGACCCTTTGGAAAGAGAAATAGAAAGTGCTTTTACAAAAGGATACGATGCGGTAATTAAAGTTCCTGAAGAGCGACTATTTCAATGGATGGCTAAAATAATGTTAGGTGTTTTACACAACGATGTTGGCCTTGAAAAAAGAAAGTTCGATTTGGAGGGGAAAAAATTTACTTTGCCTCCATTTTTTCAAGAAAGATTCGAAAAGCTTCATTTAATATTACAGTCTTTGGTTGTTCCAATGGAATTTAAAGGGACCAAATTATGGAGCATTAAAGTATTTAAAATCAAGATCTCTAAAGATATTTTCAACTATAAAGATGATTCCACCAATCTAAACTTTTCTTTAGGAATGCATGATTTTGGAATCGTTGCTTGCTTGCAAGATAATGGAGCTATAGCTATTCATGAGCAGGAAATATTAGAAAAATTTTCAAATAAAACGCTTCATCCTGTTCAGTTTGAGGAAATTTGCGCAAGATTCATTTATTCCAATTACTTGTTAAATATGCATGCCGAATACACTATAAAATCAGCAGAAGATAAAATAATTGTGGAATCTGCTCCATTGAGCGGAACTAATAATAAATCTTTGTTTGATCGATGGGACGATGATATGTTCGCACAAGTGCTCTCCCTTTATTGGAAGCCATGGGGCATAACAAAAGGTGAAATTATGACGTTCGGGAATTCTCCGATAAGTTATTTAGAAAATAATGACACCTATGAAATTGTTGAACCAGAATCTATTAAGCTCCAATATTAATAAAAGAACGAAAACAATGAACCGAATTAATGAAGGCCTCATTCTGAAAGATTTAAAATTACAGAGCTTTGAGCCTGAAATAAATCCAAAGAATACAAATTCTGAAAAGGTGCTTGTGAAAATTGGATTTAAAAAAGAGGCTTATTTTCAAGAAAACCGCGATTACGATGGTAAATATTTAGATAGTGAGATTTATTCATTACTAGAAACTAATTTTAAAGAAAAGTAAAAGGTGCTAACATTGTATCTAGTAAATAGGGCGTTAGGGGTTCTTTGGCTCCATCATCAGTTAGCTACAAGTCTAAATCATGAAATATAAAAAGATTCTTTTAATCCTATTCGGAATTGTCTGAGTATGGCCTGCCATTAATTCCAAAGATTAGTTTACTTGGTTTTTGGAAGTGATTCCAACTCTGCTAGGATTGTTTATCGTAAGATTAACTCCTAATAAATTTAAATTCACAAAGCTAGTTTATGGCTTGATACTAATTCATTGTTGTATCTTAATGATTGGAGGTCAGTATACCTATGCAGAAGTTCCATTTTTCGATTGGATTAAAGAAGCATTTGATTTAACAAGCAATAATTATGATAAGGTTGGTGAGTTAGCACAAGGCTTTATCCCCGCAATGATTGTACGGGAAATCTTAATTCGAAAAAAAGTAATTCTAATTCGAAAATGGCTGAATTTCATTATTGTTTCTATTGGCATGGCAATAAATGTTTCCTATGAATTTATTGAATGGTTTGTTGCTGAAAAACAGGAGAATCAGAAGAATATTTTCTAGGGACTCAAGGGTATATTTGGGAGACTCAATCTGACAAGCTTTACGCTACTATTGGGGCTATTATAGCGCTTACAACTTGAAGTAAGGCGCATGATCAATTACTAAAGAGAATCTTAGTTTAAAACTGTTTGGAGGAAGATTGCTTAGGAATAGCGGTGATGCTTGAACATATTGATTGGGTTTTGCAATAAAATTATGTATCTTCGGGTTTAGATGAAAATAATGCGGGTGAACCCGTTTATTGTCGATGTAAATGTTGTGGGAAAAGATCGTATAACAAGATTCGATAAAAAAAAGGAAAAAACAAACACTACGCAAAGTTACTCAAATCAAGAACGGAAGGGATTTAAAAATGAACAAGATTAGTGCCACATCATTGGAGGCTATTAAGGCATCTCAAATGCTTTCAAGCATGCAATTACAATTCGTAAATATATTAGATTCAGTAAATGAACAAGCTGGTCATTCTAGTAAATTCTACCCTATTGAATGGTATAGAAATGCTGGGGAATCTGGTGGAGGGATAAGATATGTTTCTCCAGAAAAGGGCTTCTTTAATTGCGGGACGGTTAATTTTTCTCAGATTCAATACGAAACAGTAAAAGATAAAGCGCTCCGCTCTGCAACAGCACTTTCTATTATAATTCACCCAAAAAATCCGAAAGCACCTTCTTTTCACATGCATGTTAGTTATACTGAAATGAAAAAGGGTAAATCCTATTGGAGAATTATGGCGGATCTGAATCCAGCAATAGTTAATGATAGCGATAAGTTACTTTTCGATGCCTCTTTGAAGAAAGCGACAGGCAACTATTTTACTGAGGGACGTGATCAAGGTGATCGATACTTTTTTATTCCATTACTAAATAGACATAGAGGGGTTTCTCATTTTTATTTAGAAAAATTTACAGATGAAACGATTGCAGAACCGTTTATTCAAATAATGCAAAATTGTTATCGTGAGCTATTAAGTAATTATACAAAAGAAATTGATTCTACACGAAAAGATAATGCCTTACAATTAGCATATCATACCTTATATTTTTATCAAGTTTTAACCCTAGATAGAGGCTCAACATCAGGACTTTTAATACACAATCAAAACGACATGGGCATTCTTGCCTCACTGCCTTCACACATTAACAAAGAGTTACTGTTGTCATGGAGAGACAAAATGGTATTTCCTCAAAGAGAATTGGTTGATAAGTTATTACAGGTGTTGCCTGAAGAAAATATCTGCAGGATTACGGACAGAATAAAAACTCAATTAGCACAACAAGTTCGTGAGCACTATAAAAAGCATCCTAAGGCATTGATGCTCCAATCTTCAGGGAATTTGGTGCCCACAACAGTTCAAAATCATCAATAGACCTATTTAATTCTACATTGAGTTCAGCCCAACCTAAGGTACGATAGGCAATGAATTAATAGCTATTGAGCTTTATGTTCTGTCGCATTCATCTAAATTAGATCTAAAAGCAGCCATTTCAACTCTTCGCTAAGAAGCCAATGCGGTAAATGTTTTTTACCCCCCTTTTTTTTAAATCATTACCTGAGTCATCCAGCTCACAGGAACAACTTCAATTCCTGAACTAGGCTGCATGAAGAATGATTGCTTTTAGAGAAAGATGAGGCTAGAACGTAATGATTGAGTTTTACAATCAAAAGTAGGTCGCTTTGGTTTTAGATAAAACGAATGCGATAGAACCGTTATTTACAAACATAGGATAACATTTTCTTTTGGAGTATTTTTGAAGTATGAGAAAAATTTCTGCAGATTATATCTTTCCGGGAAATGCTAATCCGATAAAAAATGGGGTAATTGTTTATGATGGAAATGGCGTTATTGAAACTGTTCTTAATCCCACAATTGATGCCATTAATTATAATGAGGTGGAAGTCTATGAAGGAATCATTTGCCCGGGTTTTATTAATACCCATTGTCATTTAGAGCTCTCTTATTTAAAAGGAAAAATTAGTGAAGGAGGTCAACTTCATAATTTTGTAAAAGAAATTATTGATCTTCGAGATCAATTTACTGAAGAAGAGAGACTGGAAGCCATAGTTCTTGGGGAAAAAGAAATGATTGACAATGGAATTGTTGGTGTTGGTGACATTTCAAATGGAGATTCAACCTTCGAGATTAAAGAAAAATCTAGCCTAAATTACCACACTTTTATTGAAGTATTTGGTTCTGATCCTACGATAGCAGAGCCTGCTTTTAAGCATGCTAAAGGGGTGTATGAAGCGTATTTTAACAAAACAAGTGCTTCGATTACGCCGCATGCAACTTACTCTGTTTCTGATCCTTTAGTTGTGTTAATTAACGCGCATGCAATTCAAAACAAGAGTTTGATCACCATTCACAACCAGGAAACGGCAAGCGAAAATGTATTCTTTAGAGAAGGGAAAGGGGCCATGTTTGAATTGTTAGGAATTGCCAAAAAAACCAATAATTCTTTTATTCCTACAGGTAAAAATGCACTGCCTTCTTTTTTAGGAAAATTCAATAGGGTTTACAAAACACTATTGGTTCACAATACTTTTACAGAAAAAGAGGATATTCTTTGGGCACAAAAATATTCGAAGACCATCTACTGGTGCTTCTGTCCTAATGCGAATGAGTACATTGAAAAAAAGCAACCGAACTATTCGCTCTTCAAAAACGAAAAGTGCACGATAGGAACAGATAGTTTAGCCTCAAATTGGAGCTTGTCTATTTTAGATGAGCTTAAAACCATTGCAAAGAACGATGCCTCAATTTCTTTAGCAACACTTTTAAAATGGGCAACCTTTAATGGGGCTCAATTTTTAGGTTTTGAGAAGCTGGGGGCTATCGAAAAAGGAAAACAGCCTGGATTAAATCTAATTGAGCATGTTAATTTGGAAGATCTTACACTTCAATCTTCTTCTCGAATTAGAAAACTAATTTAATTCTATTACCTTCATCATTTAAAATATTAAATGATGAAAAATATTATTTCTCTAACCATTCTTCTTTTTACACTTTCTGGCTTTTCTCAAAAAATTGTAGTTAAGGATGTAAAACACAACTTTCTAAGTGGTCAAAAACTTGCCTTGTCTGTAAATGTCCATTCTAATGATCGAAAAGACATTGTTAAAGCTTTTCAAAAAAAGGCTAAAAATGAAACGGGGAGTATTGTCGAAAAAAAAGGCGAAATATTTATCGACAATGCCATTATTCCTGAAATTAGTGCTGACAAAATTGACGTTTTTTTAACGATTGATAAGCATAAAGATGGAACAGCAAACCTTATTGTTTGTTTTGAGGTGAACAATGAATATATTATTCCTAAGCGTAAAGAATATAAAAAGGCCGTTCATTTTATGGAGAATCTATCTAGAGAAATTTCCATTATCGTGTTAAAAAAAGAGCTTGAAAAAGAAGAGAAATCTTTTGCTAAAATAAAGGGTAAAATAACTTCCCTAGAAAATAAAAACATTGATTTAGCAACTAATTCTAAAAAAAGAGAAGGGGAAATTGAGAAAGCAAAAGTAGCGTTAAAAAATTCTTCTGAAGAATTAAACATCGTTACAGGAAATATTAATAGGGGAAAAGGGAAGCTGGATAAGTTGGCAAAACAAAAAGAAAAATTAGATAAAAAATATGAAAAGTTAACTCGGAACATTTCAAAGGATGAACAAACCATAAAAAGTAACCACAAGAAAATTAAGGAGAATAAGAAAAAAATTGAGGGCCTTGAAAAAGATAACGCGACTCAAAAAAACGAAGTCGAAAAAGCGAAAGGGAAATTAGCGAAGGTGAGGTAATAAAGCTTCTGCTAAGATTAAATCTTCTTGATTGGTAATCTTAATATTTTCACGATTCCCTGGTACTAAATTAATGATTTCTCCAAGCTGTTCTACAACAGTTGCATCGTCTGTGAACAACTTGTCAAAGTCTTGCTCATAAGCTCTTAAAATGAGTTCTGAGCGAAAGCACTGAGGCGTTTGCACAATTCGGTAACAGCTTCTTGAAACGGCTTCGTTGATATTTTCTTGTTTGGAGTAATGCCTTAAAGAATCTACCACTTCAACAACGGGTATTGCATTTCCTTTTTCTTGGGCTTCAGCAAAACAACGTTGAATAGTCTCGATATTCACCAATGGTCTAACGCCATCATGTATGGCTACTACACTGTTTTCTTTTACCAATTGAAGTGCATTTTGCACAGAGTTAAAACGAGTAGCACCTCCTACAACAATTTGATGACTGACTTTAGGGGTTTTATAGTGCTGAAAAAGCTCTTCCCAAAAATCAATCTGATTTTTGGGAAGGGCTACTATAATTTTTATGGTAGGAAAAGCTGCTCTAAACTTTTCTAGGGTGTGCATTAAAATCGGTTTACCTGCAAGCTCAAGAAATTGTTTAGGAATTGATGCTCCCATTCTTTCTCCTTTTCCTCCGGCAACTATTATTACATATTTTAAAACTGATTTAGATTCCATCAATAAATTTCGAATCAAAAATTAGTTTTAGGCATTTGTTAACTCATCTGCGCTAAAAAACTCATCTGCATTTGCAGTAAAAGAATTTCCGTTAGGTTCGTCTGTATGGTTAGATTCTACAAGGTTACCATTAGATTCATCTTTTACTTGAGCGGAGTTGTCTTCTCTGTTATTGTGATAGGAAGGCTTGCTGTAAGCTTCATCCTTTGGTCTTCCAATAGAACGAATATAAGCATTCAACATTCTATGAATTTTCTCAACAAATTCAATCAATTCATCTGCTCTTTCTTCGCCAATTAATTCTCTTTCTTTCGCTTTTAATAACCAGCCTTTTGTTTTCAATAAATACCCTCTAGAAATATAGCAATAATGTTTCTTATCTTTAAAGTTAAATCTTCCGTAACCTTGTGCAATATTCCCAGAAATGGCATCGGCAGTCTGAACAAATGGTTTGCCAACGGTATCTTTATTAAATCCTTCCCATTCATTTACAATGTTCCAAACTTCTTGTTCAAAGTTTAAACACTCTTGGTAAAGTTTTAAGTCTTCTAATTTCATTTTTATTCTTTTAATGTGAATAAGTTTTATTCTTCTTTAAGCTTAGATAATAAGCATCGCATCTCCGTAAGAATAAAAACGATATCCTTCTTTTATTGCTTCTTTGTAAGCTTTCATTACTAAATCATAACCTCCAAAAGCTGCAGTCATCATTAATAATGTAGATTCAGGTAAATGAAAATTAGTAATCATACAGTTGGCTAAATTAAACTCATATGGAGGAAAAATAAATTTATTGGTCCAACCATCAAAAGTTTTTAATTCTCCTTCGGTAGAAACAGACGACTCCATAACTCTCATAGAGGTAGTCCCTACTGCACAAATTCTTTTTTTCTTCTTTTTGGCATCATTCACTTGCTCCACACATTTTGCTGGAATGTGAATTTCTTCAGAATCCATTTTGTGTTTGGTTAAATCCTCCACTTCTACAGATCTAAAAGTTCCTAAACCAACATGTAAAGTCAAATAAGAAAAATCAATCCCTTTAATTTCTAATCGTTTTAACAAATGCTTGCTAAAGTGCAATCCTGCAGTAGGTGCAGCAACAGCTCCTTCATGTTTCGCATAAACGGTTTGATATCTTTCTGCATCTTCTTTTTCTACTTCTCTTGTGATGTATTTTGGAATTGGAGTTTCTCCTAATTTTTCAATAATGGCTTTAAACTCCTCGTAAGGTCCATCAAACAAAAATCTTAAGGTTCTTCCTCTTGAAGTTGTATTGTCAATTACTTCAGCGACTAAATCATCATCCCCAAAATATAATTTATTTCCTATTCTTATTTTTCTAGCAGGATCAACTAAAACATCCCACAAAAGGCTTTCTCTATTTAATTCTCTTAATAAGAAAACTTCAATACGAGCGCCCGTTTTTTCTTTATTGCCATACATTCTAGCGGGAAATACTTTGGTATCATTCATTACCATTAGATCGCCATCGTCAAAATATTCAAGAACATCTTTAAATTTTCTATGCTCAATCTCTCCTGTATCTCTGTGAAGAACCATTAATTTAGAATCTTCTCTTTCTGGAGCTGGTCTTTCGGCAAGTAATTCTTGTGGTAATTCGAATTTGAATTTAGATAATTTCATCTGTGGTATTTGTTTTTATTGATGAGTGAAACCCTTAAGGATTTACTCTTATCTTTTTATGTTGAATTTTGGCTGCAAATCTAACAATATATAACGTGATTATCAAGAAATAGATCTCGAAATAGCGAACTATTTGGGAAAATAAAAGGTGAAAAATCAACCTTTTATTAATTGTAGGACTTACTTTTTTCCGTTCTTATTGGCCTTTTTAATATAAAGTTCTAGTGCTCTGGTCATTGATGGTGATTCTGGTTGAGGCGCAGCAATGTCAATTTTTAATCCCGCTTCTTCTGCAGCTTTTGCAGTGGTTGGTCCAAAAACAGCAATTCTAGTATTGTTTTGTTTAAACTTTGGAAAATTCTGATATAATGATTTAATGCCAGAGGGACTAAAGAAGACCAACACATCATAGTTTACATCTATCAAGTCAGATAAATCACTACAAACTGTTCTGTACAGGGTTGCAGCTTTATAGTCTACCGCGTTCTCATTTAATACCGCAGGAATATCCGGTCTCAAAATATCTGAACAGGGCAATAAAAATTTACTGCCCTTATGCTTCTTTAGCAAAGGTATTAAATCAGAAAATAGTTGTTGTCCATGAAATATTTTACGTTTTCTATACACAATATACTTTTGCAAATAGAACGCTGTAGATTCTGAAATGCAAAAGTATTTCATATCGTCTGGCACAGTAACTCTAGCTTCTTCTGCGGCTCTAAAATAATGATCTACAGCATTTCTACTGGTAAATATTACTGCATCAAAATCTAAAATGTTAATTTTTTGAAGTCGAAATTCATTTTTTGGTACGCCTTCAATGTGGATAAATGGCCTAAAGTCTATTTTAACTTTACAATTTTCTGACAAATCAAAATACGGCGATTTCTCTGTCCCTGGTTTTGGTTGTGATACTAAAATATTCTTTACTTTCAACATTATCCTT
The DNA here is from genome assembly GCA_034112225.1 of Flavobacteriales bacterium. Classification (GTDB taxonomy): domain Bacteria; phylum Bacteroidota; class Bacteroidia; order Flavobacteriales_E; family Vicingaceae. The sequence goes on along the minus strand of JAWUVT010000173.1, from coordinate 1,242 downwards.
TTCTTTTTTTAGTCTAACTCGCTTTACTAAATGATAAAAATACCATACATAACGACCAATGGTAAAATTTCAAGGGTGCAAATGTAAACAAATATATACACATATGAAACCCCTTTGTGTTGCCCAATCTTAAAAAGTCTGTATAACCTAAGTAGAAAGACAAAAAAGAAGAGAGGAATAGCAATATAAAATAATGTAAAATGAAAAGGAACCTCAGTAAAATAGGCGATACAGAGAATAGGAATAAAAAGGGCACCTTGTAAACTATTGTATAAAGAAACATTAAAAACATACTCTAGGGCAATGCTCACATCCTTAAAAATAAAGGCTAATAATCTAGCGCAAATGTATTTAACCGTATACAATCCGCATAAAAACGATAGAATGCTAACAAAAAATGAGAATTTATTGACCTCTGTAACACCTAAATTTAAAATTTCTTTGAACTGAAAAACAAACAACGCTGCTGTTAATAAATGAATTGCCGTGAAAAATAAATTTGAACGGTGAAAAAAAACTTTTTCTTCTCTAGTAATTTCTTGTGCAACAGTATAGTTAAGTAGCGCCTTAATTCCTTGCTTAAACCTATTGTTACTAAAAGCTTTCACTAGCCCCATAAACAAAATCGAAAGTAACAATATGAGGACTTGCCAATTGGCAACCTCCACCACTTTTTGTGAAGGATCAAACAAGATTTCCAGTGGTTTTTGAATGGTTATCGAGTCTCTTGGAGCCTGTCTAATCGGTATAGACATTTCATTATTTATGCCAAAAATAATTTCTTTTTGAAGGATGGAATCTTGGTATAATGAATCAGTTGGCACGGATACAAAAATAGTAAAAAGTAACTAAGTCTTAAAGGTATCTAACGCATTCTGCTTGTTAAGCCTAAAAAGAAATCAAAGGGGGCGTAAGTGGATTTTTTGGATAGAATTGGTTTTCATTTCGAGAAGGTGTTGCTGCAGACAGAGCCCCAAAATAAAATTGGTGGCATTTTTAAACGAAAAAAAGTCCAAGCTTACACTTGGACTTTCTCAATTTTTTATTCGAACAATCGCTTAATTAGAGATTTTATCGGTTTTCTTTGTGGAGTAGTTAATCTTTAACGCATTCACTTTTCTCAATTGTTGCTTTACATCCGTAACAATTCCCATCTTTGTTTTTTGATCTACTTTTAGAGACCAAGTAATCATATTACGTTCCGCCTCATCCCTTGCGTCTCTTTCCATCTCAACAAACAAA
>JAWUVT010000172.1:0-19641 GCA_034112225.1 Flavobacteriales bacterium | reverse complement strand
AGCAGCAAAATTGACATTAACAGCACCCCTCATATCGGATGATCCAGCAACTGTACCTGTAGGCTGATTGCCTTCATGCCTAAGGTGTCCTCCTTTAATGTGTAGTTTAGTGGACGGAACGTCTGTTCCAATACCAACATTACCACTGAAATAGTTGTCCTTTTCCCCTGTTGAATAAATACCATAGGTATTTCCACTCGTTGTACTCGCAGATAAATCTAAATAATTACCATAGGCTGCACCAGTTCCATGATGATCAATTTTAGTGTGTTCTCCATATAATATGTTAGTACCTGTGGCTTGTATCAATTCACTTTTAATTGCATATTTTGTTCCTGATCCATTTGAACTCAAGTAATTCATTATCCCATATTGAAATCCAGTACCTGTTCCAATTACATTGTTTATAGAGCCATATAAATCACCTGCTCCAGAAGTTTCTACACCATTTGAAATTCCTATTAAATGAGCGGCTCCTGTTTCGTTTAAATAGTTTTTAACACCATACTTACTTCCTGTTCCAGTATTACTTATATAATTATAAATTGCATATTGGGCAAATGCTCCAGTATATGCCATGCTATTATAAATACCTCTGTCATCAGCAGCAGATCCTCCAACAGAAACCTTATAAGTAGAAGATGGAATGGTTCCTATCCCTAAATTTTGCCCCACATCATCCATTGTCATACCAACTGTTCCATTGGTAGTAAACCTCAAATCTTGAGCATCCGTTGTTCCAATAAAATCTGTAGCTGTTGTACCCGTATTTCCAGACAATTCCCATCCTGCAGTTACTGTTGCTGGTGCAGACCAACTGGTTATTCCAGCACCATCGGTTGTTAACACCTCATTTGCATTTCCTGCTGAAGTGGGTAAGGTAATGTTATAATCGGCAGTCATGGTACTTGCAGCTCTTAATCCCACTTTACGAATTCCATCACCTGCTGTAAAAACTATTCTTGCCTCATCTCCAGAAACCGATAGTGGCAAGATTAAAGCTTCATCGGTGTAGGATTGAATTTTTAACCCTTTCCCATTTACTGCATTAATATTGAAAGCAGCTCCTGTGCTTGAAAGCGTAAAATTAGCATCTGGTTGACCGGTTAATGATCCTGCTGCACCAGAAGGAAAAACGACTAATTCATAACCGTCACCCCCCATTCTAGAAGCGATAGCTGTACCGGTAATTGTTCTCGCAAAATTAGCACCTCCTACAGCCGTTAAATTGTTGGTAATGATACTGTTTACCCAACCAGTTCCGGGATCAATTGCATCCATATGAAAGATATCTCCTATCTGAAATTTACTTAATGGAGCAATTGTTCCTATTCCAATTCTATCTGTTAAAGCACCTGCGTGGATGATTCCCGCAGAGGGTTGAGACCATAACGCAGTTAGAATAACTGAAGGAGCATCCCAACTTAAATTTCCTGATAAATCTGAAACTAAAGAACTTCCTGCAGTTCCTGGTAAGTCTGAAGGATAAGTCAAGGTATAATCGCCTCCTGGTAAGTTATATGGCACTCTCAATCCAAGTACATTGCCATCACCAGCCGTATAATTCATTGTTGCTTGAGTATCATCGTAAGGATGTCCAATCAGTATTGCAGAAGAATCAATGGATTTTAAATCAAGCGCAGACAAAGGTTCAGCAACATTGATCCCTAAACCTTTATTTTTGAGCTTCATTGTTAAAACTGGGTTTCCCGACGTAATATCTCCACCAGCAACTTGGGTGGGGAAAAGTTGAATTCCGAACATAGGGGTTCCCACCTCATGACCTAAAAATGAAAACCCAGAAGATCCACCAATAGTATTTCTCAGAGTAGTTCCATCCCAGTACGCATTATAGGTGGAAACAGAATAGTCATTAGACCCCATGCTTAAAGGGTATAGATGCATGTTATCCCCCAATTGTAGCGTAGACTTCGGATTGATGGTTCCAATTCCGACACTGTCCGTATTGTTATAAATATCATTTCCTGTTCCTTTAGTCCATGCAGTACTGCCCGCTAAATCAGATAAAGCAACAGCATGAAGATTACCAGCTTCGTCAATAACTAAACTATCACTTGTTCCGTTTAAGCCAAAGTTAGTGATCACCTCATTCGTCACATCCGCATCCGCATCGTTAACATTGTCTGTAGAGTTCACCGTAAAATTCGGGTAGGTTCCGGTTACGTTGGTTCCTCCTGTTCCGGTTAAGATAACAGTTTGATCGGGAGAGGTATTCGTAACTACATCTCCCGCTAAATCAATCCCAGTTCCTGAACTGTATGTTGTTCCTTGCAAAGCACTCAAATCTACGGAATGAAGCGTTCCTGCTTCATCAATGTTCAAATTTGTGCTATCAAACGCAACACTTGTTATGGTTTCATTGGTCACATCGGAATCGGCATCGTTTACATTATCAGTAGAGTTCACCGTGAAGTTCGGGTAAGTTCCCGTTACTGTTGCTCCACCTGTTCCCGTTATCGCTACCGTTTGATCGGGTGAAGTATTCGTTACCGTGTTTCCTGATAAATCTATTCCTGTTCCTGCGATTAAGGTAGCAGAAGAACCATCTTGCGCCATTGTTATCCATGCCGAACTGTCCCAAATTAATGATTTTCCTAGTCCGGTATCGTAATAAGCATCATTCAGATTTGGACTAGTTGGTGCATCAGCAAAGGCTCCAAGCCATTGTATTCCTATGCCATTTGTACCTGAAGCACCAGCAACACCCGAATCTCCTTTACAGTCTAATCCATTAAAAAATGTATCTCCATTAATATCTTCTGCAGCATCGTTAATTCCATTTGCATTGGTATCCCAACAGTTAATTCCATCAGCCCCTGCCACTCCAGAGCCAGCTGTTTTAGCATGCAATGCGTAAGGCACCGATAAAAGCTGTGTGGCAGGCATCACATCTCCATTTACTGAAATTCTTAAAAAATAGGTGTTGGCTCCCCACACAATGGTCGGAAATCCTACTGTGTTTACTGCGCCTATCTCTGCAGTAAATAGCCCAAACTGATTGGTTATTGTTGACTGGTTCTCGGTAAAAACAACAGTTCCAGTTGGTGATCCTTCTAAAATTTCAAACGTTAAATCTACAGGTGTATCTATCAATGGAATTCCTGCGGGGTCTCTTGCTATTGCTTGGTAGTTTACGCGTTCTGGCACTTGTGCAAGTGCTAAGGTCACGAACATCATATAAACCAATGTGATTACTGTTTTTCTCATACTCTTTCGATTAAATATATCGTTATTTTCTTCACTCTACGCTTGGCAGACCACCACTTGCCGAATTTCCCACCCAACTAGAAATAGCATACCAACCCGTGTTATTGGCAACCAATGTACAGCCTACGGGAATAGCTGATGGTATTGAATTTGGAAAAGTTTCTGTGGGCTTTCCATTACTGTCTGTCAAATAAATCAAAACTCCAACAGGGGCATTGATATTTAATAGTGCACCTATTGAAGGGTCAACATGGGTAAAATGATAAATTCTTCCTATACATGTTGATGGGTCTGGCAATTCAACCTCTAAAATATCGGATGAACCAGAAGCATGAAAGATAATTGTTGAGTGTGTTTCGTCTAAAACAACTGACGCTCCACTATTAAAAAACTGAATGGCTTTCGCCACAGCACCCTTCACTTCTAAGCTTCCATTTACTCGAATTAAATCAGTATCAAACTCACCATAGATAAGTGGAGTGAGTGAACTTGAAGATTCTATATACAACTTATTTCCACCAGCCTCGGATAGACCCGCTCTATATCCAATAAAAACATTGTTACTACCTAAGGCGCTATAACCTGCGGAAAACCCAAGAGAAGTGTTGTTATTTCCCGAATCATTGGTTCTTAAGCCGTAATTCCCAAGCGAGGTATTATAAAGCCCTGTGGTGTTAGAGAGAAGCGTCTGATACCCAACCGCAGTGTTGGAATGCATACTGCCGTTAGACGAAAGGGCATACGCTCCAATGGCAGTATTTTCATAGCCATCACAGTTTCTAAGTGCATACGTTCCATTTGCGGTGTTGTGAGATCCCGTGGTGTTCGAAAACAGGGCCTCATATCCATTCGCAGTGTTAAAATCTCCCGTGGTGTTGTTTAAAAGAGTGTTAACTCCAATGGCCGTGTTTTTATCGATGCTTCCGCCACCTTTCCCTAAAGTGATCTGATTAACGAGAATATCTGTTGTAACTTCAAGCTTTGCCGAGGGTGTTGCTGTTCCAATTCCAATTGCTTTAGAAAAATCTGTAGCATAAATTGATATTCCTGAATCCGTCCATGGAGAAACCGGAACTAAAACAGGCGTTTGCCAAACAGCATTCCCTCCATTCATCGTTAAAACATCTCCAGCAGATCCAGCAGCAGCTGGTAAATTATAGGGATTCACACCGTCATCAATTCTTAACGTCCCATTAAATAAATGCAACAATTGAGTTGGATATTGTATGCCAATTCCTACATTATTACTAAAATAGTTTCGATCTTCTCCAGTTATCGCAATTCCTATTTTATTCGTAGAAGAACCTGATAGAGTGGCTGTAACCCCATAAGCAAATCCGGTTCCATCATGATTTACGTCATTCCTTGTTCCAGTTATTTGATTTTCTCCAGTAATAGAACTTACTGCGTTATAGGTTCCTTCTTTAAGTCCTGTTCCATTATTCTGTAAAAGATTCCTTGTTCCAACTTGCTGACCCGTGCCATTCGTTCCTATTATCAGATTATCTACACCGTAAATAAGCCCTGAACCACCATGATCGATCCTATTTACAATCCCTTTAAGTTCATTTGCTCCTGTGGACAGGGTCATCTGATTCGTCAAGCCATGTTTATCCCCTGTTCCAGATTGGCTGGAAAGATTATAAATTCCATACGCAATGGAAGCTCCGGTATAGTCCATCTGATTATTGATTCCATAATTTAGGGTTGAAGATGACAGTATGGATAATCTAGAATTCGGATAGGGAATAGTTCCAATTCCGACTTGACTTGTTATTGTTGTCGGAGACAAACTACCTCCAAGTTGAGTCCATGGAGAAACAGTAATCAATGGCGTTTGCCAAGTTACATTTCCTGCACCATCTGTTATTGGCACTTGCCCAACTGTTCCATCTAATGGAGGAAACGCATAACCAGATAAAGAAGGATCATTCACTTCTAAAGTTCCATTTACTCGAAGTAAATCAGTATCAAACTCCCCATAGATAAGTGGGGTGAGTGAACTTGAAGATTCTATATACAACTTATTTCCACCAGCCTCGGATAGACCCGCTCTATATCCAATAAAAATATTGTTACTGCCTAGCGTGTTGTATCCAGCATACGAACCTAAAACTACGTTATTCGCACCACTCGTACTGTTTCTATAGGCAGAGTTTCCAAGAACAACATTATCGCCTCCTGAAACATTAGAATTCATTACTCCAAATCCAACAACCGTATTGTTTTCAGCAGTAGTTGCAGCGTTAAGAGCGTAGGCACCTACCGCAGTGTTATAACTTGAAGTTAAAACGGAAGACAATGCAGATGAGCCAATACCCGTATTACTGGTTCCTGTGGTAACATCGTGTAGTGAATAACTTCCTAACGCTGTATTATTGGTTCCAGAAATATTATCTGTTAAAGAAACAAACCCTACCGCTGTATTACTGCTTCCATCTGTGTTTTGACTTCCTGAATGAGTCCCTACGAAAACATTTTGATTATTCGTTAAATCGTCATTCGTTCCCGCATTTTCGCCAATAAAAACAGAATTTCCAGTGTTTAAAATCTCTAGTTGGCCTTTTTGAGTAATTCTTGTTCGAAGAATATTGTTGGTTCTAAATTCTAAATTTACAGCATCAGTAGTCCCCACAAAGTTTGAGTTGCTAACCGTTCCTGAATCCCCCGTCAATCCCCATCCGGATGGAGCAAGAGATGGTGTTTGCCAACTTGCAGTTCCTACAGCATTTGAGGTTAAAACTTTACCAACTCCTTCAGTCCCATCAATAATTTTAACTGCTCCAACAACCTCTAATTTAGCCCCTGGTGTGGAAGTACCAATACCTACATTAGCTCCAGTATAATCTATACCTTGAGCATTTACATTCCATAAGCCATTATTTACGGGTAACGGAGCAGATCCTCCGTTGGTTAAGAGGATGCTATCATTTGTGCCATTAATGCTAAGGAATTGTATCTCATTTGTTGCGGAGGTGTCATTCGTGTTTTGGGGAAGGCCATTTCCAGAGGTTTTAGCATACAGGGCGTAAGGCACAGATAACAATGGTGTTGCTGGCATTGCTTGACCATTGACACTAATTCTTAAATAATAAGTATTACTGCCCCAAGCAACACTAGGGAAATCTACCGTATTTATAGCGCCTATTTCTACGGTAAATAATCCAAACTGATTGGTGGTTTTGAATTGATTCTCAGTAAAAACTAAAGAGCCTGAAGAAGAGCCTTGTAAGATATCAAAAGTTAAATTTACGGCTGTATTTTCCAAAGGATTCCCAGACAAATCTCTTGCAATAGCTTGATAGTTGATTTTTTCTGGTGACTGTGCCAAAATAATTTGCACGCAAAAAAACACGGATAAAGTGAGGAGTAGTTTTTTCATTTAACGGGAAAGTAGACTTAGTTAGGGAACAAACTTAAGAAAATAAGGGCTAGAAGTTAGATTTTCGTGCTAAGAATCTTTAATAGCAAGGCGCTTAGGCAATGTGCATCCCTATAACTAGGACGTCATCAATTTGTTCTAACGACCCCATCCATTGCTGTAAAGCGGTATCTAAAAATTGTTTCTGATCCGGCATGCTTTTTCCGTAAAGTGTTAACAAATCGTCTCGAAAACGCTTGTACATAAACTTCTTCCCTTTAGGCCCACCAAACTGATCGGCATAACCGTCAGAGAAAATATAGATGTAATCGTTTTCTTTTAATTGAAGGGTATGATTCGTGTATTTTTGGTCTGGATTTTCATAATAACTACCAACAGCAAACTTATCGGCCTTCAATTGTTCTACCGCTCCATCTCTTATTAAGTACAATGGATTATAGGCTCCAGCATACTCTAATGTTCTGGTTTTTTTATCGTAAGAACACAATGCTAAATCCATACCATCCTTGGTGGTGCTTCCCATTGCATTGTTGTGCAAAGTTTTACTAATGCCTTTATTCAATCCATCTAAAACTTCACCAGGATTGTCACTCACTCTTAATGCTTCATTTAGTGCATTATACCCTACAATACTCATAAAGGCACCTGGAACACCATGCCCCGTACAATCTACTGCAGCAAAATATACTTTATCATTTTTTTCTTCCACCCAGTAAAAATCTCCTGAAACAATATCCTTTGGTTTATATAAAACAAAAGCATTTGGCAAGTGTTCTTTTACAAAATCATCTGGTGGCAAGATCGCTTCTTGCAATCCCTTTGCGTATTTAATACTATCCGTAACCTCTTCATAAAGTTCACTAATTTTTTCGTTCTGTTTTTCAACCTCAAATTGTTTTTCTACCAATTCTGCCGTTCTTTCCTTTACTTTTTGTTCAAGCATTCGCTCATTTTCTGCCAAGTCGTCTCTCATCTCCATAAGGGTCTTCCCTAAAGAATCCTCCTCACTTAATGGTTCATACTCAACATTAAAATTACCCGCACCTACATTTATTGCAAAATTATTGGTTCTTTCTAATCCGGAAACAACCCGATTTAAGGCATCGGCCATTTCTCCAATTTCATCATTTTTTGATTGTATCGCTTCTTTAGGAAAAACGCCTTTACTTAAGGTTAATAAAACCATTTTTAATCGATGTACTGGGCCCACAATTGCTCGAGTGGTATAAAATGCAACTAAAACTCCAAAAATAACAAGAGCAATTCCTAACCAACGAGTCAAAAATTTTAAAAAAGTAAACGAAGTTTGCATTTGCCCTGTAACCTTACCGGTTTGTAATTTTTGACTGGCAATCAAATTATCTAATTCATATAATATTTCACCTGTTTTGGTTAAAATTTCGCCATCATTGTCGATGTAAAATTTGGCCAAAAAAACATTTTGAGGATCTTCATAACTACTCCAATCAGGCAGTAAATTCATTACTTCATGGTGCATCTCAAACAACTCAAATAATTTATCAAACACTACTTTAACACCTGTTTGATCTGCTAAACTCCATTTTCCAGAAAGTTTATCAATCTTTTTAATCAAAAACGGATAATCTCTATCAATTAAAAGGTTTAACTTTTTCTTATCCGCATGATCTGCAGGGTAATTTAAGTAGGTCCAATTAAAAATGAGCATTTTAGATCGAACAGTAAGTAGTTTTAATTTTTCTAATGTTGCTACAGAAGGATTGTTCACATTAGTGATCTCATCATTAATTTCCGTACTACTGGCAAGAGTGGTGTAAGTTGCATAAAAAACAATGACAATAAAAAAGAGCAAGACTCCAAATCCGGCTCCAATTTTATTCGCTATAGTAAATCTAAATGTCATAATACTTAAACACGGGGCTAATCTTCTGACTCTAAACTTAACAATTCATTTTTATACAATTCAGATTTTTCCATATCATTCAATCCATAATAAATATTAGATAAGCCAACTAAAGTCTCTTTTCTTTTATACAATAAATCATACGATTTCTTCATGTAAGGCAGCCCATCTAAAAAGAGATCGATACATAAATCTTGAATCCTACTAAACTCAATTAAATCGAGGTCATAATCCATTTCATTAATAATATCTGCTCCTTGATTATAGTACAGTATGGCGAGGTTGTAATTTGCACTCGCATTGTTAGAGTCGACTTCTAAAACTGCTAAATACAAGCCTTTAATCTGAACGATCTGTAACGAATCCAACTGAACATCGTCCTCTCCAGCCCCATTTAACATAGATGCTAAAGCCAACTTAAACTTAACATCTGCTAGCCCCAACTCTGCAGTAGTATCTGCCAACACCATTACCTTTTTATACAACTCAAAGTTAGACTCCGCTAACTTATACTTTTCGGGATCTAACATTCCTACAGCATCATTATAAAGAGTAGAAGCTTCATACATCAGGGTCTTACTTGCATTCACTAGAAAAGCATCTCTCCCATTGAGTGTGAACATTTTTTCAAAAGCAGCTACTGAGATTAACCTTAGTGGTGAGAGACTATTTTGTCTCTCTTTTTCTTTATACAAGTCTTTATAAATGTAACCCCTATAGTACCAAGTTTTAGCTTCACTAGCTAATTCTTCATCTAATACTGCGAGGTCAATATATTTTTTAGCGCTATCTAATTCTGATTGTTGTAAATAGAATAATGAAACAGACAAATCATCTTTCCCTATGAATTGTCCAAACATTGAGCTAGTCAACATCGAAACCATAAATAATATGTAAATTCTTTTATTCATCTATTTTACAGAAACAGCTAATACTTCTAGATTAGCGCTTACCTTAAGCTGCTTCTTTTCTACATTTTTCTTGTTTAATTCAAATTTTTGTCGGTTATTTTTTACTACAAAATTTATTCCAGACCCCCTATCTACTAAGCCTTCTTTTGCCGTAATAATTAATGTGCTATTTTGTTTGACCTGCGAAACTACAGATAAAATGTCTTGACTTTTGTTTTCGCTAACATATAGAATATGACATTTAGCAATGTCCCCGATTTCGTCAAACTTTCTGATCTCTAAGGTTTGACTGGCTACTTTTTTTGTTTTAGCCATCTTTATCAACTCGGTATAAAGAGGTGAATTACCAACAACACCGACAACAAAGTTGCCTTCACGATAAGATTCTGGCCACTCAATGTACCTCGTGAAATTCATAATAAAAATAGCTTTCATTTTAGAATTGGTATCTACACCAACCTTAAAACCTGAATTAAGGATCAACAATGAAATTAATATGAATGCTAATTTTTTCAATTATTTATTTACTTGACAACTTTTATGGAGATTTTAAAGAAAGTTACAAACATCCGTGAAGATAGCATTAATTATCCCTGAAGGACTAGAAATCCTACTTATTCTTCTTCCTTCCTTTACCAGACTTTCTACCTCCAGAAGCCCCAGATGCGCCTTTATCGCCTTTACCCGGCTTAGCATTTACGGATTTGTATCTTCGCTTAGAAGAAGAAAAAATAGAATTCCTCTTCTTGCGAATCTTTTTTTTCGAAATAGAATGTCCATATAGTTTACCCTTGGATGCTCCTCTTGGAGGTTTTGAAGAATAAACGTTAGGTCCTTTTTTAGATTTCCCCGAAAAAGAATCTTTATTTTTTTGCCCAAAACTGCTTGTAGCTGATCCACAAATAACAAGTAGACCAATTAATAGATAAATAATATGCTTCATTAATTTGTAGTTAATTATTATGAATAATAAAAGGTTGCAAAAAAAAATATGATTCTTTTTTAAGCTAGGGTAAATGTAACAAGATCAAATCCCAATGTAACTCGTGAGGGTCACAACTTATCAACAAGCTTTATCGGTTAAAAATAAGCAGGTTAAGCGCCTTGACTAACAGTTGAATTTATTGAAATGTTTTCAATATCCCGATCAAACAAATACAAACCTCCTTTATCTTCGCCAATCATATTTAACTTATCCATGATTGTTCTTGCCAATGCTTCTTCCTCAATTTGCTCCGCAACATACCATTGCATAAAATTATGGGTCGTGTAATCTTTTTCGATTAAACAAATGTGTACCAACTCATTAATCTCATTAGAGACCATCACTTCATGATCTAACAAGGTTTGAAAGAGGTTTGTTAACGATTCATATGCTGTTGCAGGTTGATCCAACTGAGGAATCAATGCTTTTCCTCCACGCTCATTAACATACTGCACTAGTTTTAGCATGTGCATTCGCTCTTCATCAGATTGCTTATACAAAAATTGTGCGGAACCTCCAAGACCTTCAGTTTCGGCCCAAGAAGCCATCGCTAAATATATTTGAGAAGAAAATGCCTCGGTTTGAATTTGATTATTTAAGGCGGATTGGATTTTATCGTTTAGCATAGCGTAAAGTTTCCTCAAATATACTCAGCATATCTTAGAATAAGAAAGTTTTGAGCTTATTTATGAATCATAAAACGAAATCCTCGACCATGAACATTCATAATTTCAATGCTCTCATCTTGTTTTAAATGTTTTCTGAGTTTAGCGATATAGACATCCATACTTCTGGCATTAAAATAATTATCATCTTCCCAAATTGCCTTCAACGCATAGGTTCTTTCAAGCACTTTTCCTTCATTCAAGCACAGCAAACGTAACAAGTCATTTTCTTTGGAGGTTAATTTTTGAACTTCTTCTCCATTAGAAAGCAATCTTTTTTGATAATCAAATGAATACTTTCCAATCTTAAAAATTGTTTTTTCTTGTTCAAGATTATCGCCTATCGACCTTCTTAATACCGCCGTAATTCTTGCCAACAACTCTTCCATACTAAATGGCTTGGTAATGTAATCGTCTGCACCAGCTTGAAATCCTGCTAAAGTATCTTCTTTCATGGATTTTGCGGTTAAAAAAATAATAGGAATTTTCTCGTTAATCTTCCTTATTTCTTTCGCCACTGTAAACCCATCTTTTATTGGCATCATCACATCTAACAGGCATAAATTATAAGTGCCTTTCGCAAATAAATTAAACGCCTCTTCTCCATTTGCAGCTAAAACCGTATGGTAACCTTTAGCTTTTAAATAATCACACAATAAGTTTCCGAGATTAGCATCATCTTCGGCTAATAATATTTTAACATTCTTGCTCATCATTAATAGTTTTTAACCGACTCAATTATTACTAGAGTCAGTATGATTAAATGGGATATATATTTTAAATTTTGTTCCTCTTCCATAAACACTGGATGCAGAGATTTCTCCCCCATGTTTTTCTACAATTGCTTTTACATAATTAAGTCCCAAACCAAATCCTTTTACATCGTGTACATTTCCTGTGGGGACTCGATAAAACTTTTCAAAAATCTTATTGATGTTTTCTCGTCTTATTCCTTGTCCACTATCTGCAACTTCTAACAGAATTCCTTCTTTATAGTTCTCCGTAGAAATTACAATTCTTGGCGTTTCTGGGGAGTATTTGTTGGCATTGTCTAAAAGGTTATTAATCAAATTAGTGAGGTGCACTTGATCGGCAGTAATTAAACAGTTCACCGCATTTAAAGATTTGGTGATGCTTCCCGACTTGCTTTGCACTTGAATCAAAATGTTATCGGCAACGGCATTAATTACTTGGTGTAAATCGAATTCCTCTTTTCTAAGTTTCAAGTCTCCCTTATCCCAAGTCGCACTATTCAAAACACTCTCCACCAATAATCCAAGCCGTTTATTTTCCTGACTGATCATTTCTACATAATTACTTCTCACATTAATATTGTCTGACATATCCTTATCTGCTAAAGCCTCACAAGCTAAAGAAATGGTCGATATTGGCGTTTTTAATTCATGAGTCATATTACTAATAAAGTCGTTTTTAACTTCTGATAGTTTTTTTTGTTTAAATATCGTTTGGATCGTAAAGGTAAAAGTGCAAACAATAATGATAAGGAGTAATACCGAAGTGGAGAGCATTAACCACATGGTTTTAATTACATATCCTTTTTGATGAGGAAACAGCACGGTTAAAACATGAGGGGCTTCAAAAACATCATTCGGAAACAACTGCGCATAAAATCCAGACTGTCTTATCTTATTCAAATTTGACACCGAATCAACAATTAATTCATTCCCGTCATAATCAAAAACTCCATATTGGAATTTGGCTTTAATTCCTCGATTTAGCAATTCGAAACTTAACAAAGAGTCTATCACGTTCTTATTCAACCTTTCAAGCATTGGCCGATGTCCGATTTTAGATAAGCTTTCCAACATTTCATTTAAAACAGATGGCTGATTTGTATACCGGCCCGGCCCTTTAATGCTCAATTGAAACCCAACCTTCCCGTTTGGTGAAACAGACTGAATAGATTGCTGATAAACGTTGCCATTTTTAGCAATTTTTTCATTTACTTGGTAAATAACTCCATCTTTTTGAAATGTTGCAGAGGAGTCAACATCACTTTGGATGGAAGAGTTTAATTGATTCAACTTTTGGTTAAAAAATTGCTGTTCTTCTTGTCGTACTTTTACCTGGTAGGCAGCATCTATTTTTTCTAATTTATTACTAACCGAAAAAATAGCGGACCTCACATTTCTTTTAAATTCTTCTTCTTTTAAGGTAACGGCATTGTCTATCCAATACAGCTGGATGACAACCAACCCAATAAGGGCAGAAGTAATTACTCCGATTAAGATGTAAATGTATTGCTTTTTCACTTTTCAAAAATACGTTTAACACCAGCAACCCTTGATGCTTTAACACTTTTTAACATCTGTTAACGGAGTTTTAACAACCCCAAATCAAATCCCCCCTTACTTTTGAACTGTTATTATCAACTAATAATTACCACCTACAACCTACCTTCCTGTATCGTTAGTGCAAAAGAAAGCCTCCTCTAGAGGCTTTCGCTTTTTTAAACCCTGTTACGCAACTGCAATTGTAGCCACAAAAACAGTCGCGTTATTTTTAATCAATACTTGAGCACATGCCTCTATCGTTGCTCCAGTCGTTATCACATCGTCAACTAACAACACGTTTTTCCCATTTAAAAACGTGTCATTTAGCCCGAATATCTCTTCAACATTTTCCCACCTTTTATAACGTCTCTTTTTGGTTTGGGTTTGAGAATCTTCTTTTCTGTACAAACCAGTTGTATAAATAGGTATCCGCATCGCTCTAGACAAACCTAAAGCAATCCATTCGCTCTGGTTATATCCTCTTTGTTTAAATTTAGTTGGATGCAATGGGACAGGCACCACAAAATCAATATTTTGATAGTAGGCGGAGTCTTTTAATTCAATACCCATCAATTGACCTACTACTGCTCCAACTTCTTTTGCCCCTTTATATTTTAACTGATGGAGCAAGTGCTGAACTCTAGTTTTTTGATTAAATAAATAAAAAGACGTTGCCATTTTAATGTTAACTCTTCCCCAAAACAATTGGTTAACAGGGTTCTCTTTATCGATATGAAAGTTAGTTTTAGGAAGCGTTGCAATGCAATGGATACAGATTGTCTTTTCCTTTTTCAATAAAGCGGTTTTGCAAGCACAACAAAGTTTAGGAAATATTAAATTGAAAAAGTCGTTAATCATAAGGAGCGTTTATACACAACTATATCTGCATAACTTTAGTAACTAAGCATTTTGCCTAAGAGCTAATTCATATAATTTTGATAAATTAAATATACCTTTAATATGGAAACTAATACCGAAATAAATTCAACATCAGAAAAGAAAAATAAGACGACCAATAAATTGCTCCTGCTTGTTATTCTATTATTATTTTGCTTTTGTGGCTTCCTGATTTGGCAAAATCTTGAATTACAGAAAAGTTTAAAAACTGGAGAGGTATTGCATGCAGAACTGACTACAGAAAGAGACCAGGTAAAAGGGGAGCTTGAAGAGATGCTCTCAAAATACAAAGAAATGGAATCTTCTAACGAAGGGCTAAGCGCAGAGCTAGAGGAGGAAAGAGCAAAAATTGAAGAATTACTTAAAAAAGCCAAAGGAAAAGACTGGTCTATTTATAAATTGAGAAAAGAAACCGCTTCTTTAAGAACAATTATGAAAGGGTTTGTGGTTCAGATAGATTCTTTAAATCAAATCAATGGAAGGTTGACTCAAGAGAATAAAGTCGTTAGAAATAAATTAACTTCAGAAAAAGATAGGACAAAAGACCTTACAAAAGAAAATGAAGGGCTCGCTGATCTAGTAACGGTTGCTTCACATTTAAAAACTACTGCTTTAAAATCTTATGGTGTTAGAGTGAAGAGTAACAATACCGGTAAAGAAAGTGATCGGGCGAAGAAGGTTGAAAAAATCAGAACAGAATTTACCCTCCTAAAAAATGACATCACCCAAGCAGGACAAAAATGGATCTACATTCGGGTTTTAACTCCTGACGGAAAAGTCCTTTCCGAAAAAACAGACGATAGTAACAAGTTTGATTTTAACGGGGTTAGAGGATTCTACAGTTCAAAAAAACAAATAGACTACAACAACCAAGCACAAGACGTCCGTATCGATTGGAATAAAATAGATGATTTTCCTGTTGGCGAATACAATGTAAGTGTTTACGCAGATGGTGTAGATATTGGCAAAATAAAATTCACTTTAAAATAGAGCTGCCTATTTTTTATATCCGATTTGCAATTATTAACATTGCCTCAATTTAAAAAAACACAAATTTTCAACTCCATTTTAAAAACGGCTGACAACAAAACCATTATCATCCCTAACGGAGAGTTGCCTAATGGATCTCTGACTAATTATGCTGTTGAAGAAACTCGAAGAGTGGATTGGACATTTGGAATTGCTTATGGAGGTGATACTGCTAAAGCGAAAGAGGCAATGCTAAAACTCATGACGGACAATCCTAAAATTATTTCGACAGAAGATAAAACTCCTTTTCTTGCCGTTTCTGAATTGGGAGATAGCTCCGTAAATTTTGTGGTTAGCCCCTGGGTAAAGAGTCCTGATTATTGGAAAGTTTTCTTTAGCATGATCGAAAAAATAGACAACACCTTTAGTAAAAAAGGATGAAACATTCCTTACCCTAGAATGGACATTAACGTTATCAAATAAAAACAATGAAAAAAGTATTTATAGCTGTTGCATTGCTGGCAACTACAGGGATTCTTTCTGCTCAAACGACTGAAGCTGAAGATCCCTTAAAAAAACAAAGTACCGACACTTAAGACTGTTGTAAAACTGGAGGGGTTGTCTCTTTAAATCTTACGCAAGTAAGTTTAACCAACTGGACAGCTGGTGGACAAAACTCTTTATCTGTAAATGGGATTTTAAGTTTATTTGCGAATCTTAAAAAAGAAATTCAACTTGGGATAACACTTTAGATTTGGCTTATGGGCTTTTACAACAAGGAGACGATGGTGTTCAAAAAACAGATGACAAAATTGATTTCACTTCTAAGTATGGTCAAAGAGCATCTAAAAACTGGTACTATGCAGGTTTAATGAATTTCAAATCTCAAATGACCGCAGGGTATGCCTACCCAGATGATTCTACTGAAATTTCTAACTTTTTAGCTCCGGCTTATGGTTTAGGGGCTATTGGAATGGACTACAAACCCAACGCTGTTTTTTCTTTATTCACCTCTCCTTTAACCCTAAAAATGACTCTTATTAATGATCAAAGACTAGCAGATGCTGGAGCCTATGGGGTTGATGCTGCTGAATATAATGCTGTTGGCGAATTGACTAAAAGCGGCTTAACTACTCGTACAGAATATGGGGGATATTTAAGGGCTTTCTTTAAGAAAGACCTCATGGAAAATGTGAACCTTCAAAGTAAACTAGAGCTGTTCTCTAACTATGCGGAAAACC
Source organism: Flavobacteriales bacterium (assembly GCA_034112225.1). GTDB lineage: Bacteria > Bacteroidota > Bacteroidia > Flavobacteriales_E > Vicingaceae. The sequence goes on along the minus strand of JAWUVT010000172.1, from coordinate 3,187 downwards.
CAGGAAACATTGATGTAAACTGGGAAGTTTTAATTGCCATGAAAGTGAACAAGTACATTTCTGCAACACTATCTACTCAATTAATTTATGACGATGATATTGACATTGCACTTGACAATAATAACGATGGATTTATTGATGGGGTTGGACCAAGAACTCAATTTAAAGAAGTTCTAGGGGTAGGATTGTCGTACAAGTTTTAACGCCGGATGTAAAAACCAATTGAAAAGCCAAGGAGATCTCTCCTTGGCTTTTTTGTTGCTGGCCATTTTATAGGTTTACTCCTCCCCACTTTTTCAGACAGAACCTATTGCTTTTTTAAATGAAATTGCTACTTTCACTTTAAATAATGTTGCAAAAAGCAACCAAAATTTAGAATTCCCGTCTTTATATAAATCTATGGCTACTCAAGATCAGCAAATTCTAGATGACATTGTAAAAAAATGCATCAGAGGTGATCGTAAGTCCCAACGAGTACTGTATGAAACTTTTTACAGTAAAATGATGAGCGTATCTTATCGGTATACAACTAATGCTGAAGATGCTAAAGACATATTGCAAGAAGGGTTTGTTAAAGTGTTTGCTAATATTAAAACGTACAAATTTAATGGCTCTTTAGAAGGTTGGATTAGAAGAATAATAGTAAATACAGCTATTGATCATTTTAGAAAAAATAAAGATGTTTATTTTATTGATGATGATGATGGTTATATTTTAGAAAATAGTAAAATTGAGAGAGCAGACACGATATACAGTAAGTTTGGAGAAGAGGTGATTATGGAGGCGATACAATTATTAAGTCCTGCATACAAAACCGTTTTTAACCTTAATGTTATTGAAGGCTATCAACACAAAGAAATAGCTAAAAAGCTAGGGATAACTGAGGGCACTTCGAAATCAAACCTGGCCAAAGCAAAAATAAGACTAAGAACAATCCTCTTAGAAAAAGAAAGTAGAATAAATGAATAACTTTGATGAAATCATAAAACAAAAAGTGGAGCAGTTTGAAGTTCCTTTCAATGACGCCCATTGGGCTGAAATGGAGACCAGACTAAATGCAATCCGTACTGTCAAAATCAGAAACACCATCCTTATTTGCAGTGCAGCAATCACTCTCTTAGCAGTATCCACATTTTCTCTTTTTTCAGATAAAACTGCTGCATTGAAAATCAATACAAGTTCGGAGAACCATTTAATTGAAAATGTTTCCCCCGCAACTGAGTCCAACTCTTTAAAAGAAATGAACTCCACTAAGACCATTAATGTGGCAAACTCCAAAACTCAATTAGACCCAAAAATTACTGAACAATCCCCTCGAATACTTCCAGAAAAGAAAGAGAAGCTTCCCCTTGTAAAAAAAGATAAAAAACAATTAAAAACGAACACTGATCTTCCTAAAAAGGGATTTAGTCCAATTGCAAAAAAGATTAACGCTGAATTTATTGTCTACAACAATCAGGTCTGTCTAGGAGAAGAGGTGACCTTTGAATCGTTAGAAAATAACCTTCCTGTATCTTACACCTGGGACTTTGGTGACGGAACTATTTCTCACGAAAAAAATCCGTCCCACACTTATAATAACATTCAAATTTACGCTGTTTCTTTAACCCTAGTTAACAAAAAAACAGGAGAAGAAAAATCTTCTACACAACCTGATGTTGTTACTGTTTTCGAAAATCCTAAAGAAAAATTCATTTTTTCTGAAACGTCATTAGTACAAGGAAATAATAAACTTAAATATCCATACACCACATTTTTAATCAACGAGATTAGAAAAGACCATTCTTATTCTTGGAATTATGGAAATGGAGAATCTGCCTCAACTCCTAGTGGTAAAACCATTTATAAGCAACCCGGAGCATACACAACAACGTTAGTCGTTAAAAATAAGAACACTGGTTGTTCAACTACTCAACAACAAAAAATTTCCATTCAAAATGGATTCGACCTCTTTGCACCGAATGCTTTTACGCCAAACAACAATGGAGAAAACGAAACCTTTATTCCTAAAGCATTATTAGGTTGGGATATTGAGTTTCAAATGATGGTTTTTAACCCCTTTGGAAAAACTATTTTTAAAACGTCAGACAAAAACGAACCTTGGAATGGACGCGTAAATAATATGGGTCAATTGCTACCCGAAGGAACTTATTTATGGCAGGTTACCACTTTTGATGTTGAGCATAAACCTCACCATCATCATGGAAAAATAACCTTGGTGAAATAAGTACACCGTGATCATGATTCTAGTCCGCTTTCTAAACAGGACCAAACCAAACCCAATAATCGCGACTACTTTTGTCAGGAAAGCATTAACTTTTTAAGCTTTTCACACCTTTTCGCACCTCTTTCTAAAATTAAGTTCAAAAATTGCAGGATTTAGAAGTTTGATGAAGTTATTGATTGTCTAAAAAAAAATTAGCAAGCTTAACTTGAGTCCATAATTCATTTATTTTCAAGTTTTTTTTGTACAGCGTTAGCTCAAGGGTTGTCAACCTAAAATGGATCAAACAATATATTAGGGGGATTCGCTTATCTTTGGATTTAAAATAATAGAATTTGGACAAAGAATTCGCGCGTTATTTATTACCCGATGGTATCTTCGCATATTTTAACATTTCAAAGCACTACACAATAAAAGAGAGGTTTCATTTCTATTTAGAAGAGAAGAATCTACTCCCTAAAGAACACCCAGAGGATCTCACGCATTCCAAAGGTTTCTCTCCCGAAATAACAATTGAAGATTTTCCACGAAGGGGTAAATCTGGGTGACTCCATATAAACCGAAGGTGCTGGACGCTTATTGATACAGGAAAGATTGTAAAAAGAGATTGGGATTTAATACCAAAAGGCACTCGTATCAACAGCGAGTTTGCTGATTTTTTTAAAAGGGAGCACTTGGTAACCATGCTGTGAATGCTAAAGGTTTTGGAGATTATTATAAGATCAATGGTAGCGCACTACAATACCACTACAAGAACCACCTTAGTGATTTTAAAGATTGGACACAAAAAGAGCACGCAGAAGATTGGTTGCTTTATGGAGATAATATAGGTAAACACTTCAGGTTACTAATTCTTCAGATGATAAGTAGAGTAGTGCTAATCCTGAACATGAATTAATCACATCTATTTATTAATTTTAGCCAGAGGCTATAAAATAGTTGTCACTCGGTAAAGCCGAGCGT
>JAWUVT010000171.1:0-8466 GCA_034112225.1 Flavobacteriales bacterium | reverse complement strand
TTTGTAAAGATGAATTATTTCTCCCATAACAATACTAAGTTGGATCTCGATCTCTTAAAAAAAATGATTAGTTCAATTAAATGGGAGTCCTCTAGGTCCTCATTAGTCGTAGAATGAAAACGAATAACTAAGCGAAGATTTTATCTTCGCTTTTGTATTTTGGTAGCATTTGTAATGCGGTGGTAATAAGCGATAATGCTCAAGGCTAAAATCTTTTTTAATTGCTTTTAGGTGGTATTATGGGTTGTTTAATATGGAGTAAGTGAAAAGAGAAAGCCTCAATGTAAGTTGGGGCTTTGTTATTGGTAAGCCTGTTTAGTTTTGGCAACTAGGTTTGGCATAAACACGGATTAGTTTAGGGCATACTGAAATGCTCCATCGTTTAAAACAGACCAACAATTTATGTTCAATTGATGGGCTTCTTTTACTAGCATCTTGTTTTTAAATGGAGAGTGAGAAGCGTCAAGGATGAGTTGTTGAGGCGTAAATTGGGTAAGGAGTTCTGCAAGCGTAAATGGATTGTCTTTCGTTAGAATTAAATAATTGATTTGAAGTTGAACTGGATTTTGTTGGAGTTGATAATGTGCATCAATAAGGACAAATCGGAGGGTATAGAATTGAAAAAAACAGTTTTTATGATAGAGGTTTATTTTGTGACTACTGATTGTATCCATTGGTTGGTTGAGTGCTATGATTTCCTCCTTTTCTAATCCATGACTGTTCCAATTGTTTTGCACATGAAATTCCAATTGTTTGCGATTATCTAGTAAACTTTGATCAGCAATAAATAGCTGATCTTTTCCATCAATAATACTAATGGCAGTATGTTTAGGGGTGTTGTAAATGATTAATTGCTGTTGGTGTAAGTGGGAGGATTGGGTCCATAATGTGTTAACAAGAAAGGACGAAATACAGAGCGAACCCAATAACAAGTACTTAAATTTACGAGAGGCAATGAATGCGATAGTACTTCCGATAACAAGATAAATCAGGCAAGTGTCTCGCATTCCAAAACGGATATTTTCTGAAAGAGAATAGGGCAATTGATCAATAAAATGCACTACATAATTTAACGCTTGAATGCTGTATTTTAAACCTAGGGCCAACATTGAACTCAGTAAGGGAACAAAAGAAAAAGACAATGTGCTTAACCCTAAATAAAGGATGAGTACTGCCAATGGAATAACGATTAAATTAGAGAACATAAAATAATTAGGAAATTGATGGAAATACATTAAGCCTAAAGGAAAGGTGGCAATTTGTGCAGCAACAGAAACCGCAGTAATTTCCCAAATGAGTTGGGGAATTTTTAACTTAAACTGAAACCAGTTGGTTATCCAGGGTTGAATAATTACGATTCCTAAAACAGCCAAATAACTCAACTGAAAACCCACTTCCATAAGCAGTAGCGGGTTGTAAATTAACAAGCAGAATGCCGATGCAGCTAAGGTATTATAAATAGTTACATTTCGATTCGTCATTTTTGCCACCACAATAAAGCTAAACATGGTTGCTGCCCGCATTACCGATGGTGATAAACCGGTTAATAAGGCATAACTCCACAAGATGAGGAGTAAAACAATTCCTTTCAATATCCCTCCATATTTAATTCTATCGAGAAAAGAAAAGAGTGTACTGAAAATTAAAAAAAGTACACCAACATGTAATCCTGATACCGCCAATACATGCATTGCACCAGCACTAGCGTAGGCATTTTTAAGAGGAGTGTCTATCTCTTCTTTATAGCCTAAGATTAAAGCAGAAGCAACAGCCAATTCTTTTCCCTGAAGACCTTTTTGTTGTAAGCTATTGATGAGTTGATTTCTACAATTTGTTGCAAAATGTAGCCAACTAAAAGAAGGCGAGGGGTTCAATCGTTTCCAGTTTTTGGCATTGATAAATACTTGATGCTCAATAAAATGGTAGGAGAGGTATTTTTTAAAATCGAATTCATCAGGATTTTTAGGGGGCATTACCTTTTTTAATTGAGCTTTAAAAGCAATAACATCACCGATGGCTAATTGCTTAGCAAACTCCTCTTGCTGAAAATAAACCATCACTTTTCCTCTACCGTGTATCCATTGGTCTCTTTTTTTGATGCTTTTAATGGTTAGAATGGCTTTTAGACTTTTTGGTTTGTTTTGAGGTGGAGTAACTATTTCTCCAATAAAGAGTTGGTTGTCTTTGTCCGTTAGCAATTTGGTGATGGCAACGTTGTCTTTAAAGCGGTAACTAGTTAAACTGGCAGCGCCCAAAAATAGAGCCATAGCGATGCCTATTCCATATACCCAACGGAATTGATAATTGGCAATTAAGGGTTTGATCAACAAGAGGCTACAATAAACCACCAATTGTACCCCAAAGAGGAATAAAATAAGTTCGAAATTGGGCTGCTGATCAACGGTCCAAAATACTCCAGCAATAAAAGGAATGACTAAGCGGAGTAAAGGAATGCTATTTAAATTCGTGTACACAGTCACTAATTTATAACAAATAGTTGACTTGAGGAGTGTAAGGTCTTGTAGTCAATTTTTATCATTTACTAGGCCATTCCTCTAAAATGAAATGGAAACAGGATGCTGTTTTATTCGTTCTTTCTTTCCATCCTGAATTTCGGATGAGCTCAGTAAGAACTACAGTAGGGTTGATGATCGTTGGTTTTTATGGGCGTTATTAAGGAAGCGCAGCAGCTGATTTGGGCGAAGTAATGCTTAAAACTCCGACTTAAAAAAGTCTAAAGATTCTAAATTGATCATGTGTACATTCTTGTAATAAAAATGGAGGATATCAATGTAAGAATGATTGTTTTTAGCCATTTTCATCGCACCCTCTTGGCACAATCCAACGCCATGTCCAAAACCTTTACCTTCAAGGGTAACAAAATCACCATTAGGAATAACGTTAAATTGGGCAGATTTTAAATGAAAATCAGATCGGATCTTGGTAAATGGAATCTGTATATTTTGATCTTCAAAAAACTGTTCTCTACAATTCTGAAAATAAGCTACGTCACATTCGTTGACTAAACTACCTTTAGAATAACCATGCTCCATCAGGTAATCGGTCCATTTGTCTTTAGAGATATTTTTGGTCCAAATGGCGTTGTTTTCATGGAGGCAAAAGGTATCTTTTACAGTTCTCAAATAATAGAGTTTTTGCTTCCAAACTTCTTCAGATTTAGCCGTTTCTCCACCACAATTTGAATAGAATGTGGCAACAATCAAATTGATATCACTGTCCACAATAACAATACCATTGGTGTTCATCGCAGCTTCTTTGATTAGCGTGGATTTAGGTTTTCTGTTGTAGGCTTGGCAATGCACCTTATCACACAAACTAAAGCCTTCTGCTTGGTGTCTATTAATGTTTTTTAATGCGTAAGTTCTACAAATAATAGCTTGTAACTTAAAATATTCTGGTGGCGGACTTCTTCCCACCTCAGATTCAACAACTCCAGCAACATAATTGTTAATGTCAATGTTGTTAATGAGTTGAAAATAATTGTAATAGCCATGAAGGTTTACAAAAAGATTATCCTCATAAATCTTTATTTTTTCACTCCCATCAATTTTTATTTTGAAGGAATTTTTACTAGAAGTACCCACAAATCTTACCTTATTAAAAGTTCCATAATCTTGATCTAAGGATTTGATATGGACTTTATTATTGGAATAGAGGAGCTCTAATAATTCTGTATTGTCGAGGTCTAAAAGTTTACCATGCTCTGTAAAAATACTGTAATTTCCTTCTTCAGGATGAAAAATAAAAGAGGTGATCTTTCTGTTGTGAGCTATACCAATATTTATAATTTCTGCACAACTGAATTGAATGAAGCTGAATACAAGAAGAATAGATAGGATAAGTTTTTTTAACATCATACAAAAATAGGTTCATTTAAAGCGCAAAAATAATGCCGATATGTGCAGTTATACACATTCAATGTTTATTTCTTAAGGTAACCAACAATTAAAGCTGCAGCTCTTTTAGACGCTCCAATTCCACCTAGTTTTTGATGTAAGGTTTCATAATCAGTTAGCATGTTCGCACGGGCATCTCCAGTAGTAATTTTTGTTAATTCATCCTTTAGATTTGTGGTGGTGAATTCATTTTGTATTAACTCTTTGACCACTTCTTTATCCATGATTAAATTCACCAAGGAAATGAACCGGGTTTGAATGACCAGTTTGGCTAAGTGATAAAAAAGCCATCCTGTTTGATAACAAACCACTTGAGGAACTTTAAAAAGGGCAGTTTCTAAAGTTGCCGTACCAGAAACCACTAATGCCGCAGTAGAATTTTGCAATAAATCGTAGGTTTTATTTTCAATAATAGAAATGTCGGTGTCTATAAATTGATGATAGTAAGCGAGGCTTTGTGAGGGGGCCCCAGCAATTACAAATTGATAGTCAGGAAATTGGTCCACTACAGTGAGCATGCGTTGAAGCATGGCAGAAATTTCTTGTTTTCTACTGCCAGGCAGTAAGGCAATAATTGGCTTTTTATTCAATTGATGTGTGGCACAAAAAGCTTCAAAACCAATCGCTTCTCGATCATTGATCGTGTCGAGTAATGGATGCCCCACAAAATCTACAGGGTAATTGAATTGTTGGTAGAAATCTTCTTCAAATGGAAGAATAACAAACATTTGATCAATAATTTTTTTGATTTGATGCACTCTTTTTTGATTCCATGCCCAAATTTTGGGGGAGATGTAATAATAAACGGTAATGTTATTGGCTTTTGCCCATTTGGCCATCTTCAAATTAAAACCAGGATAATCCACCAAAATGAGCACATCAGGTTGGTACATTTGGATGTCTGCTTTACAAAAAGAAATGTTTTTAAAAATGGTACGAATGTTCAACAGTACCTGTTCAACACCCATAAATGCGAGCTCTTGATAGTGCTTAACAATCCTTGTCCCTTGAGCTTCCATCAAATCCCCTCCAAAACCTCTAAATTCAGCTTTCTGATCTATCTGAGCAATTTCCTTGACCAAGTAGGAAGCTTGTAAGTCTCCAGAAGGTTCTCCAGCTATTAAATAGTATTTCATCGGTTACGCTGCTTTAATTGGGTTTGGAGAAGCTAAATAACACCTTCCGTTATTTTATCAATCACTCATTTATGGGGTTACAAAAAAGCCATATAATACAAGTAGATGGCAGCATAAAGTAGTGTAGAAAGTAAAACGCCTTTCGCTGATTTATCTTTCTTTAACCAAATAAAAATAAAGAATAAACCTAAATTAATTAATAACGCTCCTTTTAAATCATTTACTAATGGACTAAATAAAGGGTTCTCTACGATAAATTCTAATGTAAAACTAGAGTAATAACCCAGTATTGCAGCCATTATGCTTATGGGGAAAATTAAACCAGGAATTAAGCCAATAAGTAGATGATTTCCTTTTTTTAAATCGATTTTATTCATTTTCTAAACTTTTAATCTCATTGATAATGGTGTAATCGGTAACATCTGACTGAACGGGAACAACAGAAACATAATGATTCGCTAAAGCCCACTCGTCGGTATCTGTTCCTTCATCTTGAAGCACAAATTTACCAGTTAACCAATAGTAGGTTCTTCCCATTGGGTCGGTGCGTTCATCATAATATTCTTCCCAATTGCCTTTAGCCTGTCGACAGACTTTAACTCCTAAAATTAAGTCTTTTTTAAGCTTAGGAATGTTCACGTTTAAACAACAGTTTTTTGGGGTTTTCATTTTTAAAACTTGACCAATAATTTGTTTTGCAAAATATTGAGCGGCAGTAAAATCAGCATCAATCGAATGGTTCAATAATGAAAACCCAATGGAAGGAATCCCTTCTAGGGAGCCTTCTAATGCGGCAGACATGGTACCCGAATAAATGACATTGATTGATGAATTGGAACCATGATTGATCCCTGAAACAATAAGATCGGGTGTTCTGTCTAATAATTTATTGACGGCTATTTTCACACAATCAGCAGGTGTTCCACTACATGCATAAGCAGTAACACCCTCTATTGTTATTTTATTAAGATGCAAAGTAGAATCGAGCGTAATGGCATGCCCCATACCACTTTGAGGTTTGTCGGGTGCCACCACTACAACTTCACCAAATTCTTTGGCAACGGCAATTAAAGCGTGAATGCCAGGGGCATGAATGCCGTCATCGTTCACCACTAAAATAAGAGGTTTATTCATTTTTTATTTTTTAAGATAATCCAGAAATTACTCCATTATCATCAATATCCATAGTTTCAGAAGCAGGAACAGCAGGTAAACCTGGCATACGCATCATGTTTCCTAAAATAGGGATCACAAATCCTGCACCGGTAGCAATTTCAAATTCTCTAACATTTACCGTAAAACCAGTTGGTCTTCCTAATAAACTATCATTATCAGAAAAAGATTTTTGAGTTTTTGCCATGCATACCGGAAGTCCTTGTAAACCTAACGCATCTATTTTTTTAAGATCAGTAATTGCTTTCTTAGAATAATCAACACCATCAGCACCATAAATTTCTTTCGCAATTCTTTCAATCTTTTCTTTAATGGTTAAATTCCAGTTGTAAAGAGGAGCGAAGTTGTTTTTGCCAGACTCTACTTCTTTAACCACCGCTTCTGCAAGCGCAGTCATTCCATCACCACCTTTCGAAAATCCTTCAGCAACAATTGCTTGAACGCCCATTTTAGTACACCTTTCTTGTATTAATTGTACTTCTTCTGGAGTATCAGAAGGAAATGCATTAATAGCCACTACAGGATTTAATCCGAATTTTTTACAGTTTTGGATGTGCTTTTCAAGATTGGCAAAACCATGGCTTACTTTGTCTACACTGGCGGTGTTGTATTCTTCTTTTTTTGCACCACCATGGTGTCTTAATGCGCGTATTGTAGCTACCAATACTAAGGCTTTTGGTTTTAACCCACCAGAAACACATTTAATATTTAAGAATTTTTCTGCACCTAAATCCGCTCCAAATCCAGCTTCAGTAACGACATAGTTAGAGAGTGATAATCCCATCTTTGTAGCAATGATCGTGTTTGTTCCTTGTGCAATATTGGCAAAAGGACCACCATGAATAATTGCGGGATTTTCTTCTAATGTTTGCACTAAATTAGGTTTAATGGCATCTTTAAGTAAGATGGCCATCGCTTTTTCAGCCTTTAAATCGCGTGCGTAAATCGGTTTTTTATCTAGGGTGTACCCAATAAATATATTTCCCAATTTCTTTTTAAGATCGCCAAAGTTTTCAGCCATACACAATATCGCCATTACTTCAGATGCTGGAGTAATGTTAAAACCATCTTCTCTAGGAATTCCATTTGCGGTTCCTCCTAATCCAATGGTAATTTGTCTAAGAGATCTGTCATTCATGTCCATTACCCGTTTCCATACGATGGTACGTGGATCAATTCCTAAACTTCTAGTTTTACTTTGGATGTTGTTGTCGATTAATGCGGACAATAAATTGTTCGCTTTTTCAATCGCTGAAAAATCTCCTGTAAAATGAAGGTTAATGTCTTCCATAGGAACAACTTGGGCAAAGCCACCACCAGCAGCACCACCTTTAATTCCAAAAACAGGACCTAATGAAGGTTCTCTTAAAACTACTGTGGCTTGTTTTCCAATTTTATTTAAACCTTCGGTAAGGCCAATTGACGTTGTTGTTTTTCCTTCCCCAGCAGGAGTAGGAGTAAGTGCCGTTACTAAAACAAGGTTGTTCTTGGCAATCTTTTTTTCATTAATAATACTTAAGGGTAATTTTGCTTTGGTTTTCCCATAAAGTTCTAAATCATCAAGATCGATACCTAGTTTAGTGGCGATATCATTAATATGAACCATTGTATTCTTTTGAGCGATCTCAATATCTGAAGGAAATTTTGCAGCCATATCTTTGTTTTTTATAAAATTGAAAGCTAAAGATAGATAAAAGGGAACTATTTAAGGTGTTCGTAGGCCTAGATTATTTATTATTCAAGATTATTCGTTAAAATGAATTGGATATGAAAAAATGTATTTTATGCTTAACGGTTGATGGTTGCTCTAGTACGCCTATTTTTTTAGGGATAATTAGTGAAAAAAAATAATATGAAATAGGAAATGAGGCAATCCATATCGAGGATCAAGTAAGTATTGAAGAGAATAGTGAAAAACATAAGTTCTTGTTTAACAGTCAAGAAAAAATAAGTTGTATTTTTCAAGTTCGTTAGATTTATTGATCGAATAATGATCTTTGGAGCGATTGTTGATTTAAAGAAAAAAAATTAAAATTAAAATATGAAGAAGATAGTTATTATAGTGGGAGGACTATTCCTGATCACAGCATCAAATGTTTCAGCTCAAAGCTGGAATAAAATCAAACAACAAGCAACAGAAAAAGCAACTTCGGTTAAATCTTCCGGTTTACCTTCTTCAGTTTTAAGTGAAGAAGAGGTAGCAAAAGGCTTAAAAGAAGCTTTGAATCAAGGAGTTGAAA
>JAWUVT010000170.1:0-11567 GCA_034112225.1 Flavobacteriales bacterium | reverse complement strand
TTCGAAAAAATTATGATTAATTCCGAAATCATTTCTACCCAATGTATCTATCCAAATCTCTAATAATGTTTCTTGTGTATCGTTTACTGGTACAATTATTTCAATGGTATCTTTTTGTTCTATGGACGGTAATAGATTCTTGTCAACTTTCCCATTGCTGTTAAGAGGAATCTTATCAAGTTCCATTAATTCACCAGGAATCATATAATTAGGCAATTGATCCCCCAATAGTATCTTGATTTCTTCTTTTGATATTGAAGAGCTCAATTCATAGTAAGCAATAAGTTCTTGTTCCTGGTGTATTTCTTTAACAATAACTACGGCTTGTTGTATTGCAGGAATATTTTCTAATTGATATTGTATTTCTCCTAGCTCAATTCGATGTCCTCGAATCTTCACTTGATCGTCCATCCTTCCTACAAAAATGACTTGGCCATCTGCTGTCCATTTCCCAACATCGCCTGTTTTGTACATTTTTGTATTTAGCAAGAAAGGATTATCTATAAATTTTTCATTGGTAAGCTCTGGTTTATTGAAATAACCTTTAGCCACAGATTTTCCTGAAAGACATATCTGACCTTCTACACCAATTGGTAAAATATTGTTTTGTTCATCTAAAACATAAAGTTGTGTATCTCCAACTGGCACTCCAATTGGTATATAGTTTAAATTATCGTCTTTAAAACGATATACAGTACTATAAGTGGTATCTTCAGAAGGACCATATAAGTTTCTTACTTCAATATTTTTATGGTCTAATAGATCTTTAAAGACTTTGGGAACTGGCTCTCCAGCCATATTTAAAGCCACAACATTACTCCACTTAATATGTTGATCCAACAATGTTCTAACAACCGATGGAACTGTATTTAAAAATACTCTTTCATCTTTTTCTAAATAATCTATAATTTCAATTGCCGACTCTAGCACCCGAATTGTTTTTCCATGTATTAAGGGTAAAAGCATCTCAAAAATGGATAAATCAAAACAATAAGAAGTAGCCGCATACATTATTTCATATGGAGTTTCCTCAAACTCTTTAGAACACCAGTTCAAGAGCGCAATTACATTTTGATGAGAAATTTCAACTCCTTTTGGTTTTCCTGTAGAGCCTGAAGTATAAATCAAATAAGCGGTATCATTTTTACTACTTACTGGTTTATTCTCAAACTTCTCATAACTTACAGAAGTATCGATATTAATCACTTTACCTGTATAGGAAGATGGAATATTACTTTCGTTATTAATATCTGTTATGATTAATTCAAGTTCCGCATCTTGAATGATGTAATCAATTCGTTGTGCTGGATAGTTTACATCTATTGGAACGTATGCTTTACCAGCTTTTAATGTTCCTAAAACACTATAAAGAACATTTTCAGTTCGAGAAAGAAACATACCTACCCTTTGATCTTCAAAACCGCTCAATTGTTGAGCAATAAAATCAGATACTTCATTCAGCTTTTTGTAACTAATTACTTTGTCCTGAATAAGAATAGCAGGGCTATCTTTCTTTTGTTCTAAGTTTTTATGAAATAACTCTAAAACATTATTTTCCTTAACAGCGTTAATAGGCTGATTAAACTTCGTTAAAATAATTTCTTTTTCTTTAGGGTCAATCAACTCTATTTGACCTAATGAAATGGAAGGATTTTCAATTACCTGCTCCAGTATATAATGAAATGTTTTATAAAAAGATTGTATCGAGGCCTTTTTAAAGAGCGTTGTTCTGTACTCTATCTCTATGTAATACTTATTTTCTGGCTCTACTGCAAAAGAGAAACTCATATCAAACTTTGCAGGCACATCCTCTTTTTCAGCTTTACTTTCTCCATACAAATAACTATCTAAGCCATCTAATGTGAATTTATGTTGATTTTTCAGTTCAATAGACCCATCACCGATGGCAGTATTTTGCACCACCATCATTACGTCAAACAAAGGGTTTCTCGATGTGTCTCTTGATATATTTTCTGCTTCTAATACTAAATCCAAAGGGTAATCTTGATATTTAAACAATTCCAATGAATCTGAAGAAAGTAGTTTCAAATATTCTTCATATTTATAATTAGCTTCAAAATCAGAGACTAATGGCAATGTATTAACAAACAAACCAATTTGGTTACTAAGTTGGTTATGGGACCTGCCTGCAATAGGTGTTCCTATGGCTATTTTGTTTTGACTTGACCATTTGTGCAATACAATACTTAACACTGATCGATAAATATTAAATACTGTAGTTTGATTATTCCTTGAAAAATTTTCAATTTTCCTGTAAAATTCTAACTCTAAATAGAATTTTTGAAGTGCTCCTTCGAACTGATTAATTTCTGGTCTTGGGAAATCATACGGAAGATTAATTAATTCAATCTTATTTAGGTTTTTTGAAGCCCAATATAACTTAGAACGCTCTCCAAAATCTCCTTCTATCTTCGTGTTTAACCATGCACTAAAATCTTTATATTGAATTTCTAAAGCATCTGCAATAGTTTCTGTTTGCAAACATATAGTTCGGTAGGTATTCATTACCTCTTGTACCAAAATTCCTATAGACCAACCATCACTAATAATGTGATGCATTGTAAAAATCATAGCATATTCATCAGCACTTATCTTAACCATTTTCACCGCCAACAACAAACTTTCTTCTAAATTAAAAGTGTAGTGATTCGATTTTTTCACTTCCTCTTTTATCCGAACGATAGGATTTAGTTTGCCAGAAAGATCTACTTGTTCAAAATTAAATTGAACTTCTTTTTTTATTATTTGTACCGGATCATTTTCGACTAAGATAAAATTAGTTCTTAAACTTTCATGTCTATCAATGCAAATTTGAAAAGCTTTTTGTAAGTTTTTCAAATTGATTTCACCTTTTAAATATAAGGGAGAAGTTATGTTATAAGCCTTATTTCCTCCCTCAAACTGACTTAAGACCCATATCCTCTTTTGGGCATTTGAAAGAGGATAATAATCCTTGAACTCGCAATTCGGAATATTCTCAATTTCAGAAGCTGATTGGTGGCTTTCCTCTAAAAAAGAAAGAATTTCCTCTTTGTTAGATTTGACCATTTCAAGTAAATCAGCAGGAATCTCTTTCGTTTTTCCTATTAATTTTAGTTTCCCATCTTCTATCTTAGGAAAAACACCATTTGTTCTCAATGATGATATTATCTCTATTACTTTCATATAACTATTTCTCCGCCTTCATCTGGTTGGGTTTTTAACCATAGAATATTATTTAAAAATTGATGTACCTTGCTAAAATGATTCAATGTTAGCAATTGACCTGTCTCTAAATTTATTTTAAGATCCTGGTTAATCTGATGTGCCAATTCTACTCCTGACAAAGAATTAAGTCCGAGTTCTAACAATGATGTTTGTTGAATAACTTCATTTGATACCTCTAAAGATAATTTGTTCCTGATAATCACTAACAAATATTCTCTAAGCAACTGTTCATTACCAATGTCTTTTCGAAGCTTTAGTACTATTTCTTGTATACTCTGGTCTACCTCTTTCCCTATACTTCTTTTCCCTTCAAGAAACTCTACCTTCCTTGACAAATATTCTTGCTTAATCTTAACCCTTTGCAATTTACCACTAGAAGTTCGAGGTAATTTCCTAGGATTTAGTAGCTGAATATCATAGGCATCAACGCCCAATACATCTATTAACACTTGATCAATTTTCCTGATGATTGAAGCTTTATCACTCCCTATATATTTTCGTTTGATTTCAGCAAAAACTAATAATTCATCCTGTTCATTTTCCAAATAAGATACAATTACTCCATTATCTTCCAACTCTTGAACTTGTTCAGCAATATCATTCTCAAGATCGTAAGGGTAATAATTCTTACCATGAATTATTATCATTTCCTTTAATCTACCTTTTAAATAAAGGATATCATCTTTCATTTCTCCATAATCTCCCGTACGGAAATAATTTACATCTTCATATTCAATGAAAGATTCACTACTATCTGTTTTCCAATAGCCATTCGTAATGCTCTTCCCTGCTAAACATAGTTCCCCTGATGAATCATTAATTTTACCGGAGTCTAAATCGAGAAAAATAACAGAAGTCTCAGTACAAATTTTACCAGACCCAACTCCTTCTTCAGTTATTACAGGATTTCCTCCTGAAACTATTAATGTTGCTTCAGCCAATCCATAGCACGTTTGAAAAGATAAAGGTCTAAATCCTGACAGTTCAAATCTACTAACAAAACTATTTATCGTTGATGCCTTTATAGGTTCGGAACCATTGTAAGCCACCTCCCAACTACTTAAATTCAATTCTGATATATTTTCAATATCTATATGCTTTATACAATGATCATAAATAAAATTAGGCCCACCAGAATGTGTTACTCTATATTTTTCAATATTCTTTAACCAAAGAATAGGGTTTTGTAATACTTCCACTCCTGACATCAAAACACATGTACCACCAGTATAAAGTGTATGAAGGATATTCCCAATGAATCCCATATCATGATAAAAAGGTAACCAAGAAAGAATAATGGAAGATTCATCACAACTAAAGGTTCGTTGAATTAAAGACTGATTGTGTAGTAAATTTTCCTGTGTTACGATTACTCCTTTAGGATTTCCAGTTGAACCTGATGTATATTGAATAAAGGAAATTGAATTCACTTCACTTCTAACTCGTTCATATGTTTGAACATCAACAGAATCTTTATCAAGGGCTAGTACAGATATATCTAAATCAAATAATGCAATCTCTTTATTTATCTTTTTAAAATTAGTCTTAGAACAAAAAATAGATTTTGATTCTGAATTTTCAATAATTATTTTTAATCTATTAAAATGTCGCCTATTACGAGGATAAAACATTGGTATTGCAATTATCCCCAATTGCTGACAGGCTAAAAAAGAAGTTAAAAAATCAATGGTATCATCATAAAGTAATATTGTTGTACTAAAATTTGTTTGCGTTTGTAAAAAAAATGACTTTCCTTGAACTATTTGCTCTATTTCTTTATAAGTAAAGTATCTCTCCTCCTTGTTTTCCAAAGAAATGAAAGCGTTTTTTTGGGGTGAAACACCTACCCAATAGCTAAAATAATCAACTATATTATTCATTTTATTTCTGGATAACACCTTAATTATTGGTTTATTCTATTAAACTCTTCATCTCCTGTGGCTTTATTTCTATAAACAACATTCCAAAGCTTACCAAAGTAATACACAATTGATAATCTATAAAAGTTAGTATTTAATTTTCGGGTATAATCTGTAGATGTTTGTCCGAGTTCATAAGAGCCAACTTCTTCATAGGTTTTAAGAACATCATTTGCAATAAAACGACACGTTAACGCATTTTTAAAGAAGTTTTTTGATAACCCAAATGAAACGGACCCTGTAGCTTCTCTGAAATAGATACCGTCATTTTGCTCTCCAACGTACTCTCCATACAGTTCTATATTGAACCATTTTTTCACCTTAAACTCGTTATAAGAATAAAAATAGAACTGAGGGGTAATTTTATTCAACTTAAATTCAGTTCGTTCATCTATAATTTGATCAAAAGTTAAACTTAAAGTATTATACATTTTCCAAAATTTCACTTCAAAAGGAATCGTTAATGACCCAAAATAAGAGTTTACCTGATTGACATTTATTTTTTTTAAGACAACACTATTCACCCCTGTGCCCCCAGGAAAAACGGCATACCGAAATGAATTTGTTGAATAGTTATATCCGATTTTTAGAGAATATTTTTTAAGACTTATTGTACTTTCAAATGCTTGTGTTAATTCTGATTTTAAAAAAGGGTTTCCTTGAACAGAAGTTAATGAATCCTGATACCAAATGAATGGATCCAAATCTTGATACTGAGGACGATTAATTCTTGCAGAGTAAGAAAACCCTAACTTCCAATTTTTTGATAAATTCCCATTAATAGCCATATTAGGAAACACATTAACGTAATTAGTATCTATAACTATTGAATCCAAAACATTAGTAACTCCTTTTGACGATGTATACTCAGACCTTAGCCCAAAAGAGTAATTGATTTTCATCTTACCTTTTAATTCACCATTAAACTGAAGGTAAGCTGCAGGGATATTTTCTGTATATTCAAAATCATTGGAAAATTGAGGCAGTATTATAAATTCATCTGTCTTATTTGCTTTAGAATAAAAATCTACTCTCCCACGGTTATTTGCATAACTATATTTAGAACCCATTTCCAAAGACCCTCCATTTTTAAATATTCTATTATAATCCACTTGAGGAGTTGCAATTATTATATCATTAGAGCCAACATTATTCCTAATTGCCTCGTAAGTAATTCTATCATTCTCATAAATTTCTTCAGCAATTAAATCATTTAAATTCGTATTAAAGTTTGAATATTGCCCTCCTGCGAAAAAAGTAGAACCTAAGGTGTCTAAGTTGCTATTATAATTTAATGTGATAGAGTTATTCTTATTTACTGTCTGCCCATCATTTACAGTATTAAGACCACTTGAAAACCCGACAGGATCTATTGAATTATTTTGGGCTCTTACATCTAAATCAAAAACATTATATAACCCATCGTATTCAACAGATATATCATTATTCTTATTAATCTGATAACCAACTCCGAAACTATAGTTTGAGGTATAAGTCAACCTCGTGTTTTCTTCATGATTAATATCTGACACAAAAATCCCTTGATCTGTATCAAAAGTTCTTTTAGTTTTTGATTGATTCCAATCTTTCCCAAAATTAGCGCCATAATCTCCTTTTAAAGACCATTTTCCTTTTCTGTAACTCAAATTGACAGCGGATGAAGATAAAAAGTGCTTAGCCATTGTTGAATTTTGAATCAATGCTCCTTGAATTCCTTCAGAATGATTAGGAACAGTAATAATATTTATTATAGCCCTTCCCTCTGCATCATACTTTGCGGACGGATTTGTAATTATTTCAATACTCTCTACTCTATTAACCTGAATAGAACTAAGTCTTTCATATGGGATTTCTTTTCCATTTAAATAAATCAAAGCTTCTCCTTTTCCAACTACAGAAGCACCATTACTACCAACAAGAACATTAGGAGATTTTGACAGCACTTCCGAAACTGACGTACTTGACCCTAACATCGTTTTTTTAACATTAACTTTTGTAGCTCCTCCTTTAGTTTGTTCAAACAAAGGAACGCTTGCAGTAACAACTACTTCATCCAAACTCAAGCCTTTTTGGCTAACCGTGATTGTTCCCAAGTCATTTTTACTTTTATTATTTGTAACTAAAAAAAGGGTGTCATTAATTTCAATAGAGGTTATTTTTAACAGAACTTCTTTTTCATTTACCCCTGACAATTCAAATACCCCATCAAAAAAGAAAGTTCCTTTTATTAAACTTGAGTCAGAAACTGATAATGCTAAAGCATTTCCAGCCATTAACACACCTTCTTTATTTTTCACCTGACCTATTAGAGTGTATGAGTTTTGCGCATTTAATAGGTTAGAAAAAACTAAAAAACATACCAATGTCAACAAATTATATTTTTTAGCTTGTCTCGAATAAAAAGTGCTCATGATTTTTCTTAAATTTTAGATCTATATATTTTAGATTTAGCCAAAATGTGTAAAAAATTCATCTTTTTACTTCTTAGACTATTATTTTTTTTAAACGGTAGTTATTGAACTAATTTTGTGCTGATTTTATCATTTTTTCCTTTTATTATGAGTTTTAATAAAACGAATAACATCAGCTACGCTATCAAACTTTGGTTTATCCATCCAAGAAATATCGGTTGAAGCAATGTAAGGGACATTCTCTGCATCTACTTTGATTTTAAAATTAATGTAAAAAGGCGTATTTCTATTTCGTAGATGATAACTCAAACTGTATTCATCAATGGGTTCAAATGTTTCTTTGAATCCTAAATTCAGTAACTCGTTGTGTTCTTCTGAAATCATCAAGGTATCATTGCAAGTAAAACAATCCTTAATGATCTTGGTGGTTTTATCTCTTTCGCTGATAAATCCTGATTTATTAGCACATTTTGGACAGGGAACTTGATTCATCATTGTATTTATTTTTCAAAGGAGGAAAAAATAGCAATCATTTATTGAGATTATAACTAATTATGGAAGATTAAATCTTCTAACTCAAATAATCCAATACAGCTTGTTTCAACACTACATTACCTAAACCATCATTTAATTCATTATAAGGGATAATACAAAAAGGCTGAGATACCCCATCTTTTGTATGCTGTATTGAATATTCTTTAACCCCATTTATTGTTCTAATCACCAAATTATTAATTTCGATCATAACTCTTTTTATTTAATAAATCTCTCCCATTCCTCCTGCTAGTAATACCTGAACAAACCCCTCAATTCCAACAGGTTTAGAGGTTAATGCAACACCAAATGCACCTGGATAACCACTCGTGTGTGGATGACCTAATAAAAGAGTATTTGACGTGTTAATATAATCTCCAGGATCTACCACTTTAGCTGCTTCCATCAACACATTGACAACGCCTGCATATTGGCATTTTACAGTTTCTCCAGGAAGAGCTGAACTTACGGCAATAAAGCAGGTTATTTCTTCATCACTTGTTGTGGCTGCCTTTACTGATAAAGGAGTTGTTCTATCAATCACAACAACATGACCAGAAGCCACTGCCAACCCTGTATTGTTAACCATATCAATTGTTTGAGCTACCATTTGCGTAATGTTTTTGGGTGAACGATGTATCTTTATCATAGTTAAACCTCCTGATTTGATTTGGAATATTGGATCCTAAGTGTATGGCTTTTTCCGATCTCAATACCTATTGCTTTAAAATTATCCAAACTGTTTTTTCCAGTTACCTCTATGTCATCAATGTCTCCAACTCCTAATCCCGAAACATTAGTTGGTGCAGTTCCATTATCCTTAATCCTTATTACAACTTCTTTGTTATTGGTAGTTTCATCTGCTGATACCGTAATAAATGCAGAGATAGCATCATCGGGTAAAGTCAGGCTTTTAGCTTGAGTATGATCTACTATTATTTCTTCGTAACCATTTTCTGCTTCATCTATTGGATTACTTCCTTTCTCTCCTGAAGAAATTAAAATCAATTCCTCCAAATAATCTTCGGTAGGTGCAAAATTGCCGTTTGGATATGGATTCCTTTTCATGTTGTTTTTTAATAATTATCACAGGCATTGCCTGTTATGCTGCTAATTTTCCTGTTCGTTTGTATGCTGCATAAAGTGTGGATATCTTTTTTCCACCTAAATCTTGAAAGTGTGGTTTATCTACAATAGATTTCCATCTACCGCCCCATTCCAATCCTTCTTTTTCTCCAAGAAGCCCTATTTTATTCCAATTTGGATTTTTCCATAAGGCTTTACCATTCTTAAATTCAACAATATCTACTGCTTTACGGTAGTTGTGTGAACTCTTACCACATATGGCATTGGTCACTTTCTTTCCTGGCAGGGTACGACCCTGAGCGTATAACCTATTTTGTTCCTTACAATCTCTGTTGGCTGAAATAACCCGAAGATCCATTCCTTGTTTTGAAGCTTTCGTCAAGAATTTCTTGATTTTCTTCCTGAATTTCGGGTCAAGTGTCATTAAAAGGAGGTTCGTTTTATAATCAAAATGCTTATAAATGGTTTTCCGAGAAAGAAATACACCAACACCAATAGCTGCTAAACCAACTGCAACCCCTATATAGATATGATTCCTACTTGCCGTCATTTTCTGATTTTTTGCAATTGCATTTTCTTTTTTTATTTTGATACATTTTTACTAGTGTTATCGTACCCATAGTAATACTCAACATTAAAAAGGCTACGGTCAATGTATTTACAAGTCCACTATTATTCTTATCAGGCAGCATCTTTTTTCTCCTTTTTTAATGTTTCTATTTCATTATTTAATTCCTTGTTCTTTTTCACCACCTCACTAACTTTTCTCTCCAAACAATTAATCTTCTTTCTCATTGTCTCATTAAGGTCTTCGCTTTCTTTTAATCGTGTTTCCAATTTTTGTGACCATTGCACCCAATTTTCGATTATATGTTTTTCAGTAGTAGCATTCATATTTCTTAACTCAGCATTTTTCAGCTTTTTCTCAGTTCTATATTTTAAACCCAAGTCTAGCACCTTCCAAAAGCCTGTAGCTCCTAAAATGATAGTAATGAGTTTTCCTATTTCCATTATCTCCATAAGCTATTTTAAACTACGTGTCTTATTAAAAAATTAAATCTATTTAATTGTGCCAGACCAGATATTGCATTTTGATGTGTAATTCTGATTAATTGAGAAGTTGTATCCATTGCCAATGCTGCTGTTTGAACATTTTGTACAAAAGGAGTTACTCCTGAATGAACTATACTCGCTTCTCCCTTAAATATATTGGTATTAGATCTTCCACCAAGAATTCTAATTGACCAACTTCCTACTACATTGGTAGTGTAGGTGAATATTACTTCGTTTCCAATATAAACTCGTATGGTTTTATTTCCTGCCCCTCCTTGAATATTTCCACCAATATTAATTTCAAGAGACCCAGTACCTGACAATGTTCCTGCCGGTATAGTGTAATTATCTCCAAAATCAACTTCAGCTGTTCCTAAACTTCCTCCCCAAGTGCCATAATTGGTAAATAATCGTTTATTGATATTTCGCCACGATCTCACACCAGTTACAGTAGATTGTAATATCTGCCCATCTTTACTTGGATTGCCAAATGTATTTTCCTTAGTTGCAAAACGAGTATCGAGATAAGGAACTAATCGACCAGGGGAGACACTAACACTTGTTAGGAAACCCGCACTTAATTCTGCTGCTGTTGAGAACCTTGATAGACCAACAATAGATTCAGTTGCCTGAACAAGAGCTGCTGCTAATACATCATTTAAAGTTTTAGGCGTTATTGCTACATTAGTTAATACCCCTGCTAATGCTTCAGGGGTAGTTCCAATTCGTAACAATCCTGCAATTACTTCAGTAGCCTGATCTATGTTTACTTGTACAATGTTCCAATCTGCTCCGACTGTTGCCTGATCTCCACCCGCATTATCATTTATGCAGTACAATACATCTCTTATTTCAACATCTAATCCTAAAGCACCTCCTACTTTACCCGCAACATTTATGGTATAAGCATCTCCCGATGCTCCTGCGGGGTAATTGGGGTTCGTTGAAGCATCAATTAGTCCTTTGTTCTCCCACAAACCTGTAACCTTATCAGCTACATATCTAGCCAAATGAAAGACCGATACACCTAAATTCGGTGCAACTCCTAAATCTACTTCAGCAGTATCTCCAAATCTTGAAATACCCGCTTGTACTTCGGATGCTTGAGGTAAACTACCTATAGAAACTTCGATGCCATTTACTACTTGAAAGCAAGTCCCATCAAAAACCAAATCATAACCTCCTGTTAAATTCAGGTCATTAGCATCAAGGTCAACTAGAGCAGCTCCAACTATTTTCTTTAAAGAGACAACTCCTTGTCCATCAATATTGAGTGTTGCAGCTCCAGTATTGGCATGATTAAATATAACCTGTAGGTGCATCCCAACACGATATT
>JAWUVT010000169.1:0-9291 GCA_034112225.1 Flavobacteriales bacterium | reverse complement strand
AAAGTGTACCCCATTAATTATTTAATTATTTTTATACTGTTCAGATGTTCAAGATATGGCAACCTATAATTTTTATCTAAAAGATAAACACTCCAATAAAGAGACTCCAATATTTTTATATGTTAGATGGGATAAGAAACTTCTTAAGTTTTATATTCAAGAATCTATAAACCCAAAGTATTGGCAAATTGATAAAAAGAAAGAAAATTATCAAAGAGCAATAAGGACTAAAGACTTTCCAGAGTATCCCGAATTTAATACTAGACTAGATGAGGTTATAGGTACTGTAAAAACTGTTTTTAGACGTTTTCAGAACGATAACGATCAAAAGAAGGCATCTGTTAAGGAATTAAAAGAACTGCTTAATATCGAGTTTCAGAGGGTTGAAAAAAATGAGGTAAATTTATTTAATTTCTATCAAAGTTATATTGATAATGCAAAAGCAAAGTATAGCCTAAAAACCATCCAATGGTATGAAAATAGTTTGACTGTTTTAACTGATTTTCAAAAAGGATATGATGAGGTGATTGATTTTGATACGATCAATATGGATTTTTACAATGAGTTTATTAATTATTTAACATTTATAAAAGAGTATAAACAAAACACAATAGGCAAACACATTCAAAATTTAAAGGCGGTTCTAAATTCTGCAACTATTGGAGGTAAAAATTCAACTATGGTTTTTAAATCTCCTATGTTTAAGAAGCCAACAGAAAATAGTATACAAATACACCTCAACGAAAAGGAGATTGAAGAAATATATCTTTTGGATTTGTCTAATGATAAGAGATTGGAGAGGGTAAGAGATTTGTTTATTGTGGGTTGTTGGACTGGTTTACGTTACTCAGATTTTTCAAAGTTGAGAAAAGAGAATTTCCGAGATGGTTTTATAAATGTAGATATTAACAAGACAAAAGAACAAGGTTTAATTATTCCTATTCATCCATTTGTTAAACAGGTCATGGTTAAGTATCAAGAGAATGAAAATTCTTTGCCTACTGCAATTAGTGATGATAAAATGAGAAAATACCTTAAGGAGATAGGTGAAAAAATACCATCGTTAAAAGATTATTGCATAAAGTCATTTACGAAAAAAGGAGAAAGGGTTGATGTTCAGAAAAGAAAACATGATTTAATTGGAACACATACCGCGAGGAGGTCATTTGCTACGAACATGTATAATGAGGACAATGGTATTGATACTTTAGATATTATGGCAATTACCAATCACAAGACAGAAAAAGCCTTTCTTACATATATTAAAACGACTAAAAAGGAACCCGCTATTAAAATAAAAAATCATTGGGAAGAAAAGTATTCTTATTTAAAAGTTGTCTCTTAAAGGTTGAAAAAATTACTTTTATCACGTTCAATTAACAACAGGTAACAAGATGGAATGTAAAGAACTAGAAAACGAATTATTTAATGCTGAGATAGAGCATGTATCTTATTATGATAGAGAGAATAAGAGACATACATTACAGTGGGAGATTGTTGACAATGAAAAGTTTTATAATAATTTTAAAGAATTATTTAACACAAGTTTTGAGGAGGATTATTATTGGTTTTACTGTAGTTTTTCTACCTATAAAAATACGTTCATTGACAGATTTGAGTTTTATAAAAATGATTTTTGTGATGCTGAATTAATTGATTTTGTAAAGTTCGAGAAGAATAATATTAATTCTTTTGTTTCATACTACAATTTACATGATATAAATAACATTAATAATGAGGAATTGTTTTCTGATTTTTTAATGGATTTTTCTATTTCTCATTCTTCTGCCAGAAATTTACCATTAAACTTTTATAGAAATAAGGAATTGAAGAAGAAAGTAGTAATGGCAACTATCAAAAAGATTGAATATTTGAATCAAAAATGTGAAAAAAGAGAAAATGAAATTCCTGAAAAAGATACTGTAATGATTGGTAATGATATTACTCTTGATAAGTCAAATCAACTTACGGTTAATCAATTTGTTTTGTTGTTGGAGGAGGTTGGTTTTTTTACTGGTAAAATCTCAAATTCCACAATGGAGGGTAAGGCTAAATTAGTTGCTTTATTGACTGGGAGAAATCATAAAAACATAAAAACATCAATTGAAAAACTTGGTAAAAAGCCTAGTGAATTAGGTGTGGGGCATCAAAAAGATATTGATAAAATAAAGTCTATACTTAACTCTATGGAGTAGGTTATGGAGTTACTCCAGTAGGGTAAAACAGGTAAAAAAGAGAAAAATTTGTATCGAACTTAAAACATTTGATATGAATAAAATAATAACACAAGTAAATGAAGTAACTCCAAATCAACTATTGGAGATGCTTCTAAATGGTTTAATTGAAAACCAAAAAGAACTATTAAAAAGTTCTAATCAACAACCACAAAACAAGTATTTAACGCGAAAAGAAGTAAGTAAATTACTTTCTATTTCATTGCCAACATTACATGATTGGGTTAAGAGGGGATTGATAAAATCTTACCGTTGTGGTAATCGGGTATTTTTTAAAAGTTCTGAAATTGAACAAAGTCTTAAACAAATTAAATTTTAAGATATGTTCACAGGCAACGATACAAAACCGACAGTACACACGTTCAAGGCACCCGACAAAGACAAATACAAAGCAACGATTCATTATGAATTGGCTAACGGAAAACCTTTGTTAGGATCAAGTAAAATCAACATCAGCAAAGACCGTCAATGTGCAAATTCAAATCCTTCTTATTGGTTAAAAATAAGGGAAGCAAACAAATGGAGTAATAACATTACTGGTTTATTCCTAACAAAGGAAAAGAGCCTTTTTAGAGGGGATCATAACAAAAGAAAAAGTTTGATTCTATTTAGGTTTTCAGATAAAGCAGAAACATTAACAGTTTTCTTTTTTGAAGGCTTTTATACTGGTGACCTAAACCAGGCTTTAAAACAAATCCAATAATAAAAAAGAGGGAGTTGTTCAGGCTCCCTCTAATTTATTTAAATACCATCTCAACAGGCAACCGTTTCAACTTATGATTTATATTATAAATATACGACTTATAGACGTTTATATCAGGGTAAATACTGATTGTTTTATCCTAATTATTAATTGTTGTATTGATAGGTTTTAGTGCAAGTTCATAAGCCTATCATATTACATTTACCTAATCTATTAATAGAGAAAATAGACTTTGAATTGAAAAATTCTGAACCAAATTTCAGATACAATAAAAGTTACTTCTACTACTTAATACATTACATCTCTATTCAACAAAATAAACAAAAGGATAGTGAGTACTGCTCCTTAGATAAAGACTTCTTAAAGAAAGTAGTTGCATCAAATTTCCATAGATATATTAAGTATTTGGTAAAGATTGATTTGATTGAATCAGATAAAAAACCAATCATAGGAAAAAAGGCACTTTACTACAAATTGAACGAATCATATCTATATGGAAATTATTGTAAAAGAGAGATTCAACCAACGGATAAATTATTTAAGAAACTATACAAATACAACCTAAACAAGAAAGCACATATAAGCCGTTTAGCACCCCATCTAAAACGAATGAGAAAAGAGTTCATGAACTTAGAGTTTGACCACGTAAACGCGTTAAAATGGATTAACAACAATGTAGATGAAGGAACCAAAAAATACAGTTACATAAGTGCAATTGACAATTTAAAAGATGCAAGAACCAGGCACTTTAAAAGAAATAAAACTAACAATAGACTGGACACAAATCTCACTAATTTAAAGAGTGATCTCAAACAATTTATTATAGGGGATTATACAAGTATTGATTTAAGTAATTCACAACCTTTCTTATTGGGTGTACTATTAAATAATATTATAAATAATAATAGTAATACTTATTGTTGTTATTTACAAGTTGATAAGATGAAAGAAACCTTTGGTGTTAAAAGGATTGAGAGTGTTTTAAAACTTAACCAAAATCAAGAAAAGTGTGATATGGTTAATTTATCAATATACTTTAAATCTGTAATTAATGGTTCTTTATATGATGACTTTAAAAGTCAATACGAGGGTGATTTAACACGTGATGAAGTTAAATCTCTAATTTTTGGGGTTCTGTTTTCAGGGAATACAAAACCTAACTCTTTTATAATCCCTTACGCTAAAGAAAAGAAAGTGTTTTCGTCTGTTTACCCTTTCATTTATGATTGTATTTTTAAACTAAAACATAAAGACAAAGACAATAATCTCTTACCAATCTATTTACAACAATTAGAAAGTTATTTATTCATTGACTGTATTGCTAAAGAATTAGTAAGCAACAATATTGTACCTCTTACTGTTCACGATTCTGTTATTGTACGAACTAAAGACGTTGATAAAACGCTAAGTATTGTTAAGCGTGTTTTCTTAAAAGAATTAGGGGTTATACCATCATTTAATATTGAACCTCTTAAACCATCTCTAAAAGAATATTTTACTTTGAATGGTTAAATAAAATATTTGAATTATAGCCAGAATAAAAATGGGCTTAAAAATTAATACCTAAATTTAAAGTCTAATAAAAAAAATATTGGGTTCATTTAAAGTAAAATCTTCAGGCTGCAACATAGAAACTATTGATGCATGTGAAATAATAAATCTTCATCATTTAATTTCTAATCACCCAGAAAGTTTAGCAGATCCAATCCTGCCCAAAGGCATTAAGAATGAAGGCATGTTAGAAAGCGCTGTCTTCAGACAGGAAGTAGGAAGTGGAGATGTATATAAATATGACAATATTCACTCAAATTGTGCAACATTACTATTTGGCATAACAAAAAATCATTCTTTTCATAACGGTAATAAACGTGCGGCATTTCTATCAATGTTATTACACCTTTTTAAAAACGGAAAAACTTTAGACCCAAATGTTAAGCATGCTGACATATACAACGTCTTAAAAAAATTAGCCAGTACAGAAGATGAATTTGAAACCTTTGTAAAATCGAAGTTCCGAAGAATTTATAGAGGCTTAAAAAAACGTCATAAAAATTGGGACGATGAAGCTTCTGTATTTTTTTTAGAACATTGGATAAAACGAAATTCTATTTCAAAAAATCAAATTAAAAGATCATTAAAATGGAATAATTTTTTTGGAAAGTTAAAAAGTTTTGAATTAGAAGTTTCGGAACCAAACACTTCTAATCAAACATTTCGAGTATCCAAGACAACTAAAAAGAAAGGTTTTATATTTAATTCAACAAACCAAATATCTTTCACATACCCTTACAGAGGAGATGTCTGCAAAGTATCATTAATAAGTAAAGTTCGGAATGATTTTGAACTAACCAAAAAAGAAGGTATAGATAATTCAGTTTTTTTTAATACTGATATATACATAGATGAAGTACTTACACAGTACAAGCAACTAATCTATAAACTTTCTTTAACCTGATTATTTCGAACTACCTGTTCAGTAGTAATATTTATTTCGTTTTTATCAAAATACTTAACAGAACTGTAAATATTAACTGACAAAAATGTTATTGTCATTACAACTTTTGTAATACCAGAATTATTGAAATTGAAATACTTTTTCTCTACTTTATTAATCATCTGTCTTCAAATTGGACGCAAAAATATTGTTTTTTATGCTATTAATAACATAAATATAATTAAAATTTTATTCAAAAAAAAATAGTTATTTACAATAAAGTTTAGACATCAACAAAAAACCTATTTACCCCTATAATTAGATATTTATTGATAGAAAATTAAAATAAATAATTATAATGTACACTATCGGCTTCCTTCAATAAGGAATCTAAAAAAAAATTCTACATTGAACTTCCTGTTCAGGGTAGGGCTATGCGAATACCTACAACCTACACTTATGTGCAACGTAACTAATATTAATAGATTAAGTTCAAATAACAACGAGATAACAACGAAGATATTAGTAAAATAAAGGGTAGTATTAAGGGATCTCTTTCTTAGTTTTCTGACGAATCTGACACCCTAAAAGGAATTATAGAAACAGACAATTACAATTTTCAGCACCATAACAGCGATAAAACAACTAGTGAAACATTAAATAACAGCACATAACAGCATGAAAATAGTGGGTGCAGAAAGGGCAAGATCTAAAGAAAGATTCTATGGTGCTAATGAGAAGTATTTACAGCGCCAAAAAAGCACAAAACAAGAAAGAACACTTAGAAGCTTTTTTGGATGACTTTGAACTCTTAAAGCTAGAAGTACGACTATGTACTGACATGAAAATAACATCTCATTGGTCGCTCTTGGAGCAGATGCACAGTGCCTTTTTTAAGAGATCCCGTTCCATTTTAACAGCTCGCAATTCCTTCTTTAATGATTTCAACTTTAACTCTTCAGGGGGATAACTCGCGCTTCTTGGAAAATCTCCCAATTTAACTTCGTGTTCACGCCTCCAACGTCTAATTATACCGCTATTAATACTGTCCTCATCACTAAGTACTCCAACTGTTCTTCCTGATGGCAATCGCTCGACAACCACTGCCTTAAAATCATTTTCATACTTCTTCTTTTCGATAATTCAAATGGTTAAGTTAGGGATTGAATTAATTCGTCACATCACGTGTAAACTCTCCATAGTTCTTAGTAAGCGATATTAGTTCTTAGAACATTTACAAGTTGCACTATATCCATAGATATGATTTAAGACTATTTCAGGAAACTGTATGCCATTGCTTTTAAAGGCAGCATTTAATTTTTGTTCATTTAATATTGTACTGTACGGAGTAAATTTAAATGTTATTTCATCTTTATCCTTTTTCATCAAATCATAAACAAGAGAAGTTGTTTTACAATTAAAATCAAATTCGTTGATTTTTATTTTTCGAATGTTTTGATTGGACGAAGTTTTAAAGTGAATCTCCATATTTTTAATGTCGTATACAATTGACCAAGCACCATCTAACTTAACTGTATTTAAGATGTCAAATGAATAGTCTATTACTGGAGTTTCTGTATTGTTAGCGTATTCTTCAACCATATTCGCGGCACCTAAAAACCTACATTTTTCTTTAGAATCGTGTCTTTCTAAAGATTTTTTATAGCGATCATTTTCTAATACGGGGTGTTTTAAATCAGCATCTTTATAAACTATCATGCCTTTTTCAGTAAACTCGATTACAGCAACATTGCCTTGTTGATCACATATTAAATAGTGTAGACTTTGGTTGATTTTACTTATCCTTAAGTGTTTGTCTGTGTTTATTACCTCTTCAATTGTTTTGCAATTGTCTAGCTGATACTGCACCCATTGAGATTCGTTTATTGCAGACCTGTTGTCTGTTTTCGGGTAGTTTCCAGAAACAACCATGACTTCAACAACTAAGCCTTTTTCATTAATTCCTCCATATGGAAACTCTTTTCCAAACTGGTTGAATGTAACACTGCCATATTTAGAAGTCCAGTTAACAGATTTTTCTGGAGGGAACACCAATGATCTTTTTGTAACATTTCTCTTATTAATTACGATAACACCGTCATCAGAAAACCAATCTAAATTTCTACCAAAAACAAGATTAGTAGAGTCCTTCAACACAAATGTTGTGCATGGGAATAATGCCAAAGGAAATAGAACCACAAGGAAGAGAATCGCTTTTTTCATCTTTTAAATTTACGAACTATTTCTCAACTTCCTCCCCTCTGTCTAAGAGCCATCATAAACAGAAATTTTAATAAATAAAATTTCTCGCAAGAAAATCCACCCAAAGATTACTGGGTCGTGTTAAAGCTAAATGATTAGCGTTTTAGGCGTTAATTAAATCGAATAAACGACTTTTATAGGTTTCTGAAATTGGAATTAATTGGTCTTGGATTTTGATTCTATTTCTTGCTATTGACTCTATTTGTTGAATAGAGACCATGTAAGACTTATGAACCCTACAAACAATGTTCGGTGGAATTGTCTTTTCAAATTCGGTAAATGTTTGTAAGGTCATGATCTTTTTTGACGACAAATGAATTCTTCGATAATCTCCCATTCCTTCTATAAAAAGGATCTCTTTTAGGGTTACTTTTTCTAATCTATTTTCAGTTTTAACAAAAAGATAATCTTGGGTTGAATGTTCACGAATGCTTTGCTGCTCTATCTTATCTATCGCTTGTAAAAAACGCTCAAAAGTGTAGGGTTTAAGCAGGTAATCGGTAACATTCAATTCATATCCTTTTAAGGCATATTGGTCATAAGCTGTAGTTATAATTACATCCCCTTTAAATTGTACATTTTCTAACAACTGAATGCCTGATAATTCGTCCATATTGATGTCCAAAAAAAGCAAATCCACACGATTACTTTTTAAATAAGAAAGTCCATCCAGCGCATTCTCAAAAGAGCACAACAAGTTTAAGAAAGGAATTTTTTCAATATAACCTTTAGCCCGTTGTAGCGCTAAAGGTTCATCTTCAATAATTATACAGCTAACTTTAGTCATAATCTATTGTTAAAGTTACCTTATAATAATCAGTTTCATTCTCTAGTATTAAATTGTGAGTATTCGGGTAAATGAGGTTCAGCCGTTTTTGAATTAATTCGTTTCCTAATCCGTTATACGCATCGATGGATTTTTTATTGTTGTTCCGGTTATTGCCGCATTGAAATTGAATTTTATGCTCCTCAACATGAATACTAATTTCGATAGCATTTTCTGCCTTTTTATTGTCCACATGTTTAAAAGCATTTTCAATAAAAGGAATAAAAACCATCGGACTTATTTTTTTAGTGCGAGTATCGCCATGAACAGCTAATTGAACAAAATTAGGATTAGAACTTCTAATTTTTTGAAGATCAATATACTTTTTGAGGTATGCAATTTCTTTTTCTAAATCGATTCGATCAATCTTCGTTTCAAACAACATAAACCTCATAATGTCAGAGAGTTTATTTAAATATATTGAAGCTTCTTCGGCATTGTCTTGAATGAGAACATCAATGTTGTTCAAGGTGTTAAATAGAAAGTGAGGGTCTAATTGAGCCTTTACTAGTGCCATTTCCATTGCATTGTTTTTTTCTGTTAACTCTTGTTTTAGCTTAATGTCATCATAGGAAACTACAAAGCCTCTAATTACTAGACCTACAATACCTGCCATTAAAGCTGGAATTGTCATCATGGATACCCCTTGTATTGCTACAGAGTGATTCATAATTATATTGGCAACTAAAAATCCAATTAACGCAGCACCAATACACGTAAGAATACCGAACAAACATAGCTGAAGCATTCTCTTTTTCAAGAGATACTTAGGGAATAAAACAAAATAGAAGGTGTAGAATGCAATTATTGGTGGAAGATAGAATACTCCGAC
>JAWUVT010000168.1:0-8154 GCA_034112225.1 Flavobacteriales bacterium | reverse complement strand
CATAGCTTCGGAGTTGGCTGCTCTTAAGGATAATCTTTTCATCAACTGATTGATAAATATTAGTTCCTTCTACAAGAATTCTAAATATTTCATCATCAATATTTTGAGAGAGTATATCCTCTATTAGCTTTACTGTTTCTTCTCCATTGAAGTAGTTTACATTTGCATTAGCGCCATAATCTACAAGGAGTCTTATCTCCTTCTTACGAACATTATCCAGATCTAAGGCATAACACAATGGTGTGTTTCCTTTGTCATCTTCTATGTTTATTTCTGCACCATTAATTAAACAGAACTCAATTAACCTTGGGACATGAGTAGATATTAGCTGTACTATTACATGCAAAGGAGTACTATATTTCACAGTATTAAATTTTACTGGTCCCTTCAGATCCTCTGGATGTTCGTTAAAATAAGATTCAAGTTCAGTAAAATTACCTTTTACATATTCCTTTACCATATGGTTTATGTCTAGTGTTTTTTTTTGATTCTTTTTCATATTTTTCTTTAGTTAATTAAGTTATAATCAATTGTTTATCAAGTGTTTGTATGATGAAAATAAACTAGATACGAAACTAAATCATATATTTATCATAAAAAATAAATGTGTGTTTTTTTGTGATATTTAGTTTATTTTTTATAAAATCAATATTTTTTGAACAAATGTGCTATTTCACAACAGCTGTGTAGCGCAAATGGTGAATTGCTTTATCAACTTTTTTCCTTTTTCATTTTATGAAGTTGCTGGAACTATAAGTGGTTGATTTAATGAATTTTATTAACTTAGAGACCGCCTCGATATTGTTAACCTGAGTGAGTTGATATTGGGTAGTGCAGAGGTAACTTAAAAGGTAAGTATCAATTCTCTTTCTGTTCCGTTTAGATTTACAAACAAAAATAGAGTTGGTTTTAATCATTAATAACTCTTATTTACAAACATAGGATGACAACTTCTCTGGTTACTATTTTTCTTGTAGATTTTAGTATGAAGGCTGGTTACTTTACAACTTTACAACTTTCGACTAGATGAACTTTATAACTTTACAACGTTCAACTGTATTAATTTTTGACTTTAGAACTTTCACCTTGATACTTCTTAAATAGATTCCCGAGAAATCTATGACATATAGGTTTTTGAGAATGACGTGATTTGAAGGCTGTTTATAACAATGAATATTCACTTTCAACTTCATAAACTTTTGACTTTCAAATTTTTACTTTTCAACTTTATAACTTTTCACTTTATAAACTTTTCACTTTCTAACTAAAGAAGTAATTTTACCTTATGCAGATAGAATTCTATAAATATCAAGGAACAGGAAATGATTTTGTTATGATTGATAATCGTAATAATGTCTTTGATAAAACCAATTTAAAACACGTTCAATTTTTATGTGATCGAAAATTTGGAGTAGGTGCGGATGGTTTAATTTTGATAGAGGATTTGGAGGACTTAGATTTTAACATGATCTATTTTAATGCAGATGGAACACAGAGTTTTTGTGGGAATGGAAGTCGTTGTGCAGTAGCATTTGCAAAACATTTAGGGATCATCAAAAAACAAGCGATGTTCTTGTCTACCGATGGAGAGCATGAAGCATGGATCAATGCTGCCGGAGAAGTTTCTTTAAAAATGCATGATGTAGCTAACCTTGAAAAAGGAGAAGATTATTACTTTATCCATACAGGTTCTCCACATTATATTTTAAATGTAGAAAATGTAGCTGCTGTGGATGTGAAAAAAGAAGGCGCAAAAATTAGGTATAACGAGCGTTTTAAAGCGGAAGGAACCAATGTTAATTTTGTAAAGTTTACTGAGATAGAGATGGACATCAGAACCTATGAACGAGGAGTAGAGGACGAAACACTTTCTTGTGGAACTGGCGTTACAGCAGCAGCTTTAAGTTTGGCTGATACTCAAGG
The DNA here is from genome assembly GCA_034112225.1 of Flavobacteriales bacterium. Lineage (GTDB taxonomy): Bacteria > Bacteroidota > Bacteroidia > Flavobacteriales_E > Vicingaceae. The sequence goes on along the minus strand of JAWUVT010000168.1, from coordinate 6,231 downwards.
ATTGCAGCAGGGCGTGATTTACGTTAATGCTGTTGGCGGGCAATTAAAAGTAGGTTTCAAACGCAACGGAAATGAATTTAAAGACATCTGGTTAATTGGACCAGCAGTTCAAGTGTTTAAAGGCGAAATATTAATTGATTAAGTGTGATTTAGAAATGAACCGCTAAGAATTACAAGAATTCGCTAAGGAAAAAAAAGTTTTGGCCACCTTTGCGTAAAACCTTATTTTCTTTGCGGTTAAGGTATTGTTTTCAAAATGAATAAATTTCCTATAAAAATAACAGGTACAAGCGTTGAAGAAAAACTTCAAAAAGGGGTTTTTATATTTATTTATAGAGCTTCCAAAATACCTCCACACATTGGGCTTATTGCCAATGGAAAACTGTATGATATAACTTCGGTTGGACCAAGCATTGATATAGCCGTTGCTGATTTTCACAAAACAGCTGTTAAGCGTAAAACAGAAGTGTTATTTGTAGAGTTGAAACCTTCAAAAATTGAAAACTTAACTGAAATTATAACAGAAAAAGTGAAGAAGCATTATAAAGTAACTCTAGAAACCAGTTGTCTAACTCCTGTTAAAGCGTTTATTCAGGAAGCTTATCAGATTGAAGTGCTCCAAACCCATTTCATTTTTGAGTTGCTCCCCGTTTTGTTTCAACACCATTTAATTGCCAATGTTTGGGAATTAAATTTGGCTCATAAAATAAAGAATCAAACATTTGAAATGAAAAAGTATACCAAGCAAGATGTTGAAAACTGTGTTGCAGCATTGCATAGAAAAGAACAGCTTTCGTGCGAATAGCTCAACATATATTTTTAAGAGAATTGGCATCAACGGATGTTGATTTTATTTTTGAATGTGAAAATAATGTTGAAAATTGGGAAGTAAGTGGTACCACTCAACCTTTTACAAAAGAAGCAATTAATGAATTTGTAAATGCTAAGCAGGACCTTTATTTGAATGCGCAAATTCGTTATGTGATTTGTTTAAACTCAAATCAACAACCCATAGGTACTGTTGACTTGTTTGAATTTGATGCTCCCAACAAAACGGCTGGCGTTGGAATTTTAATCGCTCATAAAACGATGAGACAAAAAGGATTTGCTTCAGAAGCTTTAAGTGTTGTTTCAGATTTTTGTAGAAATGAACTAAACGTTGTTCATCTTTTCTGTAACATTCAAAAGAACAATGTACCAAGTATTCGTTTATTTGAAAAATGCGGTTTTCAATTGGTCAACGAAAGAGAGCTGTTTGACAAACCAGTGAATTATTATACTAAAAAATTATAGCATTGTTCAAAAAAATAATCACCTCACTATTCTTAATTACTGCATTTGTAGGAGCTTATATTGCTTACGATATGTATCAGCAAGTCTATCAACCAAACGTAACCTTAGCGCACAGTACCGATAAATACTTTTATGTTTACTCTGCTTATCAGTTTGATGATATTGTTCATGATTTATATGAAAAAGGATACATCATAAACAGAGAGTCTTTTGAATTTGTAGCTGAAAAAAAAGCAGGATTCAAAACCAATATTCATTCGGGCAGGTATTTGTTAACCGACGGAATGAACAATAATGAACTGATAGATTTGTTTCGTTCTGGAGAGACAGTGCCCGTAAAGGTTACTTTTAACAATGTAAGAACCAAAGAAGATTTGGCCGGAAAAATTTCTAAAAACTTAGAATGTGACAGTTTAGAAGTAATGAATTTGATTAATAGTCCCGAATTTGTGGCAAAATATGGGTTTAATCAAACCACAATTTTAACACTTTTTTTACCCAATACCTACCAATTTAATTGGGCTACAACGGCAGAAGAAGCGGTGCAACGAATGGCAAAAGAATACAAGAAGTTTTGGACTGCAGAAAGAAAAGCAAAAGCGAATAAATTAAACTTATCTCAATCTGAGGTCGCTGTTTTAGCTTCTATTGTGCAAGCAGAACAAACCGTACATGCAGCTGAAAGGCCAAAAGTGGCAGGACTGTACATTAACCGACTAAGAATAGGAATGGCCTTACAATCTGATCCTACATTGGTGTATGGATTAGGTGATTTTACCATAAGAAGAGTGCTGAATAAACATAAAGAAATTGACTCTCCCTACAATACCTATCGGCATAAAGGTTTGCCTCCTGGCCCCATAAACTTGCCCAACATTAAAAGTTTAGATGCCGTGTTAAATTACGAAAGCCACTCCTATTTATACATGTGTGCAAAAGAAGATTTTACCGGATACCATAATTTTGCAAAGAACTACAAACAGCATTTAGTTTATGCCCGTAAATACCAAAGAGAGCTGAATAGAAGGAAGATTTATAACTGAAGAAGATTGTAAATGCGTTTTATTAGAAAATTCAATTCAAGTGAAGTGGCAACCCATTTCGTTTTTATGCTCCTGTTAAGGGTTATTTTACAATTCAGAAACGCCAACATACATCACAAACCCCAAAACATACGGTTACTTTATCAGCTCTAGATTCCTGTATGAACCTTAGGTCAATAGAAATCACTTTTTTCTGCCACTGTTCTAACCAGTCAGAGAGGCTCATGAATCTTGAAGAAGACAATCTCGTAACTTAAACAGCCGGGGAACATTCTAAGGGTCCAGCAATTACTTTTTCTGAATAAGGAGTGTCAATGCGGTTATTGGATTGGAATAAAATAGATAGTTTTACATTGAAAAAATAGGTTTTTAGTTATGCACGTAAGTTTTTGGGAAAGAGAATCATTTTATAATGCCATAGATTATGCAATTGTTGGTAGTGGAATTGTTGGACTGTCTGCAGCGATAGAACTAAAGAACAAATACCCTAACGCTAAAGTGGTGGTCTTAGAAAAAGGTTTTTTACCAAGCGGGGCAAGCACCAAAAATGCAGGATTTGCTTGCTTTGGATCTCCAACAGAAATATTAGACGATTTATCCATCATGTCTAAAGACGAAGTTTTTGCAATGGTTGAAAAACGTTGGAAAGGACTGTTGAATTTAAAAGAGTTATTGGGAGAAGAGAATTTAGGATATGAGGCTTTTGGCAGTTGTGAATTGTTTACCCTAGCAGATGAATCGATTTATGAAAATACAGTGAAGCAATTAGACGATTTAAACAACTTCTTACAACCAATATTTGGGGAGCCTGTTTTTAAATTAAATGATGGATTGATTGCGGAATTTGGTTTTGACAATATTGCACACATTATCTCCAACCAATTTGAAGGACAAATTAATACCGGTAAAGCCTTAAAAGCATTGTTGAATTTAGCACAAGAAAAAGGGGTAGAAATACTGAATGGAGTTGAGGTGAAAAGTTTGAATCCAACCACAGATAATGTCGTAATTGCCTTGAAAGATTTTGACATTGAAGCAAAAAAAGTATTGATTGCTACCAATGGTTTTGCGAAGCAATTAATGCCTGAACATGATGTGGAGCCTGCAAGAGCTCAAGTATTGATAACAGAACCCATAGAAGACTTAAAACTGAAAGGCACTTTCCATTACGAACAAGGGTTTTATTATTTCAGAAATGTAGGGAATAGAGTTTTGTTTGGAGGAGGTAGGAATTTAGCCAAAGAAGCAGAAAATACTTCTGAAATACAATTGACAGCTGTCATTCAAGATAAGTTGGATCAACTGTTGAGAGAGGTTATTCTTCCTCAAAATAAGAACGTAAAAGTAGAAATGCGTTGGGCTGGAATTATGGGCGTTGGCGATACCAAAACCACCATTGTAAAACAATTGGAGGGTCACATTTACTGTGCCGTTAGAATGGGAGGAATGGGCGTTGCTATTGGCTCATTAATAGGAAAAGAAGCCGCAGAAATGATTTAATCAAAATAAATGAGGAACATTACCAGTCAAATTAGTAAAGAGCTTAACCTCTCTAATTCGAGTATAGAAAAAGTAATCCAACTATTTAAAGAAGGGGGAACAGTGCATTTTGTAGCTCGATACAGAAAAGAAACTACAGGTAATTTAGACGAAGTTCAATTGATAAACATTCAAGATAGGCTAGCCTATTGGGAGGGGTTTGTGAAGCGAAAAGAGACCATACTACAGGCAATCGATTCTCAAGGGAAATTAACAGCAGAATTAGTCCATAAAATTAAAAGTGTTTTCCTGTTAACCGAATTAGAAGATTTGTATTTGCCTTACAAACAGAAACGGAAAACAAAAGGAGAAAAAGCCATTGAAAAAGGATTAAAACCTTTGGCCATTTTTATTCAAAAGAATAGGAGTTCTGATCTAGTTGAGGCGAAAGCATTGTCTTTTGTAAAAGGAGATGTTGAGAATGCAAAACAAGCCTTAGATGGGGCGGTTCATATTTTGGCAGAATGGATCGCAGAAGATGCTTGGGTGAGAGATCAATTACGGAATCAATTTAAAAGAACGGCAATAGGAAGTTCTAAAGTAAAAAGAGGAAAAAAAGAAGCAGGAGAGAAATATAAGGATTACTTTGAGTTTTCAGAAAAAGCACAACGTATGGCTTCTCACAGAGTGTTAGCGCTATTTAGAGCAGAAAAAGAAGGGTTCTTGAGTTTTAGTATTCATGTGGATGAAGAACGCGCCATTCAAGACATTCACTATCAGATAAAAAGAAATTACAGTTCAAACACTTTTGTAAATCAAGCTGTTGTAGAGGCTTACCAAAGGATTTTACAAGCTAATTTCGAATCAGAAATAAAGAAAGAAATCAAAGAGAAAGCAGATGTTGATTCGATTCGCGTGTTTGCAGAAAACCTGAAACAGTTATTATTACAATCCCCATTAGGCGCAAAAAACATTTTAGCCATAGATCCTGGTTTTAGATCAGGCTGTAAGGTGGCGGTGTTAAATAGAAACGGTGATTTTTCTGAAGAGACCGTGATTTTTCCGCATCCTCCACAAAACAAAATAGAAGAAGCAAGAAAGAACTTGTTGAAATTAGTAGCAAAAAACAAGATCGAAGCCATTGCTGTAGGAAATGGAACTGCGGGCTTAGAATCAGAAAAACTGTGTAGAGATCTTTTTAAAGACACGGCGATAGAAGTATTTTCTGTGAATGAAGCAGGCGCAAGTATTTATTCCGCTTCAGAAATTGCAAGAGATGAGTTTCCAGATTTAGATTTAACTGTTCGTGGCGCAATTTCTATCGGAAGAAGGTTAATTGATCCATTAGCAGAATTGGTGAAGATTGATGCCAAGTCAATTGGAGTAGGTCAATACCAGCACGATGTGAACCAACCCTTATTAAAACAAAAATTAAATGAAGTCGTTGCTTCCTGTGTCAACCATGTTGGAGTAGAGTTAAATACCGCTTCCTATCCTATTTTGGCCCACGTAAGTGGTTTAGGAACAACCTTGGCAAAGAACATTGTCGCTTATCGGGAAGAACATGGGAATTTTACCCAACGCAAACAGTTGCTCAAGGTTCCTAAAATGGGGAAGAAAACGTACGAGCAAGCAGCCGGATTTTTAAGAATAGAAAAAGGAGTTAATCCTTTAGATAACACCATTATTCATCCAGAAACCTACCAATTAGTTGCAGAATTATTGAAAATAAATCAATCTAAAATTGAAGAAGTAATAGGAAAAAAAGCAATAACAGAAACAACAATTAAGGTATTAAAGGAAAAATATGACGGTTATACCATTGATTTTATTGTGAAAGAATTACAGAAGTCAACCACAGACCCACGTGAGCCTTTAGAGGAATCGACCTACAACAGTATTGATGGTATTGAAGATCTACAAGTAGGCATGCAATTAACAGGAACGATCAATAACATTACCAATTTTGGCGCTTTTGTAAACATTGGAATTAAAGAATCGGGGTTGGTGCATATCTCAGAAATTTCTAACACTTTTGTTACGAACATTCAGGAGGTGGTAAGGTTAAATCAACAAGTCAATGTTAAAGTGATTTCGTTAGATGTCTCTAGGAAACGTGTGCAATTAAGTATGAATTAGGGAGTTGGGAGTGAAGCGGTCTGAAGTTGAGAGATGAGTATGGTCTTTAGGGGAGGAGGCTGTTGAAGTTCTTTAAGGCCTGTGTCCTTTGTGATTTTGGGAATTGTAGAGGCTTAACATTCTTTGCGGGTTAATTTATAGATCTGAATAGTTATCTAAAGAGGGAAGCTGGTAATTTTATTACCTTTGCGGCATTAAAACTACACACAATATGGAATTTGGAACTTTAGCTTTAAATGATTCTATTTTAAAAGCCCTAACCGAGCAAAATTATACC
>JAWUVT010000167.1:0-11065 GCA_034112225.1 Flavobacteriales bacterium | reverse complement strand
AAGATGCAAGAGGAGAGTACCATATACGAATACTAAGTTTCTTTATTGAAGACTTGGTTCAATCAACATTGGAGATTGACCATTGGTCATAATAATTTTTGTGTTTGGAGACTTACTCAATTCACGAAAAGCTTCAATACTTTGCCATTCTATAATCTTATTTGTAAGTCCCTCAGAAATTATCTTTTGGGCATCACGGATCCCTTCAGCTTCAATTATTTTTCGTTGTGCCTCTAGCTTTTCTCTATCTAACAGAAATTCCATTCGTTGGGCTATTTGTTCGGCTTCTAATTTTTCTTCTACAGCACGAGCAAGACCTTTTGGAAGTGCAATATTCTTAAGTAAAACAGCTTCAATTTCAAAACCTCTAATAGCTAATATACTGGCCATTTGAGTTGTAATTTCCTTCTCTATTTCGGCACGTTTAGCAGAATGCATATCCTTTGCAAAAAAACGGGAACATACATCTGCTGCCGAAGATCGGAATACACTACTAACAACTGCTGGTTCATTACCAAGTCCAATTTTTTCAACAATTAGTGGTGCCCTATCAGGAACAATTCGATAAAGAATAGAAATTACTGCCGTAATATTTAATCCCTCTTTAGATGGAAGGTTTGTGCTTATCTCCATATTCATTGTTCGGATAGGGATTTTTAAAATCCTAGTTGTAAAAGGATTAAAAGCTACTGCACCTGGCGGTATAATCTGTTGATCGAGTATTCCAACTTTACGCTTTACTCCAATTTCTCCTTGACGAATTATCGAACAGCTCGCTATCAATGATCCTATCAATATCGCTATTATTATATTTAGAGTTTTCATATCTATAAGTATTTAAAAAGTTAGAACGTAATTTTTATGGCGGGAGTCCAATGGGTAAGGTACATGTCAATTAAGAGGTGCGGCATTTGATTATGAGTTACATCTATCTGATGCATTGATCTTATATCAAAAACTTCTTTAGGTAATTCTTTTAAGAAATTATCCCCCAAATACAGGTACTCTAATTTTGAAAGTGAGCTAATTTCGGGTGGAATATTGATGAAATTATCCCCTTCCAAATGCAACTCTTTCAAATTAGGAAGTTTGCTTAGTAGGGGAATATTTTTCTTAAGATCAAAATTCTTATCCTTATTAATATAAAGAACTTTTAAGTTTTGTAATAATGAAAATTCCGCGGGTAATTCTGCAAATAAATTATCTGAGAGATCCAAGAATTCCAAATTTTTCAATTTACCTATTGACGAAGGCAAACTATTAAACTTATCACCACTAAGGTCTAAAACCTTTAGTAAAGACAATTTACTAAGTATCTCTAAGTCTTTATCTAGGTTTAAGGTGTAATTAGAACCCAGGTATAAATTTCGAAGGCTCTTAATATTAGAAAACTCTATAGGTAAATCTACTATTTGGTTTACAGATAAATCAAGATATATCAAGTGATTTAATCTATCTATAGTTTTAGGCAAAACACTTATTTTATTATGACTAAGGTCTAGATATTTCAAATTCTTAAATTCAAGAATTTCAACAGGAAACTTATCTAGCTCCATATTTCGAAGTGTCAACCATTCTACATTATCAGCATCTTTTCTAGCCTCTTCTAAGCTTTTAAAATTACTATTATCACTTTGAGTCTGACCGTAAAGTAAGGTAGTAGCTAATAAATAAAAAATTATTAATAAATATTTCATGACTGTATTTTTTTAATTGAACTAATCCATTTTTTGTCTTACTTTTTTAGTTACTCAGAATATTCTAAAACTTTTATAAACTTAGTTTGTTCGGTTTTTATCTGAATTGAAAGCGCTATATCATAATTACTCTCACTTGCTTTTAGGTCTTTAAATATTTTTTCTATTTGCATCTTTTTCTCATTAAGCTTGTTATTTTTTTGGTGTGTTAATTTTCTAGAGGCAGTATGATCTCCTTCCCATTCTGACCAATATTGTAATTTGTTTTCGTTGATTTTAAAATTGATCATACTTAAGATCATTTCTTTTGAATGATTGCTTTGAATCCCAGACTCTTCAATAATTATTTCTTTTGATTTCATACTATTTTATTTAAACGATTTGTGTTTTTTTAACCTTAAAGGACTTATTACCAGATATAACAACAGAAAAATGCCAGTTAAACCTTGAAATAATTACCATCTTGGTTTTCATAATTTATTGTACAAATCTATGAAGGTTTAATCATTAGTTTTTATTTATATTTGCAATGAAACCAATAAGTAAAATTTATGAACTATACAGTCAATCAACTTCGTGTTTTCTTGAAGGTGGTAGAAAAAAAGAGTGTTACCAGAGCTTCTGAAGAGTTGTTTATGACTCAGCCAGCGGTATCCATTCAGCTTAAAAATTTCCAAGAACAGTTTGATGTTCCGCTAACCGAACTTATAGGGAGAAGACTATATATTACAGCATTTGGATTTGAAATTGCTCATATTGCCGAAAGAGTTTTCGCAGAACTAGATGAATTAAAATTTAAGACTAAAGAATATGAAGGTATTCTTACAGGAAGGTTAAAAATCTCTTCAGCCTCTACTGGCAAGTACGTTATCCCATTTTTCTTGTCCGATTTTTTAGAAGAATATAATGGAATAGATTTACTGCTTGATGTGACAAACAAATCAAAGGTGCTGGAAAGCTTAAAGAATAATGAGATCGAATTTGCTATGGTATCTGTATTACCAGATGATTTAGAAGTAAATGAAGAATTACTCTTAGAAAATAAACTCTATTTAATAGGTACAAATGAAAATTGCAAACAGAAAAAACCTTTAATCTTTAGAGAGGAAGGATCAGCAACTCGACAGGAAATGGAACACTACTTTCAAAAGAAAAATTCTGCAAAAAGAAAGAAGATTGAGTTAACATCAAATGAAGCAGTTAAACAAGCTGTAATAGCTGGATTGGGACATTCTATTCTCCCGATAATCGGAATTAAAAATCAGATTATACAGGGCTCCTTAAAAATTATAAAAAAGCAAGGACTCCCCTTGAAAACTGACTGGAGATTAATTTGGTTAAAGAATAAAAAACTTTCTCCTGTTGCTAAAGCATATTTAGAGTTTGTGAAACGAGAAAAAGAAAAAATTGTAAAGAAAAACTTTAGTTGGTATGAAGAATAGACATAGTGAATCTTAAATATCCTTTCTTTATTTTGTATCATTAATTCGCTCTAATAGAAAGTCACGATTTCATTACAGGGTTTTAATTTTTTTATCTTAGGATTTACTTTATAATTGCAACCTACTAAAAAAGAAAAAAACTACGATTTATAATAGTATTAAGAGTTAGTCTCGAAGACTGTAATGAATACTGAAAAAAATAACAAATGTTAAAAAAAATTACAAGAAATATTACAAACCTAACTTCTTTTGTAACGGTTTCGCAACAGCATCTTTATGTAACATAATAGAGATTGTATTCAATCTGAAATAAGATTCAGACACAAGAATGTGCCCTTTAAACCCTTCCATTCCTTTTTCATCACCCCACGAGTTTTTAACAATAAAATAATCGTTACCATCACTCCCTTTAGCTAAACCAACTATATGCATTAAATGATCATCTGTTACTGTATGATTGTCATAATTTTCTTGTCTGATTTTTTGATTCACTTCCAGTTCTTCTGTTACAGAAATAAAATCTGGCTTTTCCTCTTCCTTAAAAGTAATTGCCAATCCTTTTTTAGAACTAAATCCTTTGTTACTAACATCAGCATCCCACTCAATGGTATAACCATCTTTCAATGCCTTTTTTGTAGTTGAAACTAACTCATCTAAGGCTACATTATAAAAGAATCCATTATCCCAATTATCAGGTATATCTAATACAAAATTAGTGTAGAATGGTTGATGGGTATAAGAACAAATAGTTGCATAATTATCTCCCTTTAACCCTAGCTCTTTAGCAAAACTTAAAGGAGTATATTCCTTCTCATTGTATGTAAAATTTTCAGGATAATCACCTAAATAAACATCCAACAAGCCGTTATAAGCATCCTTCCATACAGGAGTTAATTTTCCACCTTTATTTTGTACAATTGCTTTTAAAAATGCCTCTAAGATATTTGCTAACTCAGCATGGTCATGCTTTTCTGAATTTAATTGTAATCCACTAAAAACTTCTGCAGGTGCAATTCCATATTTATCAATCGCATTTAATAAATCATGCCCTAAACTTCCCTCACCAAACTGAGCCTTACCATGTCTGCCAACATAGTTTTCTGCTTTACGGACATAAACTTGTCGGGCAACCAATATTTCTGATAAATTGTGACTCCCTTTATTCATTCTTATCAATTCAGATTCTAAAAAAGAGGCTGTAGAAAAACTCCAACACGTGCCAGTTTTCCCTTGACTCTCAACTGGGTTAGCATCCCATTGAACAATTTTTTCAAAATAAATGGTGTCTTTTACTAGAGAAGTCGTGTCCTCTTGTGCGAATGTGTAATTAACAAGCAGAACTAGAAAAGCTAAAGTTATCTTTCTCATGTGTTTCAAATTTGGTTTCCAAACTTACTTAAAATACTTCTTATAACTAAACAATTCACCCGTGCATGCTTCAACTTAATTTACAATAAAATAAAACTTTATTCTTCTTAAAAACTCAACATTTAAGCAGGGGTAAACTCGTACATTTAAATTCAAAACCCATCAGAGAAGGCTCGCTCAAACCAACCTTAAACCCCTCACATTTAAATACTTGATTTTCATTTTTAGGCTATTTTTATTTGATCCAAAACAAGCACTATTTTTAGTATAGATCAAATCACACATGATAGCATAAACAATAAAGGTTCTCACAATTTAGCACTCACAATTCAATCTGTAGTTAATGAACTAGCCGTCAAATAGACCACCTGTTTATCTTTGTGTACTTTTGTGTTAATGGAAAAAGCAAGACATAGTTTGACTGATTGGCTTCCAACTACTAAAAAAGAAGTTGAGGCTAGAGGATGGGATGATTTAGATATTATTCTCTTTAGTGGAGATGCTTATGTTGACCACCCTGCCTTTGGCGGTGCAGTTATTGGAAGAATTATAGAAAGCATGGGCTTGAGGATAGCAATTGTTCCTCAACCTAACTGGAAAGATGATTTAAGAGACTTTAAAAAAATGGGGATCCCTCGTTTATTTTTTGGAGTTACTTCGGGCTGTATGGATCCAATGATTAACCATTACACTGCGAATAAAAGACTTCGATCAGATGATGCTTATAGCCCAGGAGGAGTCGCAGGTTTCAGACCTGATTATGCGACCTCTGTTTATACCAATATTTTAAAGGATCTATTTCCAGAAATACCAGTTGTTATAGGAGGAATTGAAGCCTCTTTAAGAAGAGTTACTCATTATGACTATTGGTCGGATCAATTAAAACCAAGTATTTTAGAAACCTCCAAAGCTGATTTACTTATTTATGGAATGGGAGAGCAACCTTTACGAGAAATAATTACACTTCTTGACAAAGGATTACCCTTTAGCTCATTAAAAACGATTAAGCAAACTGCATTTTTACAAGACAGTTCTCTTGAAATTCCTAAAAACAAAAACTGGAAAGACAAGCAATTAGCGTCTCATAAAGCTTGTTTAAAAGATAAAAAAACCTTTGCTGGTAACTTTAAGTTTGTTGAACAAGAATCTAATAAATTACATGCAGATCGATTAATTCAAGAAGTTGGTAATAGAAATTTAGTTATCAATCCTCCTTATCAAACAATGACTGAAAAGGAAATTGATGCTTCTTTTGATTTACCATATACTAGATTACCACATCCTAAATACAAAAAGCGTGGAGTTATTCCTGCTTTTGAAATGATTAAATTCTCTATCAACATGCACCGTGGATGTTTTGGTGGATGTAGTTTCTGCACTATTTCTGCCCATCAAGGGAAATTTATTGCTAGCCGATCTGAAAAATCCATCTTAAAGGAAGTTGACCAAGTAGCTAATATGGAGGACTTTAAGGGGTACATAAGTGATCTAGGTGGGCCTTCTGCTAATATGTACAAGATGAAGGGAAAAGTTCAATCGATTTGCGATAAATGCGTGAGTCCTTCCTGTATCTCTCCTACTATTTGCCATAATTTAGATACTAAACACAAACCTTTAACAGAAATATATAAAGCTGCAAGTGCGCATCCAAAAGTTAAAAAAGCGTTTATTGGCAGTGGTATTCGTTATGATATGTTAGTTCCGGAGTTTAACAAAACTGCAGATCCAAAGGATTTAGAAGAGTATACAGAACAGGTTGTTCAACATCATGTTTCTGGACGTTTAAAAGTTGCTCCAGAACATACTTCTGATGCAGTATTAAAAATTATGAGAAAGCCTTCTTTTAAAAACTTTCATCTTTTTAAGAAAGCATTTGAAAAAGCCAATAAGAAATTTAACCTCAACCAAAAATTAATTCCCTATTTCATTTCTAGTCATCCGGCTTGTAAGCTGGAAGATATGGCAAATTTAGCTACAGAAACTAAAGATATGGGCTTTCAGTTGGAACAAGTAAATGATTTTACGCCAACACCAATGACTGTGGCAACAATCATTTATTATTCAGGATTTCATCCATATACATTACAACCTGTTTTCACCCCAAAATCTAAAAAAGAAAAACAAGATCAAAATCGTTTTTTCTTTTGGTACAAAAAAGAGAACCACAAATGGATCAGAGATGTATTAACCAATTCTAACAGAAAAGATCTGTTAGCAAAGTTACTTCCACAAAGAAAAAACACCTCATCAACTCAAAATAGAAATCAACGTCACAAGTAAGACATTAAAAAAAATAATGATTGATTTTTTTTGTCTTGATTGATTACCTTAGCGTAAATCAACATTAGATAATTATGGCAACGGAGACTAAACTTTGGCATCTAGAAAATTTTAATCTTTTTAAAACACTTTCTGCGTTTGAAAAGATAAAAATGAGCACCAAAGTGAAGCACAACAAAATGAAGAAGAATGATTACATCTACTTCCCAGAAGACCCTTCCTCATCGATATTTTTCTTAAAAAAAGGCCGTGTAAAAATTGGAAGTTACTCTGATAACGGGAAGGAAATTATAAAAGCTATTTTAAATCCAGGTGAAGTTTTTGGAGAGCTTAGTTTAGTAGGGCAAGAAAAACGAAACGATTTTGCCATTGCTTTAGATAATGATCTTATTGTATGCTCTTTAGGGATGAAAGACATGACAGATATGATTGAAGCTAACCCATTAATAGGAATTAAAGTAGCCAAATTAATCGGTTTTAGATTACAAGAAATTGAACGAAGGTTTGAATCATTAGTATTTAAAGATGCAAGAACACGTATAATAGATTTTATAGCCGATTTGGGTCGCGATAAAGGGCAAAATATTGGGAAAGAGGTTTTGGTAAAACACAACTTAACCCATATGGACATAGCAAATTTTACTGCTACATCGAGACAAACTGTTACTACTATATTAAACAAACTCAAAGAACAAAATCAAATTCATTTAGAGCGTAACCAATTCTTAATTAGAGATATTGATAATTTAAAGTAAATGCCAAAATCAAATTCATATCAATAATTTATAACCAGTAAATGTTCTTGCTGTAAAGATGTGTTGGCTTTTGCAAAGCCATTATCAGAAACAGTAGGGTAATCAATTTACAAAGAGGAAAAGCCCAAGTGTATAGATCTTAAAAAGGTTGATCGGTTGCTTGAAAAAGGTTTTCATATTTCAATATCTAATTCAATAATAGGATCCCAAAATACAGTTTTAAAATTGATGATTTTATCATCTTCTACTTCAATACCCTCTCTTTTTAATAAGATTTCCATTTCTTTTGGATGGGCAAAATGACCTTTTCCTGTTAACAGCCCGTTTCTATTAACCACCCTATGTGCAGGAACTGGAGGGTTTTGTTGGTGTGAATTATTCATTGCCCAACCCACCATTCTAGAACTTTTTCCAGAACCTAAATACTTTGCAATTGTTCCATAAGAGGTTGCTCTACCTTTAGGTATTTCTCTACAAACTTGATAAACCAATTGAAAGAAGTTTTCGCTATTTTGAGAGTAGTTCAATTCAACTGAAATCTGCAGTAATGAATACTATGTCCTTTTGCAGAAAATAATTTCTCGTAAAAGGTTTTAATATTTAATATCTCTTGAGTTTTTGGGTCTAAATTTTCAGCCATTTCATCATACAAACTGAAAGTGCTTTCCAATAAATTGAATTTACATCTTTCAACTTCTTCTAAAGTATATCTAAAAAAACCTTCATGATCTGTTTTTAAGTGAATTATACCATTTGGCTTTAAAAAACCTGCATAGCGATCAATAAACATTGGAGATGTTAAACGCTTTCTTTCTAGCCTATCTTTTGGTTGTGGGTCAGGAAAGGTAATCCATATTTCATCAACTTCTCCTTCAGCAAAGAAAGAGGCAATATGATCAATTTGAGTTCTTAAAAAATGAACATTATTCATTTTATTTAAGAAAGCAGTTTTGGCTCCTCTCCAAATTCTATTTCCTTTTATATCTACACCAATAAAATTTTTATCAGGATATTGTTCGCCCATCCCAACAGAATATTCGCCTTTTCCACAACCTAATTCTAAAACAATAGGGTTATCGTTTTTAAAGATTTCAGTTCGCCACTTTCCTTTTAAAGAATGATCTTTTCGAAACACTTCTTCTGTTGTAGGTTCTACAACATTGTTGAATGTTTTCATTTCTTCCCACTTGATTAATTTTCCTTTTCCGCCCATTTTTCCTTAGTAATGAATAATTTTTCGAGTTGTTCTTGCTCCTCCTTTACTGATTATTTCTAATAAATAAGTTCCTTTTGTCTTTGTCATTTAAATTTCTGTAGCGTTATTGATAGCTACATTCTTAGTAAAAAGTAATTTAAATTCAATTGAAAAAACGTTTATTGTTTTGACGTTTCCTAATCCTTCAATAGTAATATTTCCTTTTGTAGGATTTGGATAGATTGACAATCCTTTAAGATCAGTTGATAGATTATTAATTCCAACAGAACCTGGCTGAACAACAATAAATTGAGCCATCATTCCCATGTCTTCATGTGGAAACATGTGGCAGTGGTACATATAAGGAACAGTATCGCTAGCAAAATCATCAAACCTAGCAATAAACTGTACGTTAGAAAAACCTCCTTCAACTAAAACAACATCGTTCCATCCAGCATGCTCTGGAGCTGGTGGTTGTCCATTTCTTGAAAGAATTTGAAATTGAACATCATGGATGTGAAATGGATGGGCAATTGAAGTATGATTATTTATACTCCAAATTTCAGTTGCCCCAAGTTCTACCGTATCGTTAACATAACTATGCATAAATGCTCTATTGTTTAACAAAAAAGGACCTCTTAAATCTGCATTTCCAGGAGCGAAGGTCATAAATATATCACGAGTTAAAGTAGCATTAGCAGCTAATAATGGGGTGAAATTAGCAAGAACAAGTGGTATCGCTAAAATAGGGTTAGAAGTTGGTGCAACAACATTAATATCTAAAACGGGAAAGGAGAGACCGTTTAAAGGATTGTTAGTGTATCCGGGAATTACATGAAATATTTTACTTGGATTGGTTGCTCCGTAGTTTCCTGCTGGCAACTCACTACCATAACTCATAATTTGAAAATTTTGACCTAAGCTAGTTGTTAAATCCACTAAAATATCAGCCCTCATACCTGGTGCCATTCTGTAACGAGTAATATTTACTGGCGCTCCCATTAAACCACCATCAGTTCCTATAAGACTAAATTGACGGTTATCAGAAAAGCCAAATTCCATAACCCTTTGAGAAGAGCCATTTAAAACTCTTAAACGAACTACTTGAGCAGGGAAATCAACAACAGCATCAACAGTTCCATTAACCATTATTACAGAATCCATTTCTGTATGAACCTCAATTTGATCTAATGAATCTAATCCTTTGGTTTGGAATATTATTGGGAATTCATCCACGCCATAAGTTAAAGGTATATTTAAGCTAGCCTCTTCTGTATCTCTAACGAGTAACATTCCTGCAATTCCTTTAGAAACATGTTTTCCTGTAAAGTAGTGTAGGTGAGGGTGGTACCAGAAGGTTCCTGCATTATCTAAAACTGTAAATTTTGGATTCCAAGATTCTCCAGGGGCTATTTTTTTATGAGGACCAGCATCATTTTCTGGTGAAACATGCATGGCATGCCAATTCATTGTTGTAGTATCTAAAATATTGTTGGTAACAGTAATGTCAACAAAAGAATCTTTTTGCATTATTATTGTTGGACCAAGTAAAACTCCATTTGCGCCCATTGTTTGAGTGTTTCTGCCAGAATAGAATTGAGTTGTTCCAGTATCTAAAACAAGATTAATTGTTGTTGCTGTAATTGTTGGCGGTATAAACAATGGGTTTTGTGCAACTATAGATGTTGTAAATCCGATAAGTATTAAAAAAAAGAGTTTCTTCATAATAGGGTAGATAATTAAAAGTCTGTTAACTACAAAATTAACTAACTTTATAAACTAAAACTTAAAATAGAGTTTAATTTCAAAAGCAGAGGTTTTAATGGGAAGTAGAATAATTTATTATAGTATAATTTTACCAATAGCATGGTTGCCTTATCCATTGTTATATTTGTTTTCAGACGTTGCATTTTTCATAATATTTAGAATTTTAGGCTATAGAAAAAAGGTAGTTCGTAATAATATTAAGAACTCTTTTCCTGAAAAATCTAAAAAGGAACAGGAGGTAATTATGAAAGATTTTTACAAGCACTTTTGTGATTTGGCTGTTGAAAGCATAAAAGGGTTTGTAATTTCAGAAAAACAACTTAAACGTAGATTTACTATAACTAATCCAGAAGTAGCTAATCAGTTTTTTGATTTGGGTAAGGATGTTATTTTTGTTGGAGGGCATTATAATAATTGGGAGATATTGGCCCAAGCAATTAGTATGGAATTAAAACATGAAATTGTTGGGCTTTATAAACCTTTAAGCAATAAGTATTTTAATGATAAAATGAAAATATCCAGAGAACAGTTTGGATTAATTTTATCTCCAATAAAGCAAAC
>JAWUVT010000166.1:0-8627 GCA_034112225.1 Flavobacteriales bacterium | reverse complement strand
CCTTCTTTCTGTATTTTCCTTAGTACTACTAATGATTCTGCTAGCTTTTCTCCTGGTCCTGCCATTACTATTTATTTAAGAGCATAATTATCTCTGCATGTTTTACGTAAATTATCCTTATGTGTTATACCTAAATTATCCATGCATGTATTACTGAAATTATCCCTGCATGTAAAGCTACTAATAATAAGGACGTTAAAAAAACTGTTTAATGGCAAGTTAACAGATTAATAATACGCAAATTATCACGTTTATATATGAAGTTTTATGGTCAATAGCTGCAGGAGAAGCTGTTTGCCTAGATTTAGAGTGGCTTAAGCATACACCTCAAAGCCCAACAAATACAAGAAGCTCTCTGTGTCTTTTTAGGCCATAGTCTAAATTTATCACATAGAATTTCCATACAATATTTCTGATAAAGCTACATAAGACCCAGCCAAAGAAGTGTCAGGGCTATTAGGATTAGCTATTACTTGGTTTAAACTATCTATTTGATGTTGCTCTTCTTTCGTGAAATCTTGTGCTACTCCATTAAAGGAGGAAAGAAACAGGAATATAAATAGTAGATTTTTGATGAATCAAATATAGAATAAAATGTCCAAAACTCCACTCCGTTTATGAAACTACTCCACTCCGTTAAAAAGTGTTATTTACTAAAAAAGCCTCAACTACAATGTAGTCAAGGCTTTTAGTGAGTGGTGCCTCCAGGAATCGAACCAGGGACACATGGATTTTCAGTCCATTGCTCTACCAACTGAGCTAAGGCACCATTCAAATGTTCGGCAAATTTAGAAAAATATTTCGTTCCTAAAAAAAAATTAGCCTACAATTTGTAATTTAGTTTTCTTTTAAAGATGAATTTAGTTGTAGATATAGGAAATACATTTGTTAAACTAGCTGTTTTCGAGGGAGATAGATTGGTTAAAGTCCTGGTGAAAGAAAATTTAAATAATAAATTATTTATTCAAATTTATGCACAATATGCGATCAAAAAGGCAATTTTCTCCTCTGTTAGAGATTCTGTAGCAGATGAAAACCTGTTAAAAAAGTATAATTTTTATCAATTGAGTCCTAAAACACCCCTACCTTTGGCCATTAACTATGAAACGCCTGCAACGTTAGGATTAGATAGAATAGCCGCAACAGTCGGAGCTTATCATACCTATGGGAATGAAAACGTATTGACAATTGATTTGGGAACTTGTATTACATTTGATTTTGTGAATTCTAAAAATGAGTATTTAGGAGGAGCAATTGCACCAGGTTTTGAAATGAGATTTAAAGCCTTAGCACAATTTACAGGAAAATTACCGTTAATTAACTTTGAGAGGCACAAGATAAATGCCATTGGAAAAACAACGGAAGAATGTATTCTTTCAGGTGTTTATTGGGGGATGAAACATGAAGTTGAAGGAACAATTAGTCGGTACCTCTCGCAATATGAGTCGTTAAAGGTCGTGGTCACCGGAGGAGATTTAAATCTATTTGATTTAGAGCCAAAAAATCGCATCTTTGCAGACGAATTTTTAGTGCTAAAAGGATTGAATGAAATTTTAAAGTATAATGAAGAAGAATAAAATAGTTATCATCCTTTTAATGGCATTGGGTTTTAGTGGAAATGTTTTTGCCCAATCAACAACGAATTCACCCTATTCTAAGTATGGAGTTGGTTTGCTCAGGAAAAGTACTTTTGCGCGGAGTTTCGGAATGGGTGGAGTTGGTATAGGTTTAAGATCACACAAAGATATTGGATTAATCAATCCCGCAAGCTATTCTGCACTTGATGTTGTTACTTTTGATGTAGGTTACACCAGCAATTCATTAAGTTTAGACGATGGAACAGAAACGCAATTTCAAAACAACTCATACATTGATCATTTAGTGATTGGATTACCTATTGTAAAAGGGGTTTGGGGCGCAAGTTTTGGCATTTTACCTTTCTCAAGTATCGGTTATTCTTACGATGAAGTTCTGGTGGATCCTGTGGCAGGAAATGTGAGTTTCTATAACCAAGGAGATGGAGCCATCAATAAAGCTTATTTAGGGAATGCGTTTGCCTTAAAATTAGATTCATCCTCCAATATCTCTGTGGGAGCAAATACCTACTTCTTATTTGGATATATGGAGCATGATCAAAGAGCTATTTTAGGAGACGTACCAAATGCATATAATATTTGGAATAGAGAGGAGTATTCAATGGCTGATTTTGGTGCAGATGTAGGGTTACAATACCAAAAATCATTTAGCAACCAAAAAGATGAAAAATTCAAATTTGTGGCAGGACTTACTTACGCTTTAGGTGTTGATATCAAGGCGAAAAAGAATTCATATACAGGATCATTTTCGGGCTCAGACCCAACAATTTTCTCTAATGAATTAAAAGATACCTTAATTTATGTTGAAGATGCCGAAGACATTATTCAGTTGCCATCAGAATTAGGGGTTGGAATCTCTTTTGGAAAAAGTAGGCATTGGACCTTTGCTATGGATTACAAAATGTCGAATTGGGGAGATATCGCCACTAACGATGATTTGTATACATTTCAGTCGAATTACCAAGTCGGTTTAGGTGCAGAAATTGTGCCCAAATATGATGGTAGTAATTACTTGCAAAGAGTAGCCTATCGTGTTGGGTTGAGGCATTCCAGTTCTTATTTAGTGATCAATGATGTTGATTGGGTAGAATCTGGCATAACTATTGGTATAGGGCTGCCGGTAAGAAGAGCTGAAAATAGTTATCCGAGATTAAACTTTGGTTTTGAGTATGGAACTAACGGAACAACAGCTGGAGGATTGGTTAAAGAAAAGTTTTTTAATATGAATGTTGGAGTAACCATTAATGCGACATGGTTCCGAAAAAGAAAATATGATTAGTATG
Organism: Flavobacteriales bacterium; assembly: GCA_034112225.1. Classification (GTDB taxonomy): domain Bacteria; phylum Bacteroidota; class Bacteroidia; order Flavobacteriales_E; family Vicingaceae. The sequence goes on along the minus strand of JAWUVT010000166.1, from coordinate 5,749 downwards.
AGAAAAATAACGTTAATAATTACAGGGTTAGTATTCAGTTTAACCACTTTAGCCCAAGGAAAATATGGTGCTTCTCCAGCAGATAGTATTGTTTGTATAGAAAGTTTAATCTATAAAGATTATTTGAAAAGTGAGCCTAAATTAGCCCTAAAATTATGGAAGGTAGCTTACGCAACTTGCCCTCAAGCTCAAAAATCATTGTATATTAATGGGATTAAAATGTATAAGAATTTAGCTGGTAAAGCAAAAAATGAAGAATTAAAAGCGGCTTATTTAGACACCGTTTTTTCTATTTATGACCAGCGGATAGAAATGTTTGGGCAAAAAGCTATGGTGCTAGGGCAAAAAGGACAGGCCATGTTAAGTACACAACAGGATAAAGAAAAAACTTTTGAAGTGTTAAGTGAGTCGATGAACATCGGTGGAAATAAAACACAATCGGGAACTTTAGTGGCAATGATGTTTACGATAATTAATTTAGAGAAAGCAGGAAAAAAAACAAAAGAAGAAGTTGTTGAAATGTTTGAAAAAACATTGGCAATTTGTGCAGTACACAAAGAGGGGAGAGGTTCTGGAAGATATATTAAGGCCATAGAAAAAATACAAAGCGTTACCTCTCGTTACTTAGATTGTACGGTTTTAGTCCCTTTAGCAGAACGTAATTTTGAGTCCAATAAAGAAAATATTGATTGGTTAAGAAATACGGTGAATCTGTTAAGAAAAAACAAATGTTATGAATCAGAAGGGGGAGCGCTTATTTATGGGAAAGTTGCAGAAGGTTATTTTGCATTGGAGCCTTCAGCTTCAGGAGCAGCAGGTATTGCAACAATTTATTTAAGTAAAAAAGAGTATGCTCAAGCTATTGTATGGTTCCAAAAGTCTGTTGCAATGGCAGAAACTGATGACGAAAAAGCGGAGTATCTACTAAGTATTGCAAAAGCATACTCTTATTCTAAAAGTTACGCTCAAGCAAAAACTGCAGCATTAAAGGCTGCAAATTTAAAAAGTGGTTGGGGAGAACCTTACATGCTGATTGGAAACTGTTATGCACAAAGCTCTTCAAGTTGTGATGACAAAGAATTAGGAAGGTATGGAGTTTATTGGGCAGCAGTTGACAAGTATAAGAAAGCAAAGGCTGTTGATAGCGCTTTAGCAGGAGCTGCCAATAAGAAAATTGCGAGTATTTCTTCTCGTTTTCCTGAAACTAAAGACGTGTTCTTTTTCGGTAAAAAGGATGGAGATGCTTACACCGTTAAATGTTGGATTAATGAATCAACAACAATTAAAACAAAGTAAGTGCACATGACACGTTTTACATTTAACGCTTTACAAATTATCCCGATGCTTTTAGTCTTCGGGATTCTTTGTTCTTGTGAAAATGATATAGCAGAGATAAACGCTCTAATAAAAGACGACAATGCCCCTTTAAGTGTAGGGAAGAATGTAGACCTTATTTATTCCGAGAAAGGCAATGTGAAAATTAAAATTGTTGCCCCTTTAATGGAAGAATTCGGAGTTGAAGAAAATAAATACATGGAAATGACCAGAGGAGTTAAAGTCGTGTTTTACGACTCCCTCTTAACCATTGCTTCCACATTAACTTCTAATTATGCAATCCATAAAGTCTCAGAAAATATTATGGAGGCCAAAAATGATGTAGTTGTTGTTAACGACAAAGGAGAAGTGCTAAACACAGAACATTTAATATGGATACAAGACTCCTCTAAAATTTACACCTACGACTTCGTGAAAATTACGACTGCCGATGAAATTATTATCGGAGATGGAATGGAAGCCAATCAGGATTTTACCGATTGGAAAATATTTAATATTACAGGAGAAATTAATATCAAAGAAGAACAAGATTCTTTAAAAACAGAATAAGATGGAAAAAGTAGTGCGATTTTTACAATATATGTGGTTAATGGTAGCTGCCATAAGCTTTTGTGTAGCAGTTTATCATTTAATAGTTACAGGCGTAACGGATGCCCTTTTCTTTTTCTTCTTTACCGCAATGGCGATCTTGCTTTTTTATGTTAGAAAAAGGCAGTTAAAACGCTTTCAAAACATGTCTAAATAAACCTTAACTTTAAAACGTTAGTTGAAAAAAATATGACTTCACCATTTTTCTTTTTTTTATTGTTAGCCATGTTGGCTTCAGCACTCTTCTCGGGGATTGAAATTGCATTTGTTTCAGCCAACAGGCTAAAGATAGAGTTGGATAAAAACAGAGGAGAGTTAACTGCTAAGTTACTTTCTAACTTTTTAAAGCAACCCGCAAATTTTATTGGAGCAATGTTGTTGGGAAATAATATTGCGTTGGTAATTTATAGCATGGTGATGGCTAAATTTTTGGAACCTTTAATTGCTTTCCATGTTACAGCTAACGAAATGATTGTTTTATTAATACAAACGATTATTTCAACAATGGTGGTTCTTTTTTTTGCAGAGTTTTTACCCAAAACATTGTTTCGAATTAACCCAAACAAGGTGCTTTCCGTTGCTGCAATACCACTTACAATTATCTATTACATCCTACTTCCCTTCACCTATTTTACAGTTGGTATTTCCAATTTAATTTTAAGATTGTTTAATGTGGATACTTCAGAAAGTGATTTAGCATTTTCAAAAATAGATTTGGAAGATTTTGTTGCCAATATTCAAGAGCGCCAAGAAGAAGGAGAGAAGATAGATTCAGAAATTCAGATCTTCAAGAATGCCTTAAGTTTTGCAGAAGTTAAAGTAAGAGACTGTATGGTTCCAAGAACTGAAATTGTAGCCTTAGAGGTTGAGAATTCAATAGAGCAATTGCAAGTTCAATTTATCGGAACTGGACTCTCTAAAATATTAATTTATAGAGAGTCCATTGATAACATTATTGGATACACACACTCTAAAGAGCTTTTTAATCAGCCAGAATCCATAAAGTCAATTTTGTTGCCAGTTTCAATAGTTCCAGAAGTAATGTCGGCAAATGAGGTGTTAAAAAAGCTCTTAAAAGAAAGGCGTAGTGTTGCGGTTGTAGTAACTGAATTTGGTGGTACTTCAGGCATTTTAACGATAGAAGATATTATTGAAGAGATTTTTGGAGAAATTGAAGACGAGCATGACAAGGAAGAGTTGTTAGATGTGATACTCTCTGAAAATGTTTTTCAATTTTCAGCAAGAATTGAAATTGATTACCTCAATGACAAATATAAATTGAATTTGCCTGAGTCTGAGGAGTACGAAACCTTAGGTGGGCTTTTGATAAGTCTCCATGAAAGTATACCCGATAAAGGAGAAATTATAGTCTCAGAAACTGCCGTTTTTACAGTAAATGAGGTGAGTGATAACAAAATTGAAATCATTACTTTAGAAAGAACAAGTCTATAAAGTTTAGTTTTACCACTTCATCCGTATTATAAATCTTCTTTAAGGTTTTTATTTATGGAATGACAATCGTATATTCGCAACCCAAAATAAGATATGAAATGGCAGTAATAGGAAAAATTAGAGAGAAATCAGCACTAGTAATGATTGTATTAGGGGTTGGAATGTTATTGTTCCTACTTCCTTTAGATCAATTACAAAGTTTATTTACAGGAAATAATAATAACCTTGGAGAGATAGGAGGCACTGAGATTTCTGGTCAAGAATTTGATAAAAGATTACAAAACGCTATTGTGATTTGGGAAAATCAAAACCAAAACACAGCAAATGCTCAAGTTAGAACGTCTGTTAAAGATCAAGTTTGGGAGCAACTCATTAAAGAAATCGTTTTAGAAAGCCAATATAAAGAATTAGGGATTGCAGTTAGTCCTGATGAATTGTTTGACATGGTTCAAGGAAAAAATCCTCATCCACAAGTCCAACAAGCTTTTACAGACCCTAACACTGGAGCTTTTAACCCTTCACAAGTTTTACAGTTCTTGAAAAGTTTAGAAACGATGCCTGCAACAAACAGAAACCAATGGTTATCATTTGAGGATGGTATAGAAAAAGAAAGAGTTTCGTCAAAGTACAATACACTTTTAACCAAAGGTATATATGCCACGTCAAACGTAATTAAAAGAACCTATACGGAACAAAATGAAAAACGGAACATCAAATTTGTTGCAAAACGATACAATTCTCTTGTGGATACCGCTATTTCAATATCTGATAATGAATTAAAAGCCTATTACAAAGCACATCAAAGTGAATATAAACAAGATGCTTCACGAGAAATTGAATATGTAAAATTTGAAGTGAAACCTTCTCAAGCTGATATTGCAGAAGCCAAGAGCTGGATTGAGGAAACTGCTAATGAATTTAAAAGAACGGACAATGACTCTTCATTCGTGGTGTACAATTCAGAAGCACCTTTAGATCAATCATTTCATGGTCTTGATGCGTTGCCTTTAGGAATTGATACAGCATTTTTTAATCAAGAAGTAGGGGTAATTACACCTGTATATGAGCAGAGAGGTTCTTTTATGGTGACTAAATTGTCTGCCACGAAAATGATTCCTGATTCAGTAAAAGCGCGTCACATCTTATTAAAAACAACACAACAACTTTCAGACACGTTGTTAGAAGCAAAATTAGACAGTATCAAAACTGCCATTATCAATGGAGCTAAATTTGCAACAATCGCAGAAGCAATTTCTGAAGATGTTGGTTCAGCAATTGAAGGTGGAGACTTAGGCTGGTTTAAAGAAGGAGTTATGGTTCCTGCATTTAATGCAGCCTGTTTTGACGGGAAGGAAGGAGACCTTGTAGTTGTTCAATCTCAATTTGGATTTCACTTAATCGAAGTATTAAAACAAGCAGCTAAATCTAGAAAGGTTCAACTTTCAACGATCGTTCGTAAGAATGCTCCGAGTAATGAAACTTTTGATGCAGTTTTTGCTCAAGCAAGTATGTTCTTTACCAATAATGGAACTACAGAAACGTTTACGAAAGCCACAGAAACGGATGAGTTTTCTAAATTTGTTGCTGTCGGTATTAAAGTAGGAGACAAGAATGTTTCTGGAATGTCTGACGTTAGAGAGTTAGTGAGGTGGTCATTTAATAATGATAAAGGAAGTGTTTCAGCCCCTTTTCAATTTACAAATACTTTTGTAGTTGCTCATTTAGCAGCAGTTAAAGAAGCAGGTATTGCAACAATGGATCAGGTAGAGATTCAGGTAGAATTAGGCGCAAAAAAAGAAAAGAAAGCAGCAATTTTTATGGATGAAATGGCAGGAGAAACTACATTAGATGCATTGGCCTCTAAAATTGGTGGAACTGTAGAAAGCTCTCCAAGTGTTAGCTTTTCTGGATACTCTATACCTGGAATGGGACAAGAGTTAAGAGTTGCAGGAATGCTTTCTACATTACAACAAGGTCAAGTTAGTATTCCTATTAAAGGCAAGACTGGTGTTTTTGTTGTCGAAATTGAAACGGTTGTTCCAGCTATAGAAACTACAGATTTTTCTGCAATTAAAAATCAGCTTAATCAAAGTAAACGTTCAGTTACTGGGCAATTGTTAGAGGCTTTAAAAGAGAAATACGGAGTAGTAGATATGAGGTATAAGTTTTATTAAACTTACAATACTCAAGATTTATTTCGATACCTTTCAATTTACAAACTAATATGCCTACATTTATACGTTATAAAAAAAAATAAAAAAGATGAAGAACGTACAATTATTACTAGTTCTTGCAGTATCATTGTTGATGACCATGCAAAGTTGTTCTAAAGATGAGTCGGAAGGATGTATTGATGCCGAAGCTTGTAACTTTA
>JAWUVT010000165.1:0-13243 GCA_034112225.1 Flavobacteriales bacterium | reverse complement strand
CCCCGGGGTTCGGGTTCGGGTTCTGATGTTTTATCGAGAAAGATAGGAACAGTTTTAAGTTCGTACACCCAGGCGATTAACAAGCAACGCGGAAGAACAGGGTCTTTATTTCAACAAAAAACCAAGGCCAAATGCATCACTCAGTCAGATGAGAATTATCCGAAGGTTTGTTTTCATTATCTCCATCAAAATCCATTAAAAGCAAAATTGGTGCTTAAGATGGAAGATTGGGAATACTCTTCTTTTAAAGATTATTTGGAGTTAAGAACAGGCAGTTTAGTGGAGGTAGAATTTTGCAAAGAAAAAATAACTGTAGCAATTTCTTCTGAAGAGTTGTATAAAGAAAGTTATGATGTAATTTCGGAGGAACTAATAAAAAGTTTGTACTAAATTAATAGTTGTTCAACAACTTTGAGTGGACAAAGGAATCTTAGATATGTTTTTAGCAAAATCACCAACCCTACTTAAGCAATATTATTCTAAATTAATTTGGGACATCCCTAATGTGGAGAATAAAATATTTCTCACCTTTGATGACGGTCCAATTCCTGAAGTAACAGAATGGGTCTTGGAGAAGTTGAAGCACTACCAAATTAAAGCGACTTTTTTTTGCATTGGAGATAATGTTAAAAAGTACCCATTAATTTATCAACGGATTTTAGACGAAGGGCACGCTGTTGGAAATCATACTCAAAACCATTTAAAAGGATGGAAAACAGCAGACGAATCTTATTTGAAGAATGTAGATGAATGTGCAGGATTTGTTCAATCCACTCTTTTTCGACCACCTTACGGAAAGATAAAGAAGTCTCAATATTCAAGAATAAATAAGCACTATAAAATAGTGATGTGGGAGGTGTTAAGTGGAGATTTTGATATGAACACAGCTCCAGAAAAATGCTATACAAATGTAGTAAAGAACACCAAGTCAGGATCCATAATCGTTTTTCATGACAGTCTAAAAGCTTCAAAAAATTTAAAACACGCATTGCCTAAGGCAATTGAATACTTACAGGCGGAAGGGTTTGTTTTTGATGTGGTGAAGTGATTTTTCTTTAACGGGCTTTTCGGTTATTATGCTGCATTTCGTCAATCGTTCGTCAGGCTCAGGAGGATCTCTTTTATTAGCAATTTCTCCGCATCATTTTAGTTTATTTGGTGTTAAGTAGATTCGTTGTTGTTGATAAGCGCGTCAATAGTCTTTGGAAAATGTTCATATTCTAATTGGTGAATTTTAGCCGCAACATTTTCGAACGTATCAGTAGGAATAACAGGGCATTTTGCTTGAAAAATAATCTTACCTTCATCATAATTTTCATTCACATAATGAATGGTTATTCCTGATTCTGTTTCTTTATTTTCAACAACAGCTTTGTGTACATTATCTCCATACATTCCTTTGCCCCCAAATTTTGGTAACAATGCAGGATGGATATTTACAATTTTATTAGGATAGGCTTTGATTAAGTTTTCTGGGATTTTAAGTAAAAATCCTGCCAAAACGATCAAATCAATGTCATTTTTAGACAAAATACTAGTTATTTCATCTGTTTCTAAAAATTGTGTTCTATGGAAGACAACAGATTGGATTTCGAGTTGCTTTGCACGTTCTAAAACATAGGCATTTTCTTTATTCGTAAGAAAAAGAGAGATCTCTACATTCGCATTATCACTAAAGTAATTCGCTATATTTTCGGCATTAGACCCACTTCCTGAGGCAAAAATTGCAATTCGTGTCATAAGTTTATTATCTTGAGCATCAAAATTAAAAAAGATGGAACACAAATTTATCCCTTACCACCAAAAAGAATTAACAACGGAGGAACAAGTTCAACAAAGCGAATTTTTTTATCAAGCTTTAGCTAAAAGACGATCGGTTAGAGAGTATTCCAATAAGGAGGTTGATTTTTCAGTCATAGAAAATATTATTAAGGCAGCAGGAACTGCTCCTTCTGGAGCACATAAACAGCCTTGGACTTTTTGTGTGGTATCTAATCCTGCATTAAAATCCAAAATTAGAGCAGCAGCAGAAGAGGAGGAAAAGAAAAGCTATGGTGGCAGAATGAGCGATCGATGGAAAGAAGACCTAGAGCCTTTAGGTACTACTTGGGAAAAGCCCTTTATCGAAATTGCCCCTTATATCATTGTGGTCTTTAAAAGAGTTCATGAAACGGTAGATGGAGAAAAACGGAATAATTATTATGTGAATGAATCTATTGGAATTGCTTGTGGCATGCTCATATCGGCGATACACAACGCAGGACTAGTAACTCTGACGCACACACCTAGTCCGATGAATTTTTTAGGAAAACTTTTAAATCGACCAGAAAATGAACGGGCTTATTTATTATTGCCCGTTGGCAACGCCTCAAAAGAGGCTGAAGTGCCTGATTTACATAGGAAAAAAATAAATGAACTAATGGTTGTTTACAAATAATCAGAAATAACTTGATTATTCAGAGATAAATAATTTTCTTTGTAGCTTATAAACATTAAAAAAATAGAATATGTCAGATATCGCAGAAAAAGTACAAGCAATTATTGTTGATAAATTAGGAGTTGACTTAAGTGAAGTAACTACAGAAGCAAGTTTCACTAATGATTTAGGAGCTGATTCTTTAGATACAGTTGAATTAATTATGGAATTCGAAAAAGAATTCAATATTGCAATTCCAGATGATCAAGCAGAAAAAATTGCTACCGTTGGAGATGCAGTAACATACATTACAGAAAACGCGAAGTAATAAACGTTTTTATTGATTAATTGAAATAGCTTTGAATTTCTATTCAAGGCTATTTCACTTTGTACTAATTAATTTTATCCCCTATTAAATGGAATTAAAAAGAGTTGTAGTAACTGGGCTAGGAGCAATTACACCTTTAGGGAAAACATTTCCTGAAACGTGGAAAAACTTAAAAGCTGGGGTTAGCGGATGCGCTCCAATTACAAGGTTTGACGCTTCAAAATTTAAAACACAATTTGCTTGCGAAGTAAAAGATTACAACGTAGCAGATTATTTTGACAGAAAAGAAGGACGTAAAATTGATCCTTACACACAATTTGCATTAATTGCTTCTAAAGAAGCCGTTGCAGATTCTCAAATTGATATCGAAACGATTAATAAAGATAGAGTTGGTGTTATTTGGGGTTCAGGAATTGGTGGAATTAAAACGTTTCAAGATGAGGTAACCAACTTTGTTGAAGGTGATGGTACTCCTCGTTTTAACCCTTTCTTTATTCCTAAAATGATTGCAGATATTGCTTCTGGTTTGATTTCTATGGAATTTGGATTTAGAGGACCAAACTTTACAACAGTTGCTGCCTGTGCTTCTTCCACTAATGCATTAATTGACGCGTTCAATTACATTCGTTTAGGAAAAGCAGATGTTTTTGTTTCTGGAGGTTCTGAAGCTTCTATTTATGAAGCAGGAATGGGTGGATTTAACGGAATGCATGCCTTATCAACAAGGAATGCTTCTCCAGAAACTGCTTCTAGACCATTTGATAAAGACAGAGATGGATTTATTATGGGAGAAGGTGGTGCAGCGTTAATTTTAGAAGAATACGAACATGCTATTGCTCGTGGAGCTAAAATTTATGGAGAAATTGTTGGTGGAGGAATGTCTGCTGATGCTCACCACATGACAGCACCACATCCAGAAGGGTTAGGAGCCAGAAACGTAATGATAAACGCATTAGAAGATGCAGGTATGAGTCCTGATGAAGTGGATTACATTAACGTTCACGGAACATCTACTCCTTTAGGAGACATTGCAGAATCTCAAGCCATTTTAAAAGTATTTGGAGAGCATGCATACAACTTAAACATTAGTTCAACTAAATCGATGACAGGTCACTTGTTAGGTGCTGCAGGAGCTTTAGAATCTATTGCTGCTTTAATGGCTGTTAAAGAGGGAATTATTCCTCCAACTATCAACCATTTTACAGACGATCCAGCGTTTGATCCTGGATTGAACTTTACATTTAATAAAGCTCAGAAAAGAGAAGTAAGAGCAGCATTAAGTAATACATTTGGTTTTGGTGGACATAATGCATCCGTATTATTTAAAAAATACGAAGCATAATTGTTTTTAAAAAAGCTCTTTAGAAAAAAAGATGAATATGCGTTAACTTTAGAACGTATTATCGGATTTTATCCGCATCAGGTTTCGATTTATAAACAAGCTTTTTTACACAAATCAATTCTACACAATTCAGAACTCCAATCTTTCGAAAGTAACGAAAGATTGGAGTTTTTAGGTGACGCGGTTTTAGACAGTGTTATCTCTCACTACCTTTATTGTAAGTTTCCTAAAAAGGATGAAGGACATTTAACGAAGCTTCGCTCTCGTTTAGTCAGTCGACAAACCCTTAATCATTTAGGCGTAAAAATTGGACTACAAGAGTTCATGCAATCTAAATTAGAGCGTGCATCAAAATCTGTTTACGGAGATGCCTTAGAGGCTTTAATTGGTGCTATATTTTTAGATCAAGGCTACATTTTTGCACAACAATTTATTGAAGACAAACTCTTGCAGAATCATATAGATATTGATGAAGTGACTCAAACAGAATCTGATTTTAAGAGTAGAGTTATCGAGTGGAGTCAAAAAAACAAAGCCAATCTTGAGTTTACAATTTCTGAAGCTGAGGAGCATAATGAAAAACTCTATACCGCGGAGCTTTTCATTACTGAAGAGAGAAAAGGAATAGGAATTGCTTACACGAAAAAACAAGCTGAACAAGCTGCTGCAGAACAGTTTTATAAAACGTTGTAAAAATCTACCTTTCAAAACTTCTTCTTCAAGAGAAATAAGCCAGGGAGCCACTTCCTCTTTTTACTGCTATTTTCTTAAAGCTGTAATGAGATACTTTGCTGTACTTCTAAAATATAAGCTCAATGTGTATCGCTTTTATTTTAGTTCGCCTTATTTTTTCTATCGTGTCTTTACCTTTAAAATTTTGAGGTGCAATTATGTATTAGTAATTACTCTCTTAATGCCTAACAGGTATGGAGTAGACACATTATATGAGGAACCAACAACAGGAACTCTTTTCCCTGTAACACTTTTCCTTTTTTTTGATAATTCGAGTCTATTCGTAAACTTATTTTTTGCCTATCTAGGGTGTTTTTTAGCTGTGAGAAAAAATGGGGGGTTTATCTTTCTTGTGCCCAGATAACAACAAAAGGATTTCTAAAATGGGGCGTTTTTCGAATTTTCTTCTAAAATTAATTACAACGTACTGCTTAAATATGTTTTAGTCTGCAGGTTCTTTTTTTAGTTTAATGTTGAAAAGCGATCTTTCCAACGTTCTCCTATTTACAATTAGCCAAAAAGTAGAATCGTACTAAGCGAAACATTCAATTCAAAATTGATCTATGTCACTAAAAGTTAACTCTAAAGAGTTTTTAAATTTTATTGTTTTAATGAAGACTACATAATTGCTTAGAAAATTGCTTAGAAAATTGAGTAGAAAATTTGGAATGCTGCTTTTTTACTGATTTATGACGAAAAGTAAACCGTCAATTTTTATTATTAAACCAGAATTTACCACTCAAATTATGACAAAAAAATAACAGACCAAAGATTGACTTGCGTATAGAAAGTTTATTTACGTAATATTTTGAAAATTGGACTTAACATAGAATTATCGTTCGAATACAGTTTTAAATAGACAAAGCACTGTTTATCTGCTATATTTGTGTCATTAAAGATGGGTGTTTAGAACCTACTCACGTAATGATAAATTTAAATTGCTATGAAAACAAAACTATTTACGTTATTAACAGGAATTCTTTTACTCACCATTGCCAACGCACAAACGAAACTTCACGAGGTAGGTTTTGCCTTTCAAGGATATGCAGTAAATACTGAAGGTAAAGCGTTAAGTAATGAGGATGTGTTGGTAAGTTTTACGATTTACTCTACTACTACTAATACGACGACTACTAGTTATACTCAGGTGGACAATTTAACAACAGATGTGTTTGGCGTATTTACCGCAATAGTAGGATCTAAAAATCCTACAGGATTTAAAGCCATTGATTACAGTGTGTTACAAAACTTAAAGGTAGAAATAAAAAAAAAGCTATCAATCACACCCTATATTACTATTCATAATGGACAAATGCTGTCAGTACCTTATGCTCAGTATGCAAACATTGCAAACCTAGCAGACAGTGCCCATAATGCCCACACTTCCATCACTGCCATCCTTGCAGACAGTGCTCATAAAGCCCACACTTCCATCACTGCTATCCTTGCAGACAGTGCCCATAAAGCCCACATTGCCATCACTGCTATCACTGCCATCCGTGCTATCCTTGCAGATAGTGCCCATAAAGCCCACACTGCCATAACTTCTATCCGTGCCATCCTTGCAGACAGTGCTCATAAAGCCCACACTGCCATCACTGCTAACAATGCAGTGCCTATAGGTACAATTATCTCTTTTGCAGGTAATGCAGGTACTACTGTTCCTGATGGTTGGTTGATTTGTGATGGTAAGGAGTACTCAATAGCTGCTTATACGGACCTTTATAACGTTGTATTAGATTATTGGAGAACATCAACTAGCACTTCAACTTTCTATGTTCCTGATTTACGTAATAAATTTTTATTGGGTAAAAGTGACGCTAGGATTATTGGTGATTATGAGGACCAAGGAGCTGGAGACAAAAATTATATAGCTGTAACACCCACCGACCTCCCTGGCTTAGTTCCTCTTGCTAATAATTCTCTTACAAATGATTTGCGCCCAGCAAATTTCGCAGTTTATTACCTCATCAAGTACAAATAGTTATAGTCAGTTTTTTTTCTAACTTTAAATGATACTTGGCTGTACTTCTAAAATATAAGAATCAATGTGTATCGCTTTTATTTTAGCTAGTCTTATTTTTACTAATGTGTCTTTATCTTTAAAACTGTGAGCTAGAATTATGTACTAGTAATTACTCTCTTAATGCCTAACGGGTATGGAGTATACACATTTTAATGAGGAACAAACCACAGGAACTCTTTTCCCTGTAACACTTTCCCTTTTTTTTTGATAATCCGAGTCTATTCGTAAACTTATTTTTTGCCTATCTAGGCTGTTTTTTATCTGTGAGAAAAAATGGGGGTTTTATCTTTCATGTGCCTAGATAAAAACAAAAGGATTTGCTAAAATGGGGCGTTTTTCGAATTTTCTTCTAAATTAATTACAACGTACTGATTAAATATGTTTTAGTCTGCAGTTTCTTTTTTTAGTTTAATGTTGAAAAGCGATCTTTCCAACGTTCTCCTATTTACAATTAGCAAAAAAGTAGAATCGTACTAAGCGAAATATTCAATTCAAAATTGATCTATGTCACTAAAAGTTAACTCTAAAGAGTTTTTAAATTTTATTGTTTAAATGAAGACTGCATAATTGCTTAGAAAATTGAGTAGAAAATTTGGAATGCTGTTTTTTTACTGATTTATGACGAAAAGTAAAAAGTCACTTTTTATTATTAAACCAGAATTTACCATATAAATTATGACAAAAAAATAAAATACCAAAGATTGACTTGCGTACAGAAAGTTTATTTATGTAATATTTTGCACATTGGACTTAATATAGAATTATCGTTCGAATACAGTTTTAAATCGACAAATAACTGTTTATCTGCTATATTTGTGTCATTAAAGATTGGTGTTTAGAACCTACTCACTTTATAACAAATTTATATTGCTATGAAAACAAAAATGCTTACGTTATTAACAGGAATTCTTTTACTCACCATTGCCAACGCACAAACGAAACTTCACGAGGTAGGTTTTGCCTTTCAAGGGTATGCTGTAAATATTGAAGGAAAAGCGTTAAGTAATGAACAGATTTTGGTAAAATTTACCATTTCTCCTGCTAGTTATGAAGAAGAACACGAGTTGGAAACAGATGTGTTTGGCGTATTTACCACAACTGTAGGAGTTAAAGACCTTACAGAATTTAAAGCTATTGATTACAGCTTACTGCAAGCTTTAAAGGTAGAAGTAAAAAAAAGGATTGCAACAACAGCATATATTACTATACATGAAGGACAAATGCTGTCAGTACCTTATGCACAGTATACCAACAAAGCAAACGATGCGCTTCGTGCAAACGATGCGCTTCGTGCAAATGATGCGCTTCGTGCAAACGACGCCCTTCGTGCAAACGACGCCCTTCGTGCAAACGATGCCCTTCGTGCAAATGATGCGCTTCGTGCAAACGATGCCATTCGTGCAGGTAGTGCGTCAACAGCAGGGAGTGCCGTTACTGCAGGCCATGCCGAAACTGCAGACGATGCTTTTCGTGCAAGCGATGCGCTTCGTGCAAACGATGCGCTTCGTGCAAACGATGCGCTTCGTGCAAACCATGCCATTACTGCCACTACTGCTAACAATGGAGTTCCTGTAGGTACAATCATTGCTTTTGCAGGAAGTGCAGCTCCAGATGGATGGTTATTGTGTGATGGAGATCCAATCCCGGATGTGTATCCTGCTCTGAAGGCAACATTAAGTGGTTTATGGGGTGGTAAGTTACCTGATTTAAGAAATCAATTTTTAAGAGGCTCAGGGGGTGTAAGAGGACCTGTTGGAACTCCAGAGCTTCAATCTACAGCAATGCCAACAACGACCCCTTATACTGGGACTGCAGATGCTGGTGCTCACAGGCATAAATATGTGGAGATTTATCTTAATACTTCTGTTAATGGTAATGAATTGGTAGACTTAACAAAATACAAGGGGTTATCTGGGATGATTGGAGTATCTACACCTATGGAGGTAACTGAAGGTACTATGGGTAATTTTTTAGAACATGAGACCGAAGAGGATGGAGTTCATGAGCATGCTGTTACTATTAGTGGTGGAGATACAGAAACACGGCCAGCAAATTTTGCTGTTTTATACATTATTAAATACTAAGTCTTTACAGGAATTTGATTTCTTTTTAAAATTTTATACAATGCTAAAAATAAGAACCATAGTTGTTGCTGCTTTTTTGCTGCTAACAACAAGCTTAATACACCCTCAAAATAATCCGATTATGATTGGGTATTGTGGAGGGCAATCCAGTCAACAAGCAGAGGTTAATGCCATTAAAGTGTCCTATGGAAGTGGAATGCTGCATTCTAGCCAATGGAAAAATAAAGATGCTGATGTTGCAACAAGCGAAACAGGTTCAGTCAAATGGATGAGCGGTTTTAACTATAAGTCTGTAAAAGTTGAAGCGGTTTTTGATGGAGAGTTGTTGGTGTCTAAGGGCTATTATGGAGATTACGTTGAGCTAAAGTGGAGTTTAGTAAGGTATGAAGATGCGGTAACAGGATTTTTAATCTTAAGAAGATTGGCGGAGTCGGGGGATGCTTTTGAACAAGTCGCTGATGTTGGGCGCTATGTAAGATTATGGCAAGATCGATTAGCAGAACCTAATCAATTGTATGAATATAAAATCTTAGCAAAAGGAATTACTGACCTTCTAGTAGACGAATTACAATTTGAAAACTATAATTTCTTGTATGGCTTAGGGTTTCGGATCCCTACGGGGAGGGTGGCAGGACGTATTACTTATGAGAGTGGTGCTGCTGTAGCCGGAGTTGGTGTAGTTGCAGAAACAGCAGCGGATTTTAAAGGTTCCAGTTTATCGTTAAATGGAAGCTCAGATTTTATTAGCTACACACCAGAGGCGAACGATCCTACCTTAGTGCTCAATGAGTTTACGTTTCAGGCTTGGGTTGCTCCACATCCAACAATTAGTGCTGGGGAAAAAACGTTGATGAAAAAAGGAGATCAATATTGGATCACCTATCAAAAAACAGGAACAGACCACACTATAAAATTTAAAGTGAAAAATAGTACACAAACCGTTTCACTTGTTTTTCCTGAAATATTGAATCGTTTCTTTCATGTATCGGCAATAAGAACTGCAAATTCATTAAAATTATTGGCCACTTATGATGTAGGTACTACTTATACCGAAACCGTAGCTCTAGTTCCTAATGCTGCGCCAGTAAACAATAATGAGCTCATCACCATAGGTCATGGAAACTTATTGACTGGGGATTATTTCCAAGGGAATGTAGATGAAATTAGAATTTGGAACAAAGCATTAAATCCTGCAGAAATTGAAAATACTACGTTTAGATATATTGATGGAACCGAGGACGGATTAAGTGTTTATTACCGTTTAAATATAGGTTTAGGAAGCGCTGTGTATGATTTTTCTCGAAGCGGTTTTTCTGTTAACGCGCACCATGGCAGTAGAGGTACATCTACCTGGAGTACTAAAGTTCCTGAGGTGAATCAACTTTCGGTAAAAGGAACTACAGATGTCAATGGATATTATACAATTACTGGTATTCCTTATGCATCAGGAGGGAGTGACTATAGGATATCACCTGTGTTTGGACTTCATGTGTTCGAGCCAGCTTTTCGAAATTTACACCTTGAGCAAGGATCTACCGACCATATTAACATTGATTTTACAGATGTGGCTTCTTTTCTGTGTGGAGGATCTATTTATTATAAAGGCACTAATTTTCCAGTAAAAGGAGTGAATGTAAAAATTGATGGCGATTTATTAATGGTAAATGGCGCTCCCTATCAGTCAGCATCTGGCGGCAAATTTTTAGTTGAGGTACCCATAGGGCCACATCATATTCAATTTGTGAAAGACGGCCACGTTTTTACCAACGGAGAATTTACAAAAGACTTTCAAGGACCTTATACCTTGCCGTATTCTATTATAGATAGCACCTTAATTAAGGTCATCGGCAAAGTAGTTGGAGGGCCCGTACAAGCGGATAAACCTAAAGGACTTGGAAAAACAGTCAATAATATTGGAAGGTCTAAAATTATATTAAGTAATGCGTACTATAACTATTCAGATGCTGAAGTGGATACGACTTATGAGCATCCCTATTATAAAGATGCGTTAGAATTTACTCCTGCTGGGACTACAGCAGTTAAGATCCCAGAAGCGAATTTAAATACGGTAGAAATTACTCCAGATCCAACCACTGGAGAGTACGTTGCTTACTTATTGCCCGAAATTTATACCGTAAACAATGTAAAAGCAGGATGGGATGGAACTTCTTACACCTATGATTTAGGAAGCTATGCTGCTCTTGATTTAAAAAATGAGTATTCCCCACAAACAGCAATAGATTCGGTTATACATCCGGTAACTCCATTTATTATCGTAGGAGGTGTTGCCCTTCCTTTTTATCAAATAGACAGTGTGAACTACAATAAAAGTATCGATTTTATTTATAGAGTATCCCCTTCTTTAGCAGTAACAAAATCGGATGGCACACCTGCTTTTTGGGATCAATCTATAGAGGTCGCAGATGGGACTAATGTAGATGTTGTGGATCCAATAAATGGAAATATTAAAACAGTATTCCCAATTTTTACACAACGTAAGAAATACAACTTAAATATTGCGGTGTTTGAAAACTATATTAATCCTGCTACAACTGTAAGTGACATTGTTCCCGTAGCAGATGGGAAAGTAGAAATCACGAACAATTTAGCAACCAATTCTACAACACAACTGTATCAAATAGACACTGCAGGAAATGTAGGGTACACTTTTTCAGGAGGCAAACCATCCTTTGCTGGAACTTTTGAGCAAAGTTTAAGTATTGTCTCAATTACAGGGAATACAGGCAGCATTCGTTCCCCTTGGAAACCAACACTTACGGCATGGAACGGTACTGCATACGCACTTAAAACGGGTATTTTTAAAGGCATTTTATTAGGAGCACTCCCTAAAGGCGAAAACTATAGTGCCAAAGGGCCAGATCAAGTAGATATGATTATTAGAGATCCTTATGGATCACAAAGTTACGCCTCTTATGAAGTAGGAAATAAGGTGAGTAAATCGAGTAGCATAAGTATTCGTAATGCACTAACAATTGCAGAAAATTTAACGGTAAGCGTTGGCGCTAAAGTAATCAATTGGGGAGGAATAGATGTAGGCACAATAGCTGAGATAGAAACAAGTTCAGACCAGACCATTGGAATGGAAGCCACTACAAATTGGTTGACTGATGAATCCTTCTCTGAAACGATAACCAACACGAAAGAATGGAAAACGAGTGCCGAAGCAGATGCTGTTGGTACCTCTGGGGATGTTTTTGTGGGCAGGTCTATGAACATTGTGTACGGCGCTGCAGATCGTTTAGAATTAAAAGCAACAACAACCAATACCAGCACTTATGATAACATTGAGGCTTATGATATTACACCTTATGAAACCATGCGTTTTGCCCCCGAATTTACTACTGGGTTTCAATATTCTCAAAACCATATTGTGCAGGTTTTAATTCCTGAATTAGAAACCTTAAGAAAAGCGATTATTACAGGAGATCCAACTCATTATACCAACTTTTCAGCAGCAACTCTTGCTGACCCATCTGCTGTACTTCCTAACACCACAGTAACAACCATTTATTATGGAGTAGGAGGAACTATTGTTGCTAAGCCAGTCTTAAATTCTGGGGAATTTGATGACCTTACAAAAGTTGTGATGGATGGAGACCAATATGATATTACCTTAGATTTTGTAACTGCTGGAGCTGCCAATTATTGGAGTGATAGAACCAAAGAATTTCCAGATAAAATAAGGGAGTATTCAGAAGCGATTAGAAGATGGAAAGCAGTATTAGCGCGAAACGAAAAAGAAAAATTAGAAGCAGTAGTCGTAGAAAACTTAAGATTTGATGCTGGAACAATATATTCGGGCAGTACAACCATAGCCAATGCTGAAGAAATTACTGAAACATTTGCGTTTTCTGTTTCTCCCAGTCTTTCAGGAACATTTGGTGGAGAGGTGTGTGGTGTAGGAACAACTACTAGTCTTGCAACAGCATATAGACATCTCCTTACCAATACGGATGGAACAACAAGCACAAGTTCAGTAACTTTTGGGTATGAATTCTCAGATAATGATGAAGGAGATTATTACAGTATTGGGATTAAAAAACCCAAAACGGCTACAGGACCTGTTTTTGCAGTAAGAGGAGGGCAAAGTCAATGTCCTCATGCCGCACAAGAAGTGACACACTATTACCTGCCAGAAACAGAGTTAAGTGCTGCAACAGAACAAAAAGAGGTGCCAACAATCGCTTGTGCTCAGCCTATACAAACGAATGTTCCTGGAGATCAGTTAGCAACTTTTGAAGTCCAATTTTCAAACAATAGTCAATCTACTTATGACCATTGGTATCAATTAGTT
>JAWUVT010000164.1:0-15477 GCA_034112225.1 Flavobacteriales bacterium | reverse complement strand
AATTAATCTTTTTAAAGTTATAGTTCTAAGAGGACGATTAGGATTGTTATTGATTTCATACTGTAACCTTAGTACTATTGATTTTTTTATTGAAAAAGGTAACTTATGATATGAAAATAATTCAAATAAGTCCATTTAGATAGTTCTATTAAAGTAAATAATTATTTTTCATCTCCTTCGTTTTTATTCATCATCTAGGCCAGTACCCATTACGTTATGTCTAAGCTTCCATTTATTGTCTTCATCTTTACCCCACAAATGTGGAGATCGAAATTGGTCACACATATCATGAAAATGATTTGGTTCAATATCTAGATATTCCATTATTTCATTAAAATATCTGTCAGGAAATTCTCCGTCAAATTTATTAACTAAAGCAACTGCTTCTTCTCTAGTAATGTGTTTGTTTCTAATCTCTTGAGAAGCATCATAAGTTGCTCTTCCAATACCAAATTTTATAAAAGTAGTATAGTAATGTAAATCATCGATTTTATCATCAATACTATTGTATTTACTATAAGTACCTTGGGTTCTAAAAGGACGAGCCTTAAATCCTGTGTTTTCTACAGCATAATAATAAACTTCTTGAGGAGTCCACCTTAAGTAATAACCTAAATAATGAACTTCAATTTTTTTATCTTTTATCTCATCTTCAGTAGGAGGGAGGAAAGAGGCTATGTCAGAAACACTTAATCCGTAGTCTTTTTTCAAGTCTTTTACAGCAACACCACCTAAAAATACATCATCTATATTTTTGTAACTAAAGTAAGATTTATCTCTTAATGAAGTCGTGTTATCAGCGATAGGATTCCCGTATTCAGCTTCGTTCTCTCCATAAAATATTAATGGAATATCAAATTTGGCGGCTAATTTAGGAGCCATATTTTTTTGACCTAACATAAAGGTCTGAAAGGGGTGCATTAGGTTCTCGATTGAAAGCTTGGTTAAAACTTTCATAGCATGACCATTTCTATTCCATGATAAGTTATCAAATCCACTATCAACCCAGTTTTTCCAGTTTTGATAACCGTAATCTGTATATAATATTGGTGGCCAAGTAACAGTTAAAGGGTTCATACCGTACTTGTATTTTAGTACGTGTGCTTGATATGCACTATCTTTTCCTCCACTACCAGGAACTAAACAGTCATATCCTCCGTCTGTTCGTCTGTATTTATCTAATAGTTTAACAAGTTCTTCTTCTCGTTTAACCCAATCAATATTTTCTTTTTGCTCGGAAGTTCTACAAGCATCACATACACCATTTTCGTCAAATGCCATTGTGGTTTTTTTACTATCAGCAGTATGTTTTAATTCAACCGCAGAAGTAGGTCTTTGGTTAGACATAATACATTTAGTACAGAATTGTACGTCTTGTGGTAAACCAAAATAAGCTTCTCTTTCTTCTTTTGGTTTAGTATATCTATTGATATCGAACTCTTTCATAATTATATTAAGTTGTTTTGTTTAGCCCAATTTTTATAAATTTTAAGGCCTTCTTTTCCACTTTTTTCAGGGTGAAATTGTGTAGCAAATATATTGTTTTTTCTTACAGATGAGCAATACCTATGACCTTCATAGTTGGTATAAGTTAATATGTCTTCTTCATTTTCTGGAGCAACAAAGTAGGAATGAACAAAATAGACAAACTCATTGTCTTTTATCCCTTCTAAAGGAGAATCCTTAAAACCTTTACTGTCTTTAGGTGAGATAGTATTCCATCCAATTTGGGGAACTATAAGTTTATTTCCTTCTATTTCTTTAGGAAATCTTACGACTTTACCTTCAATTATATTTAAACCTTTACGGTTCCCAAATTCTTCACTTTCAGTAAATAATAGTTGTAAACCTAAACAGATACCAAAAAAAGGTTTGTTGTTATTAATGTGGTCTTTAATAGGTTCAATTAAATTTAATTTTTCTAGATTAATCATTGCTTCATTAAAAGCACCAACACCTGGTAAAATTATAGCTTCAGCATTTTTAATTTCAATTGGGTCTTGACTTACTTTGACATCCAAACCTAAACTTGTACAAGCATGTTGAACACTAAATAAATTCCCTAAATTGTAATCTATAATTATAATTTTAGACATATTAAAATCTACATTTTATATTGTTAGCAATTAAATCGCTCTTTACTTCTTCTACTGTACAAGTTTCAAAATTATGAAAAGATCTATTGGCTTTTAAAAACTCAACATTACCTTCTGTCGTTGAAATGGTTTTTGAATTATTTTTCTTTACAAAATCATAATGAAAAATAGATGCACTTGCAATTGAATGCACATTAGTGTTTTTTATAATGGTTGTTACATCTTCTTTCTTTCCTGCTCCACCGTGAGCAATAACAGGAATAGATACAGAATCTACAACAGTTTTAATTAATTGGGGGTCAAACCCTTCACCTGTTCCATCTTTATCTACAGAGCTTAAAATTATTTCTCCAGCACCAAGTTCTTCTACTTTTTTTGCCCATTCAAAGACATCCACTCCAGTATAATCTCTCCCATTATCTACATAGGCCAAATATCTTCCATCACTTTCTTTAATTGCTTCAATTGAAACAACAATTGTTGAAGAACCAAATTTATTAGCGGCTTCTTTAATGAAGTCTGTATTTTTTATTGCTGCAGTATTTATAGCTACTTTATCGGCACCATAACGTAATACTCTTTGAATATCCTCAATCGTTCTTAGGCCACCACCAACAGTAAGTGGTATAAAAATTTCTTTTGCTATTTTACTTATGATTTCATCTAAACTATTTCTTTCAAAAAGACTTGCTACTACATCCTGAAGCATTAATTCATCAGCGCCACTTTCATAATAATATTTAGCAAATTCTTCTGGTTTTCCAAGTACACGAAGTCCTTCTAGATGAATACCTTTAACGAGGTTAGGACCTTTTATATCTAATCGTGGGATTATCCTTTTATAACTCATGAATGAATATTTTTTTTAATCATCGTTTGGAGAATTTGAATTATTTTTTTTGAAGCATTTCCTTTCCCATAAGGATTTTCAAATGTAGTGGTTTCTTTGTTAGAAATGGTATTGAATGTTGAAAGGATATCCTCTTTTTCAATAGGTGTGTGAATTACATTTTTTCCAGAAGCTCTTCCTTTTTGTCTATCCCCAATGTTAATAACAGATTTATTAAATGCTCCAGCTTCAATAATACCACTTGATGTGTTGCCAATCATTAAAGAGCAATAGTTCATCGCTGAATAATATCCTAGTTGGCCTAAATTTTCAAAGCAAATAATTTTATCAGGATTTTCCTTTTCGTAGTTTAAAATCTCTTCTCTAAGAATATCTCCATCTGTATCTGCATTAGGTAAAGTGTATAAAACTTTTAATGAAATACTTTTAAAGGCCTCTATCAATTTTTGAATATTTTCTCTATTGTTTAATGAGATCGTTTCAGGATGATATGTAGTAAGAACAAAACCTTCTTTAATATTAACAGAAAATTTCTGTTCAAATTCTTTTTCAGAAATAAGATTAGCATTTAATGCAGCTTCTACACCTAAAGATCCTACATTAAATGTATTTTCTTTAGTTGAAGTAAATTGATTAACATTAAAAGAATGTTCTTCGTTGGAGGTGAAATGAAAGTCGGATAACATTGTAATAGCGTTCCGAAATTTGTTGTCAATAGCTCCAAGAGTTACTTCACCTCCATGTAAATGAGCAATTGGAATATTGAAAGGGATAATGCTTGCTGTTGCAGCAAACATTTCATATCGATCCCCTAAAACAAAAATAAAATCTAATTTATCTTTATATTTTTCCCAAACGTTCCCGAATGACTTTGTTATTTCTCCCATTGAATTTGAGATTCCTGTTGCAGAATCTTCACCTAAAGGACTTAATTTCTCTGTTATTTTAATTCCTTCATTTTCTATTAATTTCCAAGAGTTGCCAAATTTCGGCATTAGGTGCATTCCTGCCACAAAAAGACTGTAATCTAGATTGTCTTCATTATCAATTTTTTTTAATAATGGAAGGTAAATTCCAAAATCAGCTCTTGAAGTTGTTATAAAACCTATATTCATTTGAGTAATCCTTTTTCAATGATAAATTCACAATACATCCAATCCTCTATAGTATCAATGTCTACTGAATAATAATGAGGTGTTTCAATTTTGACAATTTTTTTGAATTCTGAAATGTTTTGATGTTTTTTTAATGAATTTACATTAAGAACGTATATCGATCCTGTAAATTCATAAACTTTTGGGACGTCTTGTCTTCTTGTTACAGTTAACTCTTTTGACTTTTTAAGAAATCCATTATCATTTTCTTCAAATAAGACGTAATAAGGATTTGATTGTGTTTCACAAACAGAAACTACAGCATCAATATCTTTATTATAAATGGAGAAGGCATTTTTTAAATGCTCCGTTTTTCTAAAAGGAGATGTTGGCTGTAATAAAACAACATTGTCATAGGTTTTTCCTATGCTTTCATAATAATTTAAGGCATGTGTTATTACATCGTAACTGGTAGCTGTATCTGAAGCTAAAAAATCAGGACGTATAAAAGAAATTTTAAGGCCTTCTTTTTCTGCAATTTCAATGATTTTTTCATCATCAGTAGAAATACAAATGTCTTCGGTTTTAGCAAACTTTTTAGCAAAATCTATAGAGTAAGAAATTAATGGTTTCTTATTGAGTAGTTTACTGTTTTTACCAGGAACACCTTTAGAGCCTCCTCTTGCTGGAATTAAAAAAAGAGTGTTCATTATAAAATAATATGTTTTATGTCTTCCTGTGCTTTTTTATAATCTTCAGGTTTACCTATATCTAACCAATAACTTAAAATAGGATAATAAGTAATGTTCTTATCTAAACTTAATAATTTATCCATTAAGTCAGTGGCATTAAAAAAAGTATCTTTTGGAATTAAATCAATTATTTCTTTTTTAAATAAGTAAACTCCAGCATTAGATTGATAAGTATAAGTAGGTTTTTCTTTGAAAGAGGTTACCTGTGTTCCGCTTGTTTCCATAACAGCATATGGAATACTTACGTTGTATGGAATTGTGGCAACCATAAGATCTGTTTTCTTTTTAGAAAACTCATTAAACATATCTGCAAGATCAATATTCGTTAGCAAATCAGAATTCATTAACAATACGGTGTCCTTTTCAAAATTATGAACTAAAGACATAGATCCAATCGTCCCAAGCGGCTCATTTTCTTCTACATATTTAATATTTATATTTTTTGTATCACCATCACCAAAATATTCAACCAATTGGTTTCCAAGGTACTTAATAGAAATATGAATAGTATCAATTCCATACTTTACAAGTCTATCAATGTTATGCTCTATAATTGGTTTATCACCAACAACTAAAAGGGGTTTAGGTGTGGTTTCTGTTAGTGGTTTTAAGCGTGTACCCTTGCCACCAGCCATAATAAATGCTTCAATTGGTAGTCTTGATATTTCTTTAGAAACGTCAATGATTTTAATCAATTTCTCATCATCAGAGAGTATAGGTACAAGTAGTATTTTATTTACATTTAACGCCTCAATTTGTTTGATATCAAAGTTTGAAGCTTGTAACGATATAAAATTGGTATAAATAAATTTCAATACGTTATCTTCTGTTGATAACCCATTTAATAAACCTCTTCTTATGTCTCCATCAGTAAGCGTACCAATTAACTTATTATTTTCGTTAACAATAAACAAAGTTTGATAATTTTTCCTGTCAATATGATTTAGTGCATCAAGTGCAGTTTTCATATTATTATCACTTTGTAAAATATGTAATTTAGGATTTATCATTGTTGTAGTAGGTCATTTAGAGTTAATAAATCTCCTTCTTTTAAGGGCTTGATAATTTTTTTTCCTACTAATTCTTTATATTTCATAGGTGAGATTCCAGTTCCAGGGCGCATCATAATAAAATCACTAGAAGTTAAAATAGAACCTGCGGTTAAATCTCGTTTAATATGAATGCTTTTTCTTGCAACTGAAATGTTTTTTTGTTCAGAAACGGAAGATTCTTTTATTCCATTACCAAGTGCGATCTCAATGTTACGTATTGATGAAACCATAAGTCTTAATTCATTTGGTTCTAATGAGGCTTTGTGATCTGGACCAGTCATATTCCGATCTAATGTGAAATGCTTTTCAATACAAACAGCACCCATAGCTACTGCTGCAGTTGGTATCTCAATTCCAAGAGTATGATCAGAATATCCGATATCAACTCCCAATTCATTTTGAATAGTGAGCATTGCATTTAAATTGACATCTTCTATTGGTGTAGGATACTCTGTATTGCAGTGAAGAATTGTAATGTCATTTTTTGAGATGCCGTTGGAAATAAATACGTGAAAAGCCTCTTTTACTTCTTGCATGGTGCACATGCCTGTTGATAATATTACAGGTTTACCAAAAGAGGCGATTTTTTCTAAATATGGTAAGTTGGTAATTTCACCAGAGGGCACTTTAAACAAATCAATATTTAGCTCGTTTAATAAATCCAAACTTTCTAAATCAAAACCAGTAGATAGAAATTGAATTTTTTTTTGTTGGCAATAGTCTATTAAAATATGATGAGCGTTAACGTCTAATTCTAATTTTTTAAGCATGTCAAATTGAGAACCTTCTTCTTTGGTATTTTCAATTTGATAGGTAGCTTTTTTTGCCGATTTTGAAACTAAATTTTCTGTTTTAAATGTTTGAAATTTAACATAATCAACACCAGCATCTGCTGCAACATCAATTAGTTTTTTTGCCAAATGGATGTCTCCGTTATGATTAACTCCTGCTTCAGCTATAATTAATGTCTTATTCATTTATTTGATTATAGTAGGGTTTCCTACCCAAGTAGAATTCTGTGTTATAATATTCTTTAAAACTAATGAACCGCTTCCTATAATACAATTTTTTGCAATAGAAATACTTTGATTTATTGTGGCGTTACTTCCTATAAATGTACCCTCTTTAATCGTGCAATTTCCGTTAATAATAGCATTTGTAGAGATGTGACAATGATCATTAATATCAGTATCATGTTCAATTAAGGATGCCGTATTAACAATACAATTGTTACCAATTGTACTCGCAGCATTAATAATTACGTTGTGCATAATAATTGTTCCTTCACCTATTTGTGAATGTGGTGAAATGTAGGATTTAGGAGAAACTATGAGGGGTAGTTTCTTTCCTAATTTTTTTATTTTTTCAAATAGTTCTACTCTCTGGTTGGGAGATTTTATTTGTCCCAAGGTAATCAGGAAATAATCATATTTTTCAGCTATTTGTGGTAAATCATCATCACTACCAATAATTGGATAGCCTAAAATAGTGTTTCCAATTTTTTCTTTTACATCTATAATTCCTGCTATAGTAAATTTATCTTCTAGTTCAAGAACATCAATACAAGACTTACAATGACCTCCTCCTCCAATTAGTATGATATTTGGGTTACTCAAAATTTAGTTTATTTATTGTAAGTATTAACCTGCTAATGTAAGATGTTTTTTGAAGATTGATTGAACTTTCAAGAAAATAAAAATAGTATTTCACTAATTTGATGCTTGTTTTAGTAATAAAATATACTTGCTCTCTGAATTTTCAATAAAGTATTGAAAAACACTAAAGATTTATTAAATAACTCTTGCTTAACTAAAGTTTCAGGTTGAACAAACCTACTTAACTGGGTTTTCTTTATAAAGGAGAATATCTTTTGAATACCCTGTGTTTTCAGCTTTCATTAAAACTTCTACTTGTTCGTAACCAATTTTATTGTATTTATTTTCATCTTCCTTGTATGCTATAGAGTAATCTTGCACACCATTTTGTGAGAGACTATCTAATTTAAACCAGTATGAATCCATTTTCCCATAATATAAATAAAAATTTAATGAAGGTTTTATCTTGTTGTATGGTGTAAATGCTAAAGACCAACCACCATAAAAATTTGAACCATCATATTTAGCTAATTTTTGAAAACTTTTTTTATAATGATAACTACGGTTTATAATTAAATGATCAGCAGAATTATAAATTTCTGGAAGTATCAATAAGAATAAAACCATATAAATACTTTTATTATTGATGTATTTTTTAATAAGTATGAGATAGCTACTGAATAGGATAAATATAATTACTGGGATGACAAAAATATAATTTTGAGATTGAGTATAAACAATAGCATAAAACGATAATCCAATAAAAAGGATACTTCGCATAACACTATCTTTTTTGGATATTTCTTTGAGATTTATTTTACCTAAAAGTGAATCACATCTATTGGCCATAATTAGTAACAACAATGGCAGTAGTATTATTAGTTTTCTTTGTGGGTAATCATTTATGAAAAGAGATTGCAAAACGAAACCTATTAAAAAGGAAAGTGAAATAATGGTTTCAATTTTAAACTTAGAATAGTGGCGGGATAAAGTATCATAAATTACTATACCCGTTAGTAATAAAAGTAAGGGATTAAAAACAAATAGATTTGATAGTCTAATATTCACAACATTATTAAGAATTTGTTTTATACCAAAACCAACCCTTTTACCTGCTCCCGATGCTTTGAATGTATGTGTTAATGATTCAGATATGTGATCGCCAAGAAGGAAAACTAATAAAAGATATACGGATATCCCTGTTATTACAGCTAAGGTATAAACTAAACTATTTTTTAAAAAATCTCCAATATGTTTTAATTGAAATACATTACCCTGAATTAGAGTTGGAAAAATAACTAAACTTAGATAACCTGCTAAAACAATAAATAGATTATTAGCATAAGTAATTAAAAATAGGAAAGTAATACAACTAGCTATAGCGAATAGAACATATTTGTTTTTCAAACAATTTTTATAGCTTATGACAATTAAATATAACGAAAACAGCATTGTCATGATTCTGCAAATTGTGGGTTCTAACACAATATTGGATAAGGTGAAACTGAAATTTAAGACTAAAAAAAGAGTCAAACCATTTTGAATAAGGTGATTTGATGTTATTCTTTTTATCAAAAATGAAAATAATATAGTCGATAGTAAGCCGAATAAAATAGAGCTAAACCTTAACCCTAAATAAGTGTTGCCAAAGGAAAATAGTGATAGATAGGTGAAAATATTTGTAAGAATAGGGTGTCCAATGATTTGATGATGATCTTCACCAAATAAAGAATTCGCTTCATATATATTATAAGCTAAATAAGAGTAATAGAATTCATCAATTGGCTGATAGTATGCAATTGACCAGTCTGGTAAATCTATGTCAATAATTAATAATTTAGTTAATACAATTGAAAGACAAATTAATAGCCATAGATGCTTTTTTATCCAATACATAGATTCTTTATTAAGTCAATAGTTCTATTTTGATCTTGCTCACTAAGTGCATAAAAAAATGGTAATCTTATTAAACAGTCTGAAAATTTGTCACTGTGCGGTAATTTTCGACCATCGTGTTTGTCATCATAAAAAGTACTCTTATGCAAACTTAAATAATGGAAAACTGCATTTATACCTTCTAGATTCAGTTTTGTAATTATTTTTGATCGTTGATCATTATCATTACAAACTAGGTAAAACATATGTCCGTTATTTGTCGCGTAATCAGGTGTGTTAGGCAGCCTAAAGAACTCTTTATTTTCAAGTATTTTTAACCCCGTATAATAACTATTCCATATTTTTTTTCTTGTGGCTTGAATTTTATCAATATTCTCCAATTGAGCCCATAAAAAAGCAGATACGATCTCAGAAGGAAGAAATGAAGATCCAATATCTACCCATTCATATTTTTCAATTTCACCTCGAAAAAATGCTGATCGATTGGTCCCTTTCTCCCAAATAATTTCTGCCCTTTCAATAAACTGTTCATCATTAATTGCCAATAAACCTCCTTCACCAGAAATAATGTTTTTTGTTTCATGAAAAGAAAACGTAGCCAAATGACCAATACTTCCTAAGGCTTTTCCTTTGTAATAGGAGTCTATGGCTTGGGCAGCATCTTCTATAACAAATAAGTTGTATTTTTTTGATAGCGCCATAATCTTATCCATATCACAGGCTACACCGGCATAATGGACAGGTACTATTGCTTTTGTTTTGGATGTAATTAATTGTTCAATTTTAGTCGCATCTATATTTGGGTTGTCGGGGTAACTATCAGCAAATATTATTGTTGCCCCCCTCAGAACAAATGCATTTGCCGTACTTACAAACGTATACGAAGGTATAATCACTTCATCCCCTTTTTTAATATTGATGAGTATTGCCGCCATTTCTAAAGCATCAGTGCAAGAGGTAGTTAGCAATGCTTTTTTGATGTTAAATTTTTCCTCAAAAAAGGTTTGACATTTTTTTGTGAACATACCATTACCTGATATTTTTCCAGATGCTACAGCTTCCGTAATATATGATGTTTCATTACCTGTTAGGTATGGTTTATTAAATGGTATCAAATTGTTGGTATTAATGTGTAAATATTATTTAGGATCAAATTTCGTTACGTATAATGTAGTATTCAGGTTATTATTCAATTTAGCAATTAGTAGTCTTGTTATTTGATTTGCACCGCATTTATTTAAATGAGAAAAGTCTGACATTATATTTGTGGAGTTATCAATCGGTATTGTATCTAACGTGGAATTATTAAAAAGAGCTAGTATTTTGGTGTTAAGTTGATTGGTGGCATCTCTTACCTCTGAGTTATTTAGCAATTCTATAGCCATTGGATGGAGTGGGAATTCTATGAAATTAATTTTACATTTTTTATTTTTCAACTTTTTAATTCCTTCTAAATAGAGGTTTTGTTTATCGTTTAAGTAATAGGGGATTTGTGAAAATATATTTTTATAGATAAGGATTTGACTTTTATAGTTCAGAGAATCTTTACAGGGATTTAATTTTGTTGAAACTTCATAAAAATTAATTGGGATAAGATTTTTTTGAAAAATACTATAAATATCAGATGAAGAATAGTTATTTTCATACAATTGGATCAAAGAAAATAAGGAAGTTCCAGATAAGTTTCGATCCTTGTTTAATTTCCTTAGTTGAACTGGTTTTGAAATGGCCACTAGTACAGTCGAATTCTCAGGTACTTTATCTGCAAAAACTAAGAAATCATATATTCCTGCACCATGTTTTGCAGACGAATATATATATTTACCTGTAAGTTCTTTCATCATTTTTAAGTTCAGTCCCTGGCATGTTTGAGAATCTCCCCAAATAAATATAGCATTTTTAGAACTTTTAGCGTTTTGAGGCAAGTTATCTATATAGAAAATGTAAATATAGTTGAGTGCAATAACGATAGTTAAAAATAATGATAGCTGTATGAGGAACTTCTTCATAAATTAAAATTGAAAGTAGATAAAATCTTGCTGAATCCCACCAAATTTAACAATTATAAAAATTAATAGGATGTAGAATGACCAACGAATGAAACGATTGCTCTTGATCTTTGTAAATTCTAGAGCGTATTGTTGTTCCCTTCCAACCCATTCAATAATCAAAAATAGAAAAAGTAGGATTATTATTATTGAAGGCCTAATTTCTGGTATTGTGAAAAGTGATTTTGAAAAAATAATATTTATATACTTAAATGCATCGCTTAGGTTTTCGGATCTAAAAAATATCCAAGCAAATACTGTGAAACCAAAAGTTGTAAGCATGCCAAAAAAATCGCTTATGCTCGGAAAGTATTTTCCTTTTGCAACACTATCAACATGTGTTCTGTTTCTGTTCAAAAGGAGTAGGGGGATAAAGTAAAGAGCATTGAGGAAACCCCAAGCTATAAAAGTCCAATTGGCACCGTGCCAAAAACCACTAACAATAAAAATTAAAAAGGTATTTCTAATTTTTTTTCCAATACCACCATTACTTCCTCCTAACGGGATGTATAAATAATCTCTAAACCAAGTAGAAAGAGAAATATGCCATCGTCTCCAAAACTCACCTACATTTCTAGAGAAATAGGGGAAAGCAAAATTTTGTTTTAATTTAAATCCGAATAGCCTGGAGGTTCCTATAGCGATATCAGAGTATCCTGAAAAATCACCGTAAATTTGGAAAGTAAAGAAGATTGCTCCTAGAACTAAAGTACTTCCGTTAAAATCAGTGTAATTATCAAATATTCTATTGGCAAATATGGCACAATTATCGGCTATTACTATTTTTTTTACCAACCCCCATAAAATTTGACGTAAACCATCTATTGCCTGTTCATATTTGAATTTTCTTTCTTTTTGAAATTGTGGTAGCAGATTTGTTGCGCGTTCAATTGGACCAGCAACTAGTTGAGGGAAAAAGCTGACAAATGCAGCAAACTCGATAAAGTTTTTGGTAGGTTGTAGTTTCTTTTTGTAAACATCTATGGTATAACTTAATGTTTGAAAAGTGTAAAAACTAATTCCTACGGGGAGAATTATATTTAAAGATCCAACCTTTATTTCTGAACCAAATAATGAAAACGCACTAATAAAATTATCCAAAAAGAAATTATAATATTTGAAGAAACCTAATAAACCTAGATTTACTAGTATACTAGACCATAATAGAATTTTTCTTTTTCTTTTATCTTCTTGTTTTTGTAGAAGTATCCCAATTGAATAATCAATAAGAGTACTGAATAAAATTAATGACAGAAAACGATAATCCCACCAGCCATAAAATAAATAGCTAGCAATAACAATTAATGCGTTTTGTAATTTTAAACTTCGTTTAAAAACAAACCAATAAAGTATGAAAATTACAGGAAGAAATATTGCAAAATCAATTGAATTAAATAACATAATAATTATATTTTATATACAAAAGTTACTTAAGTAAGTTAAGCTTATTTATAGATGAGATAGGATTTGTTCTAGCTAACATGTTTCATGACTTACATTTCAATAGATTATTATTTATTTAGATTTAAAATATTTTGTTAAAATCTGATTGTTAGATATAATTAGCACTCCAGCGATTATTAATGTGCATGATATTAATTGGTTAATTGATATGTATTCATTTAAAAAGAAAAAAGTATATGCAATTATCAATACATAATTTAAACTCATCATAGAAAAGGCTATTGATAAAGCAATTCTTCTAATAGCAAATATCCATAAAATTGAAGATAAACAGAAACTAATAAGTGCACACCAAAAATAAAAAGTTGTTACCAAGGAGGATAAAACCGTATATAGATTTAATAATGACCATACTTCCACTTTTATTTGCTGAGATAGGTTTTCAAATAAAATTTGACTAATAAAATTTGTAATCACTACTAGTATCAATAATATATATGAATTTAACATGTCAAATAAAATTTACGATTACTCCCAAGCATATAAATCCTGCACCTAAATACTTGAAAAAATTTACAGGCTCTTTAAAAAAAATAGCATCTACAATAATCATAAGTATAAAAATGCTACTCGTAGATAAAAAAGCAAACAGTAAAGAGACCTCTGAAAGAGCCATGATCCAAACAAAAACATTGACAAAATTACAGCCGTAAGCAATAAT
This sequence comes from Flavobacteriales bacterium, assembly GCA_034112225.1. Lineage (GTDB taxonomy): Bacteria > Bacteroidota > Bacteroidia > Flavobacteriales_E > Vicingaceae. The sequence continues at coordinate 1,969 of JAWUVT010000164.1, read as the reverse complement.
CACTGATGGGCTCTTAATCATATTTATCAAATATGACTTTGATACAGCATTCTTTTCTGATGCCTTTTTCAATAAAACTTGAGAAAACATGGTTACAATAATAAATAAGGCCAAATAAATCATGTTTTAATTCTTTTAACTAATTTCTATATTAAATTCGTTTATATAACTATTTGCTACTCTAATTCTGCAATTCCGAACCCATGCTTACCATGACTATTACCGTTATACAGCATATAACGCTTCCCTTTATGATCAAAAACAAAAGGATAACATATCATTTCAGAATCCCATCCGGTACTAGAAACATCAATTCCTACAGCATCTAATTTGTTTTCCCATACCACACCATCTTCACTATGAGAATAGCCTATTCTATATTTTCGTCCAGTACCATCACGATAGGAATACCACATGTGGTATCCTTGATCATCTATGATAACTGAAGGCCTTGAAAAAGCTTGAGCTACTCCAATTTCATAAGGAATTGCTATTCCATGCTTAGCCCAACTTTCACCATCTATAGAGGTTGCATATTTAATCACATGAATCATTTCTCCATTTTCTGAAGACCAATTGATAGTAGATCCATACCACATTTTATAGATTCCCTCATGAAATAAAACATAGGGATATGATAAACTTACAGGGTCTTCCACGTCAGTTCCCATAAATGGTAATCCAGAAGTAGCTTTTAGCTCTTTTCCATCTATCAAACTTAACCTTCCAACATCACCTCTCCAATGCTTTCCCTTCTCAATATTCCATCCCATAAAAAGAATGAAATCTTCATTGTTTTTGCCTTTATAAACATTTCCAATACTTATTCCATGAGAGTAGAAACTGTCATCATCCCCATATTTAATTAGGGGCTCATTACAAACATTAATAACTTCATGAGTTATAATATCTATGTCTACATAAGAAACAGAAGATTTATTATTTATATCTCTCGCACTAAGAAAAATTCGGAACAAATCATTTTTAAGATATACTGGAAGTGGGTTGGATGCATGACTTGATAAAAAATAATTTTCATTGTTAACTTCGAATATTTGTCCTAACTTCTTCCACTTCATAATTTATGATATATTAAGGTCTGTACTTTTTTTATCCATTTTAAATGGTTTATTTGCCAAGTATACACTGTATGGCTCTGTACTCTTCATGATTGTTGCTCCTGCACCTATTAACGAAAATTCACCAATAGTTATAGCGTCTCTTATCGTACTGTTTACACCTAAAAAGCAATTATTATCTAAAACTGTAAAACCAGAAACAACGACATGTGAAGTAAGAAAACAATTGTTTTTCACTATAACATCATGTCCAATATGATTTCCAGACCAAAAAACATTATTACTACCAATCTTAACAAATGGTTGTATTGTATTATCTTCTAAAATTAAATTATTGTCTCCTATTAGTTCTTTTGACAAGAAAGAACATCTTGAGCTAATATAGTTAGGTAAATTATAACCTTTTTCTTTAGCTAGTTCATACATTTTTTCTCGAATTTTATTCATATTACTGTAACCAACAGCAACAAAAACATCAAATTCTAAAGATGGGTAAGACTCCTCTATTGATCCAAAATCGACAACTGGCAAACCACAAAATACTTTATCGGTTATAAATTCTTCATTTACACTAAATGCTACTACATCATATTCAGAATCATTTTCAAAATAATAATGAGCCAATTTTGCATTACTTGTATTCCCTATAATAACTATTTTTTTACTCATTTTTTTTATTTTATTCTTAACAACTTACTTTCTATATATTCTAATACTGATTCTGCTACTTTATATTTATAACTTCTAGAATGAATTTAGGAGTCCGTAATTTTATTATATAACTTGAAAGTAGAGCTATCATAAATTTTCAGTTTCTTCTAATAAATACTGTGGTCTATTCTTAACTTGTTCAAATATTTTACCGATGTATAATCCTAATATACCTATTG
>JAWUVT010000163.1:0-10045 GCA_034112225.1 Flavobacteriales bacterium | reverse complement strand
AAACAACACTCATTGCTGTTAGTAGTATTTATTGTGGTCGTACTTCGTTTCCTAAAGAATCAACAGGATATAAGGCATTCTTAGCGTTTAAATCATTTATCATTTCTTTCATTAATACCTTTACCACATCCATATGTTGTTTTGCAGTTTCATTAGATTCGCTCGGGTCGCTTTCAAGATTATACAGTTCATAAGGAGTACTCTTATTCTTGAGTTCAGAGAAATAATTATAAATCAATTTCCATTTCCCATTACGATAAGAGGTGTAAGACTCTGATGCATGAGGAAAATGTGATAAAAAAATATCTTTTCTTTTGGCATCTACTTGCCCTGTTAGAAGTGGAACCAGGCTTTGTCCATCTGTTATATGTGATTTAGGAACCTTTAACTCGAGTAAATCGACTATTGTTGAAAAAATATCATCACAAGTACCAATGCGATTTTGAATTACACTAGAAGTAATAGGTAGTTTTTTCTGCCATGAATTCTTTGGATTAAGCGCTCCCCATGAAGCAATAAATGGTACACGTGTACCTCCTTCAAATTTACTCCGCTTCTTCCCTCTTAATGGAGCACTTGATGCAATTGTTTTATTTGTGCCAATAGGAGCTGCAGAACCATTATCTCCAAGAAAAATAATAAGTGTATTGTCTGCTATATTTTTCTTCTTTAAGTAGCTTACTAAATCTCCTAAAGATTTATCAATACCTTCAATCATAGAAGCATAACTTTTCGCGTCTTCAGATAGATTAGAGTCGGCATAATTGTCTATAAATCGTTTATCTGGCTGATATGGCCAATGAACAGCGTAATGAGACATATCTAAAAAGAAAGGTTCTTTAGCTAAAACAGCACTATCAATCTGAGCTTTTGCTTCTAAGGTCAAAGCCTCCGTTAAGTAAATATCTTGATTGTGATATTTTTCAAGGTGAGGAACCGCTTCCCTTTCTCTGTGCTTGGTCATTAAACCAAAGCCATCAGATCCATAATAACTTCCTGGCGAGCCAATAGCGTTTCCTCCAATATTTACATCAAATCCTAAATTTAATGGATCTGCTCCAGAATACCCAAAAGGACCAAAATGAGCTTTTCCAATAAAAATATTCTTGTATCCACTTTGCTTCAGTATTTTAGGTAAAGTAATCTCATTTTTGTCTAAACCTTTCCAATTCCACTCGGGTGGATCACTTTTTTTACCATTCTTTTTAAAAGGGTTAATCCAAGTTGTGGTACGGTGTCGAGCGGAGTTTTGTCCTGTCAGTATCGAGATTCTCGAAGGAGAACAAACGGTTTGAGCATAAAAATCACTAAATCGCACACCTAGTTTTGATAGCTCTTCCATATTAGGTGTTCGGTACCAATCATTTAAAGGATACCGGATTGGGTTGCCTAATGCATCAGCTAACATTGGAGTAGATGTGTCCATCAAACCCATGTCATCCACTAAAAAAAGTATAATATTGGGTTTGTCAGGTTGAAGATTTTTATCACTCTGACAGGCAGTTAAAAGAAAAAATAAAAGTAAACATACAGTAATTTCAATCTTATCTTTCCAGACATGGTTAATGAATCTCATAGTTAATTTGTTTATAGGTTTTTAAAAATGTGTTGTTTTTTACGAACTCCAAAAATTCCAAATAAGTAAAATCCAGTTTTTGGAGTGTATTATCTATTAGATATGTAATCCGTAATTTTTTTATATTCTCATCGGTTTTCACTTAACTGCTTATGTATAGTACGTTTGCTAATTCCATCCACCCACAATTTCTTTTAAAATTTATATTTTCCTCTTTAGTACGTGGAAAAAATAACGAAACAGACACAAAATCTTTAAAAAAAACCAGTTAACCACAAGTTCTCGTGCCTCCTGGAGCGCTTCCGATAATTATCGGAACGAGAGGTTATTTACATTGAATTAATAAAAACAAGGTCTCGATAGCGTTTATAATGAGCATAGTCGAATTGCTCGACTGGACATATAAAAATGTATTTGATAATTTTTGTCCTGTAGAAAATTTTCATCTTGACCTCTCATAAAATTACCCAGACACAGAGCTTCGAGGAGTTCTTTAAAATTAAAGACAAAAATTGTATTCATTTTATGAAGCCACAAAAAACTACTTAAGAAGTCAAATGGTGATGCTTAGCTAAGGATGTTTTAACATCTATTCTTGATCCATTTTTTCATTAATTTTCTTTAAGCTGTTAGCCGCTTGTTCTGGTGTGCTATCTCTTTGTGGCATTGCAAACATTTCATACCCTACCATAAATTTCTTTACCGTTGCAGAGCGCAATAAGGGTGGATAAAAACTCATGTGCCAATGCCAGCCTGTATAATTCTCACCATTGGTTGGCGCTTGGTGAATACCTGCGGAATATGGAAAAGACACCTCAAAAACCTGGTCGTAAATAGCCGTGATTCTTTGGATGGCTTTGGCATAATTTGTGATCATGTTTAGATCCATCGCTACCATGTTTTCTGCGCTTTTCTTAGGGACAATCATGGTCTCATAAGGCCAAACCGCCCAAAACGGAACCACAACAACAAAATCTTCGTTCTGATAAACCACACGTTGATCTGCTGCTATTTCTTGAGCTACATAGGTTTCTAAAAGAGAGGTTTTATGCTGCTGATAATAGGCTAAAAGGTGTTTCGTTTTTTTGGCTATTTCAACAGGAATCGTTTCTTGTGCCCAGATCTGTCCATGCGGATGTGGGTTGCTACAGCCCATGATATCTCCTCTATTTTCAAAAATTTGTATGGAGTTTACAAAGTCTTTTTCTGAGAGTGCTTTAAATTCACTTTGCCATGTTTGAATCACCTTTACAATGGCATCAATACTCATTTTAGCAAGTGTTAATGAGTGATTGGGTGAGAAACAAATTACCTTACAAATTCCTTTTTCTGCGCTAGCCTCTAATAAACCTTCTTTGTATTTTTGAGTTTCCACGGCGGGATGCAATGCTGCAAAATCATTTTCAAAAACAAAAGTGTCTGTGTAGTTTGGGTTTACCGCTCCACTTGTTCTAGAATTGGTGGCACATAAATAGCAGCTAGTATCATAGGCAATGGTATTGGGTATTTCTTGCGCTTCAACTTTGCCTTGCCAAGGCCATTTTGTTCTATGCGGAGAGACTAAAACTTGTTCGCCTGTTAAAATATTTGTTCTAATATGTGTCTTTTCAAAAAGAGTGCTCATGGTTTAATTTTTTAAATTTTCTTTGCGAACATTTTGCTCCCAGGCCCAAGAAGAACCTATCATTTCTTCCAATTCACCTGTCGCTTTCCAATGCAATTTTTCTTCTGCTAATTTGGTTGCTGCATACAATACAGGAACATCACCTGCTCTTCTCGCTGTAATCTCATAGTTCAGTTTTTGATGGGTTACCTTTTCAAAAGCCTCAATAACTTCTAGTACAGAATAGCCTTTTCCAGTGCCTAAATTGAAGACCTCAAAAGCGTTGTCTTGTGCTTTGTTCAAGACTCTTTGCAATGCTTTTACATGTGCCTCTGCAATATCTACCACATGAATGTAATCTCTAATTGGAGTGCCATCTTTTGTTGGATAATCATTGCCATAAACCAGTAGTTTTTCTCTCAATCCTCTAGCGGTTTGCGTTATGTAGGGCATTAAATTATTAGGAATTCCACTTGGTAATTCTCCTATCAATCCAGAAGGATGTGCGCCAATTGGGTTGAAGTATCTCAATGAAATGGCAGAAAAATCTTTTGAAGACTTGCAGGTATCTTCAATAATTTCTTCAGCCATTTTTTTTGTGTTTCCGTAAGCAGAAAAAGGTCTTTTTGTTTGATCTTGCTCCGTAACAGGCAATGTTTCTGGCGTGCCATAAACCGTCGCAGAAGAAGAAAAAATAAAATTTGTACAATTCACCTCTAATTGACTCGTTAATACGTTTATCAAAGAGAACAAGTTGTTTTGATAATATAGCAAAGGCTTTTGAACCGATTCTCCTACTGCTTTATAAGCTGCAAAATGAATAACAGCTGCCAGTTCTTGATGTGCTTGAAAGAACTCCCTTACTTTAGCCATGTCTTTTAAATCGATATTGATAAAAGCAGGTCTTATGTTGGTGATTTTTTCTATTCTATCCAACGAGGCTATCGAAGAGTTGGACAAATCGTCTGCAATGATTACTTCAAAATTATTTTCTAGTAACTTTAGTACTGTATGCGAACCAATATAGCCGCAACCACCAGTAACCAATATTTTTTTTTTCATGCTCGTTTCCTGTTTAAATTAGTTGAACTCCATCCGTTAACTTAACTGAATAAATAGCAGGTTTTATATGGAATGCTGCTTCATACTCTTTTGCTATTTTAAGGATTTCTTTTTTTGCCTTTTTTTGTACTAAATTAATTGTACAACCACCAAAACCGCCCCCCATCATTCTAGCTCCTAAAATACTGGGACTTTCTTTTGCCTTTGCTACCAAAAAATCTAATTCTTTGCAACTTACGTTGTATTGTGTGCTTAAACCATGATGCGATTGGTACAAAAGAGCGCCCAACGCAGCGGTATTCTTTTCTTTAATTGCTTTTGAAAATAAATGTACCCGTTCATTTTCTTCAATAACGTATAAGGCTTTATTAAAATCGTCCTCTGAAATGCTCTTCTTTATTTTTTCTAGCGCCTGTTTTGAGGCATCTCTTAATGCTGAAACATTTAACTTTTTGGACACGCTTTCACAAACTTGCCTTCTATCATTGTAGGCACTTTCAGACAGATCGTGTTTTACATTGGTATTGATTAACAGCAGTTGGTGTTTTTTTAAATCAATTGTATAGGCTTGTGATTGTAGGGTTCTACAATCTAATAGCAAAGCACTTTCTTTCTCGCCAAACATACTTGCATACTGATCCATAATTCCACATCTAACCCCTGCAAAATGATGCTCGGCTTTTTGAGAGATTAGAATCAGTTCTCTTTTTGACAAGCCTAAGTTGAATATTTCATTTAAACCAAAGGCAACACTGTTTTCTAATGCGGCCGAAGAAGACATCCCAGCACCTCCTGGAATCGTTCCTGCAAAAGAAATATTAAAATTGGTCAATGTAATTCCTAATTTCTGAATTTCATCAACAACACCTAATACATAGTTTTGCCAACCTCCTTGTGCTAATGGGGCAATATTTTGCAAATCAAATTCATGCACTTCTTCTTTATTCAAGGCATACACTTTACTCGTTTCTAAATCGCTTTTTTGAATCCCCAACACAATCCCTTTGTTGATTGCTGCAGGAAACACAAAACCATCATTATAATCGGTATGCTCTCCAATTAGATTAATTCTTCCGGGAGAAAATACCAGTAGTGGTTTTGTTTTAAAGTGCTCTTTAAAGCTCTTTTTTACGACTTTTATCAGTTTTTTTTTCTTCATTGCTAAGCAAAATAAATATAAACACCAATCACAATCACACAAATAGCAATCCCTACTTTGTTCACATATTTCCAAGGGGTAATATCAACCTGTTTTGTATACTGATGCACAAAGGGTTCTTTTCTAGGTTTTAGTTTTCCAATAAGCAACATGATCATTACATTTAGCACAAACAAAATGGCCATCACATCTAAAAAATGAGGATAGGCCTGTGCTTCAACCAATGCTAAAGTTCCTTGATTGATTACTCCTGAGTTTTTTGCCGCTGCTAAGGCGTTTTCAATGAAATAAGGTTTTAAACCAAACTGACTAATTATATAAAGCACACACCCAGAAAGTAAGCCTATTTTTGCTGCAATGGCAGGTACTCGCTTTGTTAAGTAGCCCACCACGATAATGGTTAAAATAGGAATACTGTAAATTCCGTTTATTTCCTGTAAATAAGCAAATAAACTTCCTGCATTTGCTATGAATGGTGCAATAAACATCGCGGCAATGGCTAAAACAATTCCAAACATTTTACCATATTTTACAACCGTTTTTTCTGTTGCTTCTTTGTTTATATGTTGCTTGTACACATCAATTCCAAACAAGGTTACAGAACTGTTTAAAACACTATTAAAAGAGCTTAGAATAGCACCAAATAAAACTGCTGCAAAAAAGCCAACCCAAGCTTTGGGCAATACTTTGTTGACTAACATTGGATAGGCACTGTCTGCGTTTTCTAAATTCCCTTCAAAAATATGAAATGCGATTAGTCCTGGTAGAACCACAATGATGGGGCCTAATATTTTTATAAAAGAGGCTAGTAATAAGCCTTTTTGACCTTCTTTTAAATTTTTTGCCCCTAAGGCTCTTTGTATAATTTGTTGGTTGGTTCCCCAATAAAATAACTGAACCAACATCATTCCTGTAAAAATGGTGTAAAATGGCACTGGGTCTGTTGCACTACCCATCGATTTAAATTTGTCTGGGTTTTCGGTTGTTAGAATAGAGAGTCCCTCTAAGATATTACCATCTCCAATGAACATCAAACCAAAAACAGGAATTAAAATTCCACCGATTAACAAACCAACAGCGTTAATAGAGTCTGAAACAGCAACGGCTTTTAAGCCTCCAAAAACAGCGTAAATAGAGCCTATAATACCAATTCCCCAAACACAAATCCAAATGGATTGTGTATGGCTAACGCCTAATAGTTCTGGCACATTAAACATGCCACTAATCGCCAATGCTCCTGAATACAAAATTACGGGAAGCAATACCACCACATAACCTGATAAGAATAAAACGGAGGTGAAGGTTTTGGTGGTCACATCAAATCGTTTTGCTAAAAAACCAGGAACCGTGGTGAGGCCGCCTTTTAAATACTTTGGCAATAAAAATAGGGCGGTAACTACCATCGCAATGGCTGCCAATGTTTCCCAAACCATTACTGACAAACCACTTTGATATGCTGAACCGTTTAAACCAACTATTTGCTCTGTAGATAAATTAGTTAGTAATAATGAACCCGCAATAACGCCCGCTGTTAAACTACGACCGCCCAAAAAATACCCGTCCGAGGAGGATTCTTCTGTTTTTCTTGTGGCCATATATGAGATGATTGCAACTAAAAGTGTAAATCCGATAAATGTTAGTATTTGCATAGGTACTTGTTTTTTATTGAGAATTTATATTTAAAACATATGAAGCGTTATAGACATCATTGGGTTTTAGTTCTTGTAAACCGATCTTATTATTAAAACTATTAGAGACTCCAGACATAAATTCTAAAGCTATTTTGTTTGAATTTTTAGCATTATAAATTTGAAGGTATTTAAGTATCGCTGATGTTTTCAATCTTAACTTGTACGCTGGTGTTGTAAAAGTTAATTTGCCATCTGTTGTAACAAAACAATCATCAAATTGATGATTGTTAATCTGAAGAGGCATTGCTGTCTCCTTTTTTATAACATCTTTTGTAATTAAACTGTCATCAAAACAAACTTTTTCAGAACTTTTAAAATTCAAGGTACTTGAAGGGATATCAGAACTATTAAAATAAGGATGCCAACCCAAAGTAAATGGAAAAATTTCTAAACTTTTATTTTGAACTTCTAAATATAATTTTAACTTTTTTCTACTAAAAACATAGGTTACCATTAGATGATATTGAAAAGGAAAACCTGCAGTTCCTTTTTTTTCTTTGTACTTTAAGGAGAGTAAAATAGACTTTTTCTTTACTTTTATTTTTTTAACTTTAAACGGTTTATTATAAACTAAACCGTGCATCGCATTATTTCTTTTACCTTCATTACACGCTAACTGGTAAGCGTTGTTTTTATAATTATAGATGCCATTTTCAATCCTATTTGCAAAAGGAAATAAGATCGCTGAAGCAAAAGTTTCTGCATAAGGCAAATTTTTGTCTTCATTGATTAAGGAGATATTATCGATTGTAAGGGTTTTAAGCCTTGCGCCCTCTTTTAAATCGATTACTGCCTTTAAACCGATGTTTTTGTTTTGAATTTGTAAACTAGATTTATTTTTAGTCTCCGTTTTCTTTATATTATAAATTTCACTTTGCTTCATAATTTTAAGCTACTATTAGCGTCATAAAGGGTTTATTTAATTATCGCATATAAGTAAGTACCTTATAGATTCCTGGTGTAGTAATTACTTGTTTAGTCGCAGGGGAATAGGCATCTGGTTCGCCTTCTTTTTTTGTTGCTTTAATAAGATCATTTGTTGTTTCAAAAGTTCTCCCAAACACTCTTAATCTTGAATTATGGTAGGTTTCGTCACCATTCATCATACGAGTAGTTACCCATTTTTGATCTTCGAATCTTCCTTCTAAAACTTGACCAATATAACCAATACTGTTTTTTATTTCTGATTCAAAAAACAGGGTTAGGTTCATTCCAATTACCGTAAACTCATTGTCATCTGTTTGTATGATAATTCCAAAGGATGGCTCGTTTGGTTTTTGATACATTACTTTAAGTTTATAGTTGCCCATGTATAAATCTTTGTATTGCTCTTTTCCTTCTTTAAGAACTGCTCTCATTTTACCAGTTCCTTGGTATTTTTTTATCAAATGCTCCACTTCATGTAAAACTTCGTACGATTTTGTAAAAAGAAAATTATCTGCTGCATCTTCAATTCCAAAAGGAGAAAAACAAATAGCATCATGCTCACCAAATGAATAATAAGCTCTACCAACTTCTGCACTCGATTCTGGAACTAACAATGGATTATCTTTTCTATGGTACATGGCAACTATTTCTTTGAAATTAGATAAATAGATGTCTGGCGATTGTATATCAATATCAGGAGCGGCGGCTTTCCAGATATCTATAACCCTAGAAACTGGGCCACCATTTGGATAAACTCCCGGAAGATCATTCGGTTTCTGTACAATCCAAGAATTAACCATCATTGGTAAATTATACTCTTTTCTACCGGCTTTTGCTATATAATTAATATAAGTTGCATACTGCCAAGTTGTAAAAAAGGTTTTAGCTTCTGGTGTATCACCAAATATTTCTTTCCAAGTGCCTTTTGTTTTGAATTTAGACTTAGACCAAGCATTAGTTACGTACTCTTTTAAATTCTTTTTATTTTTCTTTAAATACTTCGTTAATTCTTTCGGGACATTTTGCTCAAATAAATCTAATGCTATTGGATTGTAATCGATGTCTTGAAACATACCCACTTCATTCTGTGGCTGCATTAAAATAACTGTTTGATCTTTATCAACCTCTTTTACATGTTTCATAAGAGCTGTAAAAGCTTTCGCATCTGCAATTTTTGTTGCTTCACAAAAAGGAGACATTGTTTCAATTCTTTTTCCTTCTTTTGTTTGTACTCTAAAAAACCGTTTGGTATCTTTTTTTACCCACATAGGAGTATAACTAGATTCGCCATTCTTCCAACTAGCAAACCATAGTAAACACACTTTTAAATCATTTTTTTTGGCATTTTCAATAATAGCATCTACTAATGTGTAATCATAAACACCTTCTTTAGGTTCAAATTGTTCCCAAGCCAAGGTTACGAATACAGAATTTAGATTCATTTTTTTTAGCTTTGGAAATAAAGGCTTCATATATTCTAGAGTCGAAGCAGAAGAATTATGAACTTCGCCAGCAATCATTAAAAAAGGCTCATCATCTACTATTAATTGTGTAAGATTTCCTTTTTTGGCTAGATGTGGTATGTTTTTTTGAGCTGTAATTTGCCAACAAGTACATACTAGAATTAGTACAATTTTAAGTGTTCTCATTTTTTTAAATTTAAGTTTTTATTTTTGATATTCTAAACCTGCTTTTTCAAAAGCAATCTGATATTCTGGAGCTTTTTTGGCTAATTCCCATAGCAAACCAGATCTATAATTTTCTATGGATAAAACAGTAATAGGTTGAAAAAAGTAATCTGCATTTTTGGCAACTTCTCTCGTATTGGTATTTACACTCATTACAAATCCGTCTTCCTTATATATGCCAACATCTTTAAATTCTGTGTATAGTTTTCTTAAGCACTGAATACTTTCTTTTGGTTGAAAATTAATTGCGCTCATAACAGCAGAAATGGCTATTGTTCCTTCATCAAAATCTCCTTCTGCAGGTAAACCTGTTACCATCCATTTTTTTGAAATAGGTGA
>JAWUVT010000162.1:0-15220 GCA_034112225.1 Flavobacteriales bacterium | reverse complement strand
TACCAAAAGCTCTTTCGAACTGATTTAAATAGGTTGTTGAAGCACTTAACTTACTAACAACATTTTCCAAAGTTTCTTTCATTTCTAAGGAATCTTGAATGGGCAAAATAGCTTGATCTCTCAATAAATGTGCTCTTCCATCCCAGAAAAACTCATTGGAGTTCCACAGCATATTAACCGACGCCATTGCTTGTCTTCCCCCTTGAAACCCTAGAATTCCTGTAGAAAATTGAGCCGTATCTGAAAATCCATTGATCTGAACATGACATCCTGCGCAAGCCAATGAACCATCTCCTGAAAGCTGCTTTTCGTAAAACAACATTCTTCCCAACTCTACACCTTGAATTGTTAAAGGATTGTCTCCTGGAACTACTGGTGTGGGTAAGGTCCCATATTCTAAGTTATAGGGGGTGTTATCGTAAAGACTAGCGGGGCCTGAAGTGTCAATTGTCGTTAGCTCTTCTTTATCCTTAGAACAGCTAACGATGAACACAATTGATGTTACCATTACTAATCCACCTCGTATGAATTGCTTCACCATGTTCGTTGTCTTATTTTGTGATGAATAACTTTTCGGTTTTAATAACTTCACCTGAAGCTAACTTTAAAGTCACCATATAAATTCCTTGTTGTAAACCAGTAATTACCAGTTCATTTGAACGAGGTATTAATGCAGTTGAAACTATTCTACCCGTTAAATCGGTGATCTGTAGGCTAGCATTTGTAAGGTCTTGATCCACTTTAAAAGTTACAGGAGAACCGTTTGCTGCAGGATTAGGGTAAATACTTAATGGCGCAGTTGCCTCAACCTTTTCAATCGATACAGGAGAATTTCCTTCGAGTGAAGTAAACACATGATCTCTAAAGTTTTCTGCTGTCATTTTTGCTTCATTTACTTCTCCATGAGAAATCACCCCAGATGCGGTATTAATATTCTTCAGTGCTGCTTCATAATCAGCATTCAATTCAATTACTAAACCATTCGCATCAGTTGTTCCTGCTGTAGGTATCGTTTGAGAAAAATAATTAACATCTCCCAATGCATGTAATTGATACGTTTGATCAGGCGTTGCTGTACCCGATAATCCTTCCATGGCAATAAATCGATAACCAGCACTCCATCCCCAATGCATGGAGGGAGATTTTGGAGATAAAGGGTGAGAAACGGCCATTAATGATGGATCACTATGATTTGTTGGCGTTTCTACTCCTATACTAAAAGTGACTTGTTCTATGGATGTAATCGTGTAATTTCCTAGTAATTCATAAACCTCAGTGGAAGCATTCGCTAAAATCCAAGTGCTCGGAACATTCGTTACGGTACCCCCATCGTGAGTAATTGAAATGGAAGAAATGTAGTACTCTAATCTATTTACATTAAAATTATCTCCGATATTATTCGTTGTTGACGAATTAAATGCAAATGGACTAGTGCCAAGCATGTGATTAATTTTTAAATACACATTAGACTGACTAAATGCACTTAATGAGAGTGTAAGTACAATTATAACGGATAGCGTTTTTTTCATAATTAATATTTTTTAGTTTTTCAAATGTATTCATATATTTTCAATTAAATGGAATATGGGGTAAGTTATTGAAAGTCTTAAGGTTATGTCTTTTGTTTTCTTGGCCAATTTTAGGCCACAGGCATTCTTTTAACAATGAAAGGCACCTGCTGTTTATGGAAGAATAACCGCTATGTTGAGTTTTTTTTCAGTTTTTCAAGGATTTAGAGCCAGGTATACATCGATTTCTAGCTACTATTCCCCATCTAGTTAGGCTCCTCAATGCCAATTGTCTCTAAAGATTATTGATTACATTTACAAATGATTTCTAATGAGGGGCATCCTTAAATTTTGAGTGCGATTATGGAATCTATCAACAACACCATACATCTTCCAGGGGTAATCAGGGCGCTATGCCATTTCTACCTAAATTTAATAGCATGACTAAATGATTAAACGATTTCAAACCGCGGATTTACTAAAAGGTATTGCTGTTCTGTTGATGATTCAGGTGCATTTAATAGAACTGTTTGCGAGTTCAGCAATTTCAACAAGCGCTGTCGGAGATTTACTCATGTTTTTAGGGGGCGTACCGGCAGCGCCAATTTTTATTGTAATTATGGGGTACTTTCTGGCCTTTACCAAGCAAAGTGCGTTGCAACTTTTCTCCCGTGGCGTTAAACTTTTTATTGTTGGGATGCTCTTGAATGTTGCCTTGAATTTAAACCTATTCATTTCAGTAAGTCAAGGCATTTTGAAAATTGACATCATGCCTTTTCTCTTTGGGGTTGATATTTTCCAGTTTGCAGGAATTTCAATGGTCATAATTGCGGTACTCCAAAAGCGATTGGAAAAAAGTTTTATCGTTACCATTGGTCTTGCGATACTTAGTGCTTTTTTGGGTCATTATTTATTGAACTATATCCCTCAAGAAACCTCCTTAATCTATCTTACTTCATTTTTTTATGGGAGTTCTCATTGGGCATATTTCCCTGTATTCCCTTGGACTGCTTATGCTTTTTTAGGAATCGCTTTTTATCAAATTCAACAACAAGTGGACCTAAATAAATTTAAGAGCCTCTGGATTAAAGGAGTAATGGCACTGTTGTTTATTGGTTTTCTATTTTTTACGATAGCTTATGCCATTGAGTTATCGGCCAACCTTCTCCAATATTATCACCATGGAATCCAATTCTTTGCTTGGATTGTTGCATTTTTACTGTTCTATTGCTTTTTTGTTCAGGAAGCCAATCGATTATGGGGCAACTCAGTAGTGTTTAAGTACCTCCAATGGCTGGGTAAAAATGTGACGGTAATTTATATTATTCAGTGGATTGTTATTGGCAACATCGCCACTAGTATTTACAAGACAATTACTTCGCCTGTAGCATTGGCACTTATTTTTGTTGGGGTTTTACTGATTTGCAGCCTAGCAACCTTTCTGTACCTCAAAATTAAAGCGGGGAAATTGACTTCTTCTTAAAGCATTTTAAAACCGCTATCCAATTCATTTAATTCTTCTTCGGTTAAAGAACCTAAATCAATCATGTCTGCTTTGTAATTAGACCTTAATGACTTTATCCATCGTTTTGCTCGTGAGGAAATCTCAAAATCATCCGACATTAACCTGCCCCTTAAGACTAAAATTCCTAAATCTGCGCCCTCATAAAGGTAATCTCCTTTTTGAGTGATTTGAATGAAAAATGCTTCGTTATCGCCTAAAACTGCTTGACGATGGGTATTCATTTTTTTAAATTGGATGTTCCCATTTTTTTTCATTTCCCAAATCCCAGATTTTGGGGCTTCTGTAGCCAGCTCTAAAGTATCTCTGGTATGCTTTATTACCAATTGACTCCAACTGTCCATGCTGGCCGCTTCTGCCCATCGGTTGGTGATTTCATCTACATCAATTTCATAAGGGATGTTCATCCACTCTAGCATATGAAACAAAAATAAAGGAACATCGTCCATCGCAAATTGGGCATGGTTCGTTAAACTACTCACTCCAGAAACCCTAGGATTTAACTCTCCTAAATAAATTTCGCCATTGTCTTGATCTATCAAAAAATCCAACTCAAAATAACCTTTGTAGCCTTCTGCTTTTAATTGATCTCCAAAACGTTGGGTATATATTTTTGCTTTCTCTCGAATGTCGGCATTAAATGCATTCGGATATATTTCGTTACCACACCAACCGCCTTCATAAGGGGTTAATTCTTTAAAACCTACCAATTCCGTCATTAAAGGAGTTACAATTGTACCATGTTGCGTAACGCAGGCTTCAATAGCTGTTCCATAACAATTAATGCGTTTCATTATTTTAACCTCTTCTTCGGCCATAATTTCTTCCGCATGCTCATTAAACTCCTCTTCGTTGGAGATGAAAAAGGTGGTGTGTCCCGAATCGCCAAAAGGACTTTGTACCACTAAGCTATCGCTTAACCCTTTTGAGATTGCTTTAAGGTGTTGGTAACTCGTAACATTTGAAAGTACATAAGGCACACAAGCTACTCCTGCTTTTTCGGCAATTCTATTCGTATTTACTTTGTTATCTAAAAATGTACGCAGCTCAGCTGCAGGAAAACAAACTTCTAAACCTAAGTTCGCAGCAAGTTTTTCACTTTTCTCATCAAACATCAAAAAAAGCGCTTTACCAGCTTCTGTGTCGGTTGTTTTAGAAGCTATGTAATCGGTAACTTCTGGATGAGTAAGTAAATAATTACTAATATCTTCAATGCTGGTAAATTCCTCATGAGGTACCTCTACTCTCGGAGAAAATAAATTGGGATGCAAGCCCTCATAAGAATCAATATAAGTAATGTATTTAAAGTTTGAAATCCACTCATCCATTCCCAACAAATTAAAATTTGTTGCACTAATAAAATAAATGGGCGTTTTATTTTCACGAAAAAATTGTTTAATTTCTGCTACTCCTTTCAGTGTTTTTTGATTCTCGTTACTCATCGTTTTATTTTTTAGT
Source organism: Flavobacteriales bacterium (assembly GCA_034112225.1). Classification (GTDB taxonomy): domain Bacteria; phylum Bacteroidota; class Bacteroidia; order Flavobacteriales_E; family Vicingaceae. The sequence goes on along the minus strand of JAWUVT010000162.1, from coordinate 10,732 downwards.
GGATGCTCCCAGTTGTAAATCTTTCATGGCATGCATTGCGCCCATTGCTGAGATGGTGTTTTTTCTATTCAATGCTTTTTTAGTAAAAAGTTTTAGCCCTAAATCAGCCCTGTAGCCGTGTATTTCTTTCACATCTAAAGCAAGCATAAATTTAATGATCTCTTTACTTACGACCTGTCCGGGAACCAATATTGGAAATCCTGGAGGGTAGGGGATTACAAAAGAAGTAGATATCAATTCTTTATTTTTTTCTAGTTCACCTAAACAATTTTCAAGTAATACATATTCGCATAAATCTTCTTCATAACCGAGAAAAAAAGCTTCTCTAATATTTCCTCCTGGAACTCCTGGTGCAGCTAAAAATGAACGATGGAAGCTACTAAAATCGGGTAGGGGAGGTACGTCTTTGATCAGGGAGTGAATGTGTTTTTTAGAGATTTCGGCTTCTCTTTTATTTAGCGAACGATTGCTCTCCTCTAGTTCTTCAGCTATTTGTAATAACGCATTAATTAAAAAAGTTACACTCCCTCGAGTTGTCCCAATATTCGTCATTAGTAAAACTGTATTCAAGGAGGTTTTGTTGGTTTGGATGTTAAAACGATCCATCAAATAACTATTTTTAAACACGTCTCCTGAAATGCCTGTTTTACCTACGGATAAAGTAACTTTTGTAGGATCTAAAACAAATTCATCTTTCTCCCAAGATTCCTCCATCCTGTCCCAACCTTCCTCAGTAGTGTAGTACTCTTTTGTTCCACAAGCTCTATATTTTTCTGGTATTAAATCATTCACCGTTAAAAAATGGAAGTACTTACTCAATTTAGGGTGGTCTTTTATTTTTGAACGAAGTATCATTGCCATCTCAATACTTTTTTCAACCAATTCATACCCTTCTAACTCTACCTGTCTTCGTCCGGCATCTAATGACGCCAAAATCTGATAATTGGGGGAGGTTGTTGTATGTGTCATGTAGGACTCTTGGAAAGCATCTGCAACCCTTCGGCTGTATTCTTCATCCCAAATTTGTATCATTGACCCTTGCCTAAAGCTCGATAATGTTTTATGGGTACTTTGTGTCGCGTAAACTCTTATTTTAACTTTTTCAGGATCAGGCATGGTAGAGATCTCGCCGTATTTTAAATTTTCAAGGTGTTTTTTGTAAGCTAATTTATAGGCTGGGGTTCTATACTTATTAAATAATTTTTGAGCCACGTACATTCCTGTTCGTTGCTTGTAGGTGTAGGTAAAGCTAGCAAAAGCAAACCAAGCTTCATCCCATAAAAAAACCATGTCAGGCTTAATGGACAGAACCTCTTCCATTACTTTTTCTACATTGTAAACCAAGCCATCAAAAGTACAGTTGGTCAGCAGTAGCATTTTTACTTTATCCAATCGTCCTGCTCGCTTTATCTCTAACAAGTTTTCTGTAATAACTGACAATGGAACTCCACCGTACATCGAATACGCTTCAATAGGATAAGAGTCGAGATAAGTAGGATAAGCCCCCGCCAGAACCAATCCGTAATGGTGTGATTTATGACAATCTCTATCTACCAAAACAATATCGCCAGGTTTTATTAACGCTTGCTGTACTATTTTATTAGAAGTTGATGTGCCATTGGAAACAAAAAAAGTATGTTCAGCACCATATGCTTTTGCCGCTTTTTCTTGTGCTTTTTTTAGCGGACCAGTAGGCTGTAATAAAGAATCTAACCCTCCGTTTGTTGCGGAGGTTTCCGCTAAGAAAATATTCCGCCCATAAAAATCTCCAAAATCAGAAATCCATCGAGATTTAAATACAGAGTTTCCTCTAGAAATTGGCATTGCATGAAAGACACTTATAGGCCTTTTACTGTAATCAGTTAACGCCGTAAAAAAAGGGGTTTCATACCTTTCATTTATCCCACTCAAAATTGTTAGATGCAGCTCTTGTACATCTTCCATTCGGTAAAAAATTCTTCTAAAAGCTTTTAAAGTAGAATCGGCTAAATGGGTTAAAGAGGTATCGGTAATGTAATAAATATCTAATTCGGGCCTAAATTCACGGATGTATTTACCCAATAACGGGCCTATTTCTGAATCAGAAACTCCAGTTAAATCTATTTTTAATACCTCCTGAATAAAAGGTTTTAATAGCGTTGTAATATTTTTAGATAAATGCAAAGGCGCATACCTAATTACTGCTGCTTGAATGTTGTAGTTAAAAAATAAACAGATTAAAGCGTCCTGAAAAGAATGTTGAATAACGAGATCATAGGTTAATTCATCTCGAGGATCGATCAACGCATTGGCTGTTTTCTTTAACGCCTCCTCCTCTTTTGTCGATAAATCTTCTACATACAAAACCTCAAATGTATTTCTATTGACACTCAACAGTTCCTTATCTCTGCTGCTCTCCGTACTTTCAATGTTTTCAATTCTTAATTCAGGATGCGTACGGTAATCATCACTTACCAACAAGGCAACAATTTCAGACACTCTGTGGCTTACCGCCTTAAGTTCTTCATTTTTAACAGATTTAATAATTTGCTCCGTTAATGTTGTTCCGGGAAATGTGAAATATTGTTCGATACTTAGCAAATGGTTCAAAATCTCATTTAATGACTTTAAACTAGCGTTGTTATCCTTTTTATTAAAATGCTTGGAAATTTGAAAACTTTGTTCTTTCAAATCGTTCCACAAATCAACCCTTAGCTGATTAATGTTGTAATGTTTTGAAATCATTTATTCGTTTTTTTAATAAAGTACTAAACCACTATTAATTTTTTGAATGTAATGCCAATCTATTCCCTTCCGAATCGATAAATATAGCAAAGTACCCTGCGGTTTCACTCAAAAAAGTTTTTTCCATAACCACCCTTCCTCCTGCTACGTTTACTTTAGATAAAATGGTGTTTAAATCTTTACCGCCATTTAAATAAACCAAAGGACCTATTTCGCTAGGGACACATCCAGGGCCAGTAACTATTGCGCCTCCAACACCTGCTTCGGCAGGAAAAAATCCCATTGCAAAGCCATTCAGTTCAACCGTTTTCATTTGGATGCTGTAGATGTAATTATAAAATGCCACGGACCGATAATGGCTGTAAGCAGGAATTTCGAACCAATTAACAAAATGCTCGAACTCCACTTGCTCTTTCATTTTTTGAAGATTAGCGGTCTTTATTTTACTTTTTAAATTTACTGTAGATCCCATAGTCTTGTTTAAAAGAAGCTCAAACTTACTGAAATAAACAGTCCATACTTTATCTTGCCATAATTCGTAACTTAATTATGGTATTTTTGAGGAGAGTATTTTTCAAGTTAAAAATTATCAATTGTGCACGCCTTCATCAACCAATTAAAAACAAACTACTGGCTTCAATGTTTATTGAACAGTTATAGTTTAATGTTTTTCTCTACCAATAATGTTTTTGCATTGTGCATAATTCTGGTTACTTTTTTCACTCCTTTTATTGGTTTGTGTGGGTTGGTTTCTATTGTTGCCATTAATGGAATTGCTTATTTAATAGGTTTTGATAGAGAAGATGTTAAAGGAGGTTTATTTGGTTTTAATGCCTTGTTTTTAGGGATGGCTTTAGGCTATCAATTTCAATTTAATGGGGCGTTTATTGTTCTTTTTATTTCTGCAGTATTGATCTTATTACTCATTACCGTATGGTTGAAAAATTTACTGTCAAAAAGCTTTCTTCCATTTTTAGTGTTCCCATTTATTCTTGCTTACTGGGTAGTTTCTATTGCTTCATCAAATTTTGAGAACATTTTGCTTAGTGAAACTCATACTTACGTGATTAATGAAGCGCTTAGAAATCAAAGCTCATTGTTTTATCAGTTTACCCATTCCTTAGATTTTATTAATCTCCCTTCGTTTATTTTAATTTACTTAAAAACCCTTGCTGGCACTTTCTTTCAGACAAGTGTGATGGCGGGTGTTATCATCGCTGCAGGGTTACTTTATTTTTCTAGAATTGCTTTCTCATTAAGCCTTTTAGGTTTTGCTTGTGCGTATTTCTTTTACCATATTTTTGGTGCCAATGTGAGCGATTTAGACGATAATCTATTGGGCGCTAACTTTATTTTTATGGCAATAGCTATTGGGTGTTTTTTTATTATTCCCAATCTATATTCATACCTCACAGTAATTGTGCTGACCCCAGTTTTATTACTAGCCTCTTTAGCATTAAGTAAAGTGTTACTCGTATTTCAAATTGAAGCCTACACTTTTTCTTTTAGTTTAATTACCATTGTTTTTTTATTTGCGCTCAATCAACGATTGTTTACCAAGCATTTGCAAGTAGTAACTTTGCAATACTTTTCTGCTGAAAAAACAATTTACAAATACATCAACTCTTTACAACGTTTTAAAAACGAACACCTTTACAAATTAGCACTTCCTTTTATTGGTCAATGGAATGTGAGTCAAGGTTATGATGGTACAATAACCCATTTAGGCGATTGGAGTAAAGCCTTAGATTTTGTAATTACTGATGAGGAAGAAAATACGTACAGAGTGCCTAAAAGCACTAGAGAAGGTTTTGATACCACAAACTTTTATTGTTACGATAAAGAAGTTATTGCCCCTTTAGATGGGTATGTTTATGATATTATTAACACGGTTGAAGATAATGATGTTGGAGATATGGATACGAAGAATAATTGGGGGAACACCATTGTTTTAAATCATCTGAACGGATTGTTTACGCAAATCAGTCACCTTAAAAAAGATTCTTTTGGCGTTTACGTGGGGCAATATGTTACCAAAGGAACTTTTTTAGCTACTTGTGGTAATTCTGGCCGATCGCCAGAACCGCACATTCATTTTCAGCAGCAAACTAGCCCCTACATAGGTTCAAAAACGTTCCCTTATCCGATCGCTTATTTTATTGAAAGAAATGGGAAGGATCGGTTTTTAAGAATTTCGGAAGTGCCTAAGGAGGGAACCAATATTAGTAATGTGTTGGTCAATGAGCTTTTAACAATTGCGTTTTCTCTTTTGCCAGGGAATAAAATAACATTAACCAACGAAAAGAATCACGAAACAACAGCATGGGAAGTTTTAACGGACTCGCTAAATAGAACCTACATCTATTGCAGTAAAACAAAATCTAACGCTTATTTTATTAATGATGGAGTAATGCTTTATTTTACTGATTTTGAAGGAGATAATGACTCCGTATTGTTTAATTTTTATTTGGCTGCTTACCGTCAATTGTTAGGCTATTATGAAAACATAAACATTGAAGATAATGTTCCTTTGGTTCATTTTAATAATAAATTCATTCAATTTTTTCAAGATTTTGTCGCTCCTTTTTACCTTTTTACCAAAGCGACATACTCCTCTAAGTTTAGTTATGCGGATAATGCATTTGCACCTCAAAAAATTATTATTAATACAGAGGTAGAAGCAAAGGTGCTGGAGTATTCTTTCAAAAAAATAAACTTTGAAATTGAACTAAAAGACCATAAAATAGAAAGCATAACTATTCATCAAAAAAATAAAACCACAAAGTATCAGTATTCAATAATTTAAAATTAAGTATGAAAATCATTAAAGTCCTCTTCTTTTGTTTTTGCTTATTCACCTTGTCAGCAGCCAAAAGTCAAACCAAAGAAATTACTACCGCATTTACTCAATCTTATGCCCTTGAAAGCAATAAAGAGTATGCTGCGGCAATAACAGAATTAAAAAACGTGTATGAAGATGGCTCCTACGAAATAAACTTAAGGTTAGGATGGTTGTATTCTCAATCCAAAGCATATTCTGAAGCCATAACACATTATAAAAAAGCAGTTCAACTTATGCCTGCAGCAACAGAGCCTCACAAGGGGCTTATTACTATTTATTCTCTACAAGAAGATTGGTTGGCTGTAGAAAAAACGTACCTTTCTATTTTAAAATTGGACAGTAAAAACGAGACAATTAACTATCGCTTAGGGCTTATCTATTATTACCGTAAAGATTACCTGTCGGCAAAAAAGTACTTTGATGTAAGCCTTAACTTAACCCCTTTTGGATACAACAACATGTTAATGAGTGCTTGGACAAATTATTTTTTAGGGAATAAAAACGAAGCGACTATTCTCTTTAAAAAAGTGCTGCTTTATATTCCTAACGATACATCTGCCAGAGAAGGCTTGTCTCTCATTCAATAACCTCACTTTTTAAAAAAAAATATTGATTTTGAAATTCCCACTAAACATTAGTTTTAAAGAAATTGTTTTTTTACTTTTTTTTCACCTCATTGGATTTTCTTCATTGGCACAAAAGGATACCCTTTCAGCATCAAGTGCTGACACAAAAACGTATCAGCTATATCAGCAAAAGAAATGGCCGGAGTTAATTCAAGTTGGCAACCAAGCATTGAAAAAAGGATATGACTTCTACTACATGAGAGTTAGGGTTGGGGTTGCTTATTTTGAAAAGAGGAATTATGCACTTGCAAGGGTCCATTTTGAGAAAGCTTTGGATTTTAATTCGTATGATCCCTTAGCCCTAGAGTATTTATATTTCTGTTACCTCTACAATGGCAAGGAGGAGGAAGCACGAAATTTAAGCACAACTTTTTCTGCTAAACTCAAAACTAAGATGGGGTTAGATTCCCTATCACCTACCAATTTTATTGCTGTTGAGGGAGGGGCTAAAATAAGTAGTAGCTTAATTTTTAATGTTGACTCTAGCAATACGGATGATTATTTTTTTAATCCAGCAACTTACTTTCAAGTCGGAATAAAACATCATCCGAAGAATAAATTTTCCCTTTTTCATGCCGCCACTTTGTTTAATCAGGAAAGTTATGCGGGGAAGGTACAACAACTTCAATATTTTTTAGAATCCGCAATCCCATTAAAAAGCAATTGGTTAATTTCTCCTTCCATACATTTAGTTCGTTTAAAATTTAGCACAGAGATTGAAATTCAACCTACATTTGGACAAGCTAATCCTCAGAGAGTTCAAACACAGACTTTTTCAAGTACTAGCAATTATTTTATAGGCTCATTTTCCGTTAGAAAATCAATACGGAAATTTGATTTTTCTGGGGGAACTACATATTCTAACATTTCATCGGCTAATCAATATAACCATTTTGGGGGCATGTCCTTTCATGTCTTTGGAAATAGTAAACTTGTGTTTGGGCTAACGGGTTACCTGCATACAAACGATGATTATACGAGTACTTACAATTCCTATGCTCCGTTTCTCTACTTACAAGTTACAAAGTTTGCTTCTGTAAAATTGAGCGCTTTATTTAATCAAGGCAATAATATAATTGAAGGGAATGGCTATCTAGTAAATAACTCTTTAGACCTTACAAAAGAACGGTATAATGTATTGGTTAATCTACGAATGAGTAAAACCATCTCATGGTATGGGATGTATCAATTAGAATCTAAGGAAGATGGTAGTCAGCTATTTGATTATCAATACAATATGTTTTTGGCCGGAATTAAAATAACGCCACTCCGTTAAGAAGTTACTCCAACCAAAAAACACCTCAAAACACAATGTTTACAAGGCTTTTCGCGAGTGGTGCCTCAGGTGTTGATCGGCATCGGGAGAGCCAAGGATAGCTTGACTCTCAGAGCATCCCGTTTATAGAAATAAAACCATCTGTAACGTTTGTTAATGTTGGATTGTAGCGATTTTCATTAAAAAGGTGATGATTTCACTCTTATTCGATTTTGTCCGGATTAGTCCATTTTAGATTCTACTTTTTAAATTGTAGGAGGATTGATTTTGCATAGCGGTAGTATGTTATGAGGGAACTTGCTTTTTTAATTTAGATAGTTTATCCAAAATATTGCAGATAAGTATATCCATAATCCTGAAAATACAATATGAATTGATGTTTCAAACTTTTTCCCTTTCCATAACTTTGAGGAGTAAATAAAAAATTGACTATAAAGTCTAAGTGTCCAGAAAATTCCAAGTCCAAGTGAAATTGATTTTCCGAGTTTTGTTTCTATCAGATCAGTTGAAGATGAAAGGCATAGTAAGCCCATTAGAAAAACAACTAATGCAATAAAAAATGTGTGAACTGTCATCATTTGCTTGTTTATTAAACTCAATGATTTAAGCTCCTCTTTCCAGTTGAAGTACTTGGGGAAAATAACATGAATCCAGGCTAAAATCATTAACAAAACTCCAATTATCTTAAAATGAATTTCCATATTAATAAATTAAGGACAACAATTAAAGATAGACATAAATGGCGTAAATTTAGTTTCTTCAACAGAAGAATAACCAGCTTCTTTAAATGATTTTTCCCAAGATTTTCGAGAGAAAAAGTGAGTAAAACCAATGGAAAACGCAAGAAAGTTAGGCGTATCACGCAAATGCTCTACTGTAATAACCTTTCCGTTAGGCTTACAGATTCTGTGGCATTCTTTTAAAAACATTACTTTTTCTTTATGGGAACGAATCTCATGAGCTGCAGAAAGAAGGAAAATAAGATCAACGGACTTATCGTTTAAAGGTATTTCGTCAGACTTTATTTGCAAGGTATTAGGATACATCAAGCTTACTTTTCTCGCTCTAATTATTGCGGGTTCAGTATGTTGTTTAGCGTTGTAAAAATCAAACACGTTTAAATCTGCCTCTGGGAAATTATTTTTTAGGATAAAACTCGTTTCATCAAAACCTGCATTGATGTTAATTATTTGCTTTGGTTTTGCCTCAATTAAATTGAGCGTTTTCAACCAGTTAAAAGTATAGTACCCCGAAAAATCATAAACATAGGCAGAAACTATTAATGGAGTAATTAGGCCATACAAAAAGATGCCCACTGTTATCCAAGCCCATAAAGGCGACACCTTAAAAAGCGATAAGCCAGCAATTATTATTGCCAAAGTAATTAAGCCTATGACATAAAAATGTCTATTAAAACTTAAAATATTTAAAACACCTTGAAATTTTCGTCTTTTTATTTCCATCGCTCTATTCTTCCTTTTTTCCAATAATAGGGGATGTTTTCAATGACAAAAGCATTTGCTAAAACGCAATTCTCAAACTTCATTTTTTCTAAAAACGAAAAATTATATTCAATAATTTCTATTGGTGTTGGTTTCCAATTTTGTCTAACACCCTCAATAATCAAAACTTCATTTTTTTCCTTATCGTAGGTGAATGTGAAAGGTAAAGGGCCTGCAAAACGTCTTGCTTCTTTCCAGTTTTCAAATGGTGAGCTTTTAGGCAAGTGTTTTTCTTTTGCTGTAGTGTCAATCTTGAGATTGAAATCGGATTTTTTAGATTTAATTATTTTGAAGTCTTCTTGAGTTAATTCCAAAATGTCTGTAGTCGAATAATTGTAGTGTGTGAAAAGGTTACCTAAAAACTCCATTTTCTTTTTATCCGTTTCGGATTTTAGAATATATAAGCCTCTTAATTTCTTTCCAGCTTTGTTCGTGTACCTTACGAAAATACGATAACCAATTAAGAAAAAATTGTTGCCCATAAATTTAGGAAATCCTTTTGGCCTTAGTTCTTTTGTCTGAACCATTGCAACGGCAATAAACGCCCATTTATCTTGAAATGTATCTAATTCCAAACATTCTGGAATAAAACTTTGTAATTCTTCTTTTGATACTGCGAATGTCAATACTGTAGAACTTTCAAAATGAGTTTCAACGGCAAAAGGATGATTTTTTAAAAATGAAATCATAATGCTTTTTTGTTCAACTGAAAGTGATTAAAATACACCGCAGAAACAAATAGAAGTGCAAACAATGAGTTTAGTTTTCCCCACACTAACAAATCGGGAACAAGAATAAATTCGAGAATATTCATAGTTGCAACAATTCCAATTTGAGCAATTGTATTTAGTCTTGGTTTTATTCCGCTTAAAAACCATATTGCCATTCCCACTTCAGAAATTCCGATTAAAAAAGTTAATGGCCTTGAAAAATCAGCGCCTAAAATTCTGGCTACAATTTGTTCGTGTCTTGGCACTAAGTTTAAGATTTTACAAAATAGTCCATTGGCAGTCCAAACTAGGGCAATTGAATACTTAAAAATATTTTGAATTATGTTTTTTCGCATTCAGTTTTAAGTGTTTTCTGCAGTTGTTTAACTGCCACCAAAGTAGTCAAATTGAAGCGCTTTTATATGGTTTTGTTCGGATTAGTTCTCTTTAGATTCTGCTTTCTAAAAAAATAATGAAGAATAAGAGGAGGATGCTGTCGCATTAATTCCTTAAACAATAAAGAGCCCTAATTTCCTTGGCTAAAATAAGCCGACGATGTTCAAGCATCGCCGATACCCAAGAGCAATCATTCTACAAGCAGTTTATTTCACCTTAAGCTACCTAAATGTAGAAGAACTGATGCAAATAAGAGGAGTAGATCTAGCCTATTCTATTAGACAGCGTTAGGTGTTTAAGTTCTCTCCAGCAATTGAGAAGAACATGCACAAGAGAAAACATCAAGTTGGTGACAGCTGGAGAATGGATGAGACTTACATCAAGCTTGGAGGCAAGGATAGATATTTATACAGGGCAGTTGATAAAGAAGGGTTGAATTCGCTATTTTTAGAGTGGAGTTAAATTAATGAGGCAGAACTCATACTTCAGCATCCCGATTGTAGCCATAAAACCGAGAAACAGACGGCCCTTTTTATTTTTAGGAGCTATTTTAAAAGATACCTTCGCTTCTGCGGTATGACCTCAAATGATAAGCTTACTTTCGCATTCACAATGGTAGCAAAAAAGAACATAAGAAGAATCTCAAAAGAAGAATT
>JAWUVT010000161.1:0-21627 GCA_034112225.1 Flavobacteriales bacterium | reverse complement strand
TTCATTACGCCTTATTCTCTGTAACATGCTTCAAGAGTTTGATTGGATAAGACACTATCGTGATGTTATTTTTTAGGACTTCAACTTTACTCTTGAATTCAAGATTCCGCTTCAACTTATTTTCAGTCATTGCTTTCAGATCTTCAAAGCCTTCTTGTACTTTTCATATCCATCATTACTTTTCCGCCAGAAAGTGGACTATCGTGAAGCTTAAGCGTTCCTTCTTGCGCTGCGTTTTTCTGGTTTTGGAAACGCTTCTGTTTCCAAGAAAACGATAGACATCCCATCAGTTAAATCAGTTCATCCATAATTCAACGTGGGTTGTTTCTCAATGGCTTTAAAGAACACTTCTCGTCCTTGTAAATCTAGTATTTTGATACTCCCTGTTAATTGACCTTGTGTTGCATTTTTAATGCGAAGCTTCCCTTTGCTAGGCTTAGTTATAAAAGTTGGTGATCATCGACGAAGTCATTAATGTCCGTTCCATTTACCATTGTTGTAATCCTCCTCCTACTGCTCCAAAGTTTAAGGTTGGGGCTGTAGTGGCGTATGTTGCTGGCAGCATTGGTGATAAGGTAGCATCTACTGTCCAAGAAGTTCCCCCATCGGTTATTTTTAGGATTTCCTCTGATAAAGTACTTGCATAACCAGTACTTGCATCGGTAAGACTAAACTCGGTAACTATCTCTGATCTTGTAGTATGGTTACTTGTGCCCAGGTAGCCCCTCCATCACTTGGGGCTTTTTATTTTCTACTTTATAAACTTTTCAAAAACTCCACTCTTCGTCTTCGAGAGATGTCTAATAGAAGATCTCCTTTTAGTAAAATTTGATTCCGATCTTTATGAAAAGTAATGATATGATTGGTATTGATAATATGGCTCTTACTAATTTTGAAAAATGAATGCTGTTCTAATACATTTTCAAAAACAGTTAAGGGCTTTGTGGAAGTAACTGTTCTACCATCAGTTAGCTGCACATCGGTATAGCCTTCATCTGCTTGGCAACAAATAATATCATCTACTTGAATAAACTCAATTTTTGTAGCGCTTTTTATGGTCAGGGTACTTGACTTTTTGGAAGCGTTATTTTCTTCAATAATAGCCGCTAAATGGTTGTTGTATTCAGCTTCTTGCCGGAGCTCTTTTTGGCTTTGAAGCAAACGACTTTCTAGCTGTTTTAACTTGGCTTTGAGTAGCGTTTCTTTGGTATGTTCTTTTACTTTGATCAAAAAAAGTATTAAGTGTGCAATCTAATAAAAATATTTTGTAAGTACAAGTAAAAATCTCTCACATCTTCTTATTCGGTCACCACAAAAATGCGAGCTTTAATGTGCATTGGTCTTCACAATAGTTTTTTAAACTGCTGTAAATAGATTCTTCTGATTGCTCTACCAATTAGGCAACTAGACGAGCGGTATGAATGTAGTCTACCTTTTACTCCATCAAATAATTACTGTACAACTCTACAGGACGCTTGTCTTGTCCCTAAAACTGATATTTTTTGTTTCTCGTACTGTTTCCCCCCCCCTTTATATTTAATAAATTGTTAGGGCGTATTTTGTAGAATGGTGTGTTGTTCGTTATTCAGTTCGCATTACATCTAGCTTAATCCCATTTTTGGTAGAATTAAATATTTTTGAGTTGAGTTAGTGCTAAATAAATATTAGCAACAAAACGGTTGCAGAGTTCCGCCATAATTGCATCATTTTCTTCCCACTTTTCAATGGCTAATATCTCCTCAAATAATTGCTGAATACAAATGTATTTAATAGACGGTTTAATCTTATGTGCTATAGACAACACATTGGTGTAGTCTGCATTTTTTAAAGCCGTTTCCATTGCCAACAGATCTATTGGAGTATCAACTAATATCAGTTGAACCATATTATTCAGAAACTCTTTATCTCCATCTGTAGCTTTTTCTAAACCAGTTAAATCATATAGTCTTTGTTCCATAATTAATTAATTAAGTTCAAAATTTTATTAAATAATTCTGCGTGGTCAAATGGTTTTGAAATGTAATCATTCATGCCTGCGTCTAAACATTCTTTATCCACTCCTTTAATTGCTCTTGCAGTTAATGCTATTATGGGTGTTGTAAGTTTTAGTTCCTTTCTTATTATGGCTGTGGCTTCAATTCCACCCATGACCGGCATTTGCATATCCATTAAAATAACGTCATAATTTTGTTCTTTTAGTTTTTCAACAGCAACTAGTCCATTTTCAGCGACTTCAACTAAGACCTCCCATTTTTTTAAAATTGTTGTCGCTAAGAGTTGGTTGATATTGTTATCTTCAACTAAGAGTATCTTTTTATTTACTAATGAATTCCATTGAATTAAAGAAGGGTCATCTTTTAATCTATTAGTTGACGAGCCAATAGGAAAATCGAGGGTAAAATAAAATGAGGTTCCTTTTCCCTTTATACTTTTCACTTTTAATTCCCCATGAAACAAGTCCACCAGGTGCTTACTAATTGACAAGCCTAAACCTGTTCCTCCAAATTTTCTAGTGGTACTATCATCCTCTTGAGAAAAACTTTCAAATATTTTTTCAAGTTTGTCTGTTTCAATACCGATGCCTGTATCTATTACTTCAAATTTAATTTTGTTACTCCTTGGCGATTGTTCTATCAAATAACAATTAAGTTTTACATGCCCTTCTTGTGTAAACTTAATCGCATTACTAAGAAGATTAATGAGCACTTGATTGAGCCGTGTTGGATCACCGATTAATAGTTCGGAAATATTCTCATCAATTTTAGAGGCTAATAAAACATCTTTTTTTTCTGCCTCATAATACACTGTTTTTAGGGATTGTGATATGCTTTCTTTTAAATTAAAATCAATTTTTTCTATGGTTAACTTCCCCGCTTCAATTTTTGAGAAATCTAAAATGTCATTAATAATAACCAGCAAATTCTCTGAAGACATTCTTATTGCTAAAACAAATCCTTGTTGCTCTTTCGTTAAGGATGTTTCTTCTAAAAGCTTTCCCATTCCATCAATACCATTTAACGGGGTCCTAATTTCATGGCTCATATTCGCTAAAAATTGCTCTTTGGCAATTGACGATTGTTCAGCCTTATTTTTAGCCGTTACTAATTCTATATTTTGTTTATTAATTTCACCAAGCATGTTGTTAAAACTATTTACGAGCACGCCAATTTCATCCTCCCTTTTTATATTGATTTTAGTGGAGTAATCTTTTTTTTCAGAGATTATTGCTGACCTTGAGGCTAATTCTAAAATAGGATTAGTTATAATTTTCTGGATGATCTGTGTTAAAATGTAGGTAGCTATTATTGCTAAAATCAAAATTAAAGAACCAATAATTATGGCTCTTCTAATTTGTTCATTTACTTGATTAAAGTTTGATTTTATATATAAACTGCCGAGTTCGTTGCCTTGAAAATTGATGTCATAAAACACCTCTATCACGTCTGATTTTTTAACTATATTTTCTTCACTTTTCGGAGGAAGTATTTTCGCTGTTGTAAAGTTACTCTCAGAAAATAATTGACCTTTATTATTTAAAATGCACACATACTCAATGTCTTTATTTGAAATTAATGAATATAGAGATTCTTTTGCTGCCGCTGTATCGTTAAAAAGTAAAGACGCCTGATTGTTTACCGCAATAATTTTTGCTAATACATTAACATCTTTTATTTTATTTTTCTTCAAGCTGGCAACACCAAACATAACATATATCGTAATGGTCAGCATTATTAAAATTGTGCCAACGACCATTATCATGAATGCTAATTTATTTTTTAAGGATAAACTCATTTTATTTGTATTGCTAGTTTTAAAAGTTTAGAACTAATTTGAATTTTTTCTTCAATTGCTCGACTTTGATTTATCTCAAAAAAATAATTGCCATTATTTCCTTCAATAAAATTGATGATCCCTCCTTTTAAACAAAAATCATCCATCTCTCCTATTGATAGAATTGATTTGCCTTTTATTTTTTCTAAAACAATTTCAGGATTTGTTTGGAGGTCATTTGTCGTATAAATAACATCGCAATTAGAATAATCCTGATCCTCTGTAAATTCAATAATTGTTAAAGGAATATTCTTAACTTTTTGAGCAGAGAGTTTGGAGGCTAAAACCTTTGTAAATTTATTCTCACCTATAATTCCGATGGTAATTGATTTTTTTTCAGGAGACCAAACTACAAACGTTATGAAATTGTATATATAAGCAGATTTTATCTCCTGTTTGGAGAATTTTTGAGCAACACAGTTCTGTGTCTTTAGCATCAATAAGCTAAACACAAGCACTAGTACTATTTTAATTTTTAACCTCATTAATAATTTTCAATTAATCTAATTTCAACCCTTCTATTTTTTGCTCTTCCCTGCTCCGTATTATTTGTTTTAATAGCGGAGGTTTCTCCTTTCCATTCTATTTTAATGTTCCCTAGTTGAACCCCCTTTTTTAATAAATAATTTTCAATTGCTTTTACTCTCTTTTTAGCGAGTGCCAAATTATAGCGGTTTGAACCTACATTGTCGGTATGTCCAGTAAGTGAAAATTGCATGTAAGGGTAATCTTTGTAAACGACAATTAGCTGGTCTAAAACCTCAACATATTCTTTTTTAATCGTCGCCTTTTTATAGGCAAACAAAACAGTCTGAAGCAGTACTTGATTTGAATTTTTTATTTTTTCATCAACTAAATTCTCATTTTTTTCTCCAACACTATAGTTGCTTTCCGTAGAATTGCTGTCCGTATAATTTAACGGTTGAACGGTTTTAAAATCATTTGTATTCACCCTAATGGTGTCTTTTAAATTTTTTGTGCCATTCCCATAGAAATAAATATTTTTCTCTGCAGAAGTGTAAAAACCTCTTTCTATAATATTATTAACGTGTTTTAATGCCGTTGTGTCGGTATTTTCAAACACTTGATTTACTAAGTTTAATAGTGAGCTAAACGTTGTATCAACAATAATTGTTTTGTAAGTTTCATTAAAGTTGGATTCAACTATTTTATTAAGATTATTCATAGATAATGAGTCCGATGTATTAATTATATCGTTTAACAATTTTTGTAAGCGAGCTTGTCTTAGTTGTTCCATCCGGGTTTGTTCTCCAATGTCAACTAAACTTCCCGCGGTATTAAAAAAAGAATTATCTACACTTATTCCTTGCCCTAACTTTTTGTTGAATGGGTGAACACCTTTAATGTAAATTGTTTGGTACAACTCATAAAATTCTTTTTGCTCCGGTATAAATACATTCATTTTATAAGGAATGTACCCTTCGGTAGTAATAATCATGTCATAATTTTTTCCGGGAGGCAGTATAATTAAATATTTCCCCGATTGTGGATTTGGCCTATACACATGTTTAATAAATTGATTGGTTTCAACATCTTTTACTTTAATGATCACATTTAATGGTTTTAATGAATCGGCACATAAAATAGTGCCTCTAATCATTGTTAAAGGAATAGTTGTTTTAGTCATTATTATTTGATAAACATCTTCTTTCCCATAACTGCCTTTTCCTGTAGAAGTATAATAACCACTTTTTCCATTCGCCGATAATACAAAATGTAAGTCATCCTTCGTAGTGTTCAATGGGTACCCTAGGTTTTCTGGTTTAGACCATAACTCCCCATCAAAAACGGTTTTAAAAACATCATATCCGCCCATATTGTTGTGCCCTTTTGAGGAGAAAAAAAGTGTTTTCCCATCGGGATGTATAAAAGGTGACTCTTCGCTGTGAATAGTATTAACAGTAGCTCCCAGATTTTTAGGGACACCCCATGTTCCATTATCCATTTTGTGAGAAACATAAATATCCCCTCCACCAAAACCACTTTTATTATTACTCGTAAAATAAAGCGTTTGTTCATCTGGTGTTATACTTACACTGGTAACCCAATCTCCAGAATTGATATTAGTTCCTATGGGAATCGGTTCTTCCCATTCAGTACCGTTTAAGTAACTTTCATAGATCTTTCCTTTTTTACCATTTTTGTTAGAGCGATAAATAAATAATTTCTGTCCATCTGCTGTAATTGCGGCAGAAGCATCATGTTTTTCGCTATTGATTTTTCCACTCATCCAGGTGGCTTCTCCCCACTCATTATTAGGTTGTTTGTGCGAAATGTAGATGTCTTCATAGGGATCTCCATCCAATGGATTTGTTTCGGAATTTATGCCTCCAATCCTTCTGGAAGTAAAAATCAGTGTAGTTTCATCTGCCGAAATTACAGGAGCATAATCCCCTTTATCAGAATTAATATTTCCTCCAAGATTTATTTTTGTATACTCTTTTGGGGAAGCAAATAATTGGTTAGCATAAGTCGATGTTTTAATTTTTCCATTTAATGCCTGTTTTAGTTTTGTTTCATTTTTTGGGATTAAACTTCTATATTTCTTATAGTATTTAATGGCACTGTCAAAATCATAATTAAAATGATAAGCATCTCCCAGTAAATCATAAATTTTTATCGGAATATCTTTATCAGATCGATTAGATCTAATTGATTCGAAATAGCTGATCGCTCCAGAATAGTTTTTTTTATAGTCTAATTCACAAATCCCCAACAAAAAATTCACATCATTATCGGTAGGGGTTAAAAGGCGTAACTCTTTGAGTATAGAATACGCAGCATCATAATTCTCAACAGAAAAATAATTCTCAGCTGATTTTTTCATTCCTTTAATCTCTTTCGGAGTTTGTGCGAACAAAGAAGTCGAATAAAAAATAAATGAGAGGATAATCATATGTGCATATAATTTACTCATGAACACGCAGGTGTTTTTGAATGCCATATAATAAATCAGTTGATTTAAATGGCTTAGAGATAGCGTCGTTTATGAACGCTTTAATGCATTTTTCATTCTCTAAACAGCTAAAAACAGAAGGAAAAAAATTTTTATCAAAAGCTAATGGTTTACCTATTGATAGGAAAATGTTAGGAAATGTATTTAACTTAGAATTACTCATAAAATGTTTTACGATTTTATTTATATATTGTTTAATTATTTTTTTCCTATTAACAATTCTGTTAAAAGAGCTAATGAGGTATAGTTTATATTTTCCAGTTCTATTTTATCACCACCTGCTAAAAATAGGACTAATTTTAACGCTCTTATATTTTTCGGATAATTATAGTTGAATAGCTTTTCGGTAGCTTTTTAAAAAAAATGTTTTGATTTAATTCCATTACCTAAATATTAGATGCCTCTCTATTTACCTTTTAAAGTAGCGTAGACATATGCCCAGTAATATGATTTCCATTTAATAGCACTCTTTTGAACTACTTTTAAAACTCTACAATGAGGATTGTATTCAATAGGAGCTGTTTTTTCAAGAAAAGGTCTTGAACAAAAAAATACGATTTGTAGCAGTAGCCTCCCTGCCTAAAGCCTCATCAGTCCTTTTGTTGTTCTATTCCTTTGTAAAGTGATTTAAGGAGCGTTGTGGTGGGTTTGGCCCATAAGACGATCATTTTAGTGCGGACAGCTTTTAAGTCTCTGTGAGCACGCTGATGTCGTCCGTTTTGTTCGGGATGTGCTGGGTCAGAAAATACAGGCAGCATGTCAACCCATAAATCAGTAGGAGCGTAGCGAAAACCGTGGAATAGTACGAACAGCGCCAAAAGGGTTAATGTTATCAAAAACTTGATGGATCAAAACCTTATCTCTTAACCGCAAAGGATAAAAGAGAAAGGGGAGAGCCTTCAGTACCCTTTTTTTTTAAACAATTTTTTCATTTGAGGAGTAGTGTTACGTTTTTTTATGGGGCTCAGCATTAGCGAGCACGACACCGTTAATTTTTGCAGTTTCCCATCAATTAATGGATGAAAGGCACCTCAATAAAAAAGCCCAACACAATGTGTTGGGCTTCTCTGTTTTTTGAATGGCTGTTAAGTTTTACTCCGCAGCAATTTTAAATTTGATGGTAAATTCATCAGCAATCATTTTGTCTCCTAAACCCTCAAAGAATTTTCCAGATCCGTATTTGATGTCATACAAAGTTCTGTCTACGTTCATTTCTGCGTAAGCACCTAGCTTTCCATCTTTTAGCTCTATTGTTGCTGGGAATGTAATGGGTTTCGTAATCCCCTTAATCGTTAATTCCCCAGAAATAGAGTGCTTCTTTCCTTCAATAACTTTTACTTCAGTAATAGTTAATGTAGCAGTGTTATGGTTTTTTGCATCAAAAAAATCAGGAGAATTTAAGTGTCCTATTAATTTCTTTCCCCCTTCTTCAGGTTTTAAATCTGTACAGGTAATCGTAGACATATCAATAACAATAGTTCCGCTAGAAAGATGTCCGTCATGTAAATTAAGTGTTCCCTCTTTAATTGTTATTCCACCAGCGTGTTGTCCTGTAACTTTTTTTCCTATCCACTCTACACTACTAATTTTTGTGTTTATAGTAATGTCTTGATGGTTGTGTTTAGCAGATAAGGTGTTTCCCAAAGCGCTTAGAGCGATCATGCTCAACATTAAAATTCTTTTTTTCATCGTTTTAATTTTTAGATTAGCTTGTAAATGTATGTATATACATCTAATGTTTAAACATTAAGTCGGTTTCTTTTTTATAGAATCCGTTTTAAAGATATCGACTAGAATAATTTAGTGGGGTTTGGTTTTCTTTTTCCAAACTTGGTATTTATAAACGATACCCTTTTCGTTAATGTAATAGATGTGTTCAGTTCTAATGGTGTACTTAGGAAGAGCTCCTACGTTTTTAGCAAAGTCGAAGTTCTTTCCGTAATAATCTTCTCTATGACTATAAATATAAGTTTCTGTTTGATCAAAAGTCTTTACTGTTGTAGCAGTTCCTTTAGCAAGCACTAAGTCTGCCTTTGTGCCTCCGACAAAAGAACTTTTATACGTTACAGGACCTTTTGGAGAACAAAAGAGCAGTGTAAATGAGAGGGTTATGAGAACTATAATTTTCATTTGGTCGATAAAAGTAATTAAATTGTTGGTGTATTTGTTGTACAGCAAAGGTTTATTTTTTATTGCGTTAGCTGAAGTGCTGTTTAAGCGTGACAGGCTGTCATTTTTTAAATATTTTAGCACTCAATTTAGAGGCGTTAGCAACTGGACTTCTTCTTGTATGTACTTTGCTGATAAATAAATGTGTTGTAGATAAACTATTGTATATAAGTAAATTGACTTAGTTAAGTGTTGCTAAAATCGGTTTTAAATGCAGGGTTATTTCCAATACTATAAAATAACTTTGTATATCTACCTAACAAAAACACTTTTATTAGTATTCGATGTTTTTTTATAGAGTATAAAAATGTGTTAAACTCCTTTAAGGATATTTTCTATACGATTAGAGGAGTTGTCTCTCTCTAAAAGAGACTTTTTCAGCACACCTTATTTAGGCAGATAACTATTGTCGCCTAAATGTTAAATCCCGTAATCTTTGCACTTGATCCGAGATAAGGCAAGAGGCGCAAGGCAAAAGAGAGGAGGGGAGAGAGACGATGCACAAGGCACAATGCAAGAGCTAGACAAAACTCAAGGGATTGAAACCTTATCAATTAATCGTAAAGGGGGCAAAGGTTTTCGCAAAGGACCTTTTTCTAAAACCCAACGCTTATCCATTTTTTATCGCAAAAGGCTCTTGTATTTCATGCTCCAAAATCGATTCCATTTCGCTTATTTCGTGCAGATGCTCTCGTCCCTTAGTTGTTCGAGTTTTAGTGTGTATTGGATTCGCAACTAGAAATTGACTCCTCTTGTGAGGGTTGGTTAATGGTAGACTTGACGTGAACGCTTTGCTACGATTCTGTTAAAAAACAGGATGCAGGAAACGTCCGATTGCTAAGTTTATGATTTTTATAGGGCAACATTCAAGAGGATCTTCTTCTTCTCCCAAACTTTTGAAGTTGATCCGATATAAGTTAAGAAGATCCTTAATACGCTCTCTTATCTATCCCTTCAACGTAATAAATAAATGCTCTATTGATGACTTGATTTCCTCCTGGGGTAGGGTAGTTTCCTGTAAAATACCAATCTCCTTTATGATCTGGACATGCGGCATGCAATCCTTCAATACTTTGGTAGACAATGTCAACTTTAGCATTAATATGCGCAGGAGTTAAGAGCTCCGCTATTTTTTTAGATATTTCTTCCGCAGTAAATGGGGCGTAAATGTCTTTTACATTGTTGATGATTTCTTCCTTTGGGAAACCTTCTTGAGCCTTACATTTTTGGTAAGTTTCTTCAATGATGTTCTCTTTTCCTTGCTCTTTTAGTAAAGCTATGGCTGCTTGGAAAGCAATAAAGTCGCCCATTTTTGCCATGTCAATTCCATAACAATCCAAGTAACGAATTTGAGGTGCTGAAGAAACCACGACAATCTTTTTAGGATTTAAACGGTCTAAGATGTTTAAGATACTTTTCTTTAAAGTGGTTCCCCTAACAATAGAATCATCAATAATTACCAAATTGTCTGTTTGGTAAACACTCCCGTAAGTAATGTCATAAACGTGGGCAACCAAATCATCACGGCTATCATCTTGCGTAATAAAGGTTCTTAGTTTCGCATCTTTGATGGCAATTTTTTCCATTCTGTTTCTTAAAGCCAAAATAGTTTGTAAATCTTCATCTGATGGGTTTTCACCTAACGCTTTTATTTTATTGAATTTTATTTTGTTTAATTCTTCCTGCATTCCTTTCATCATTCCGTAAAATGAAGTTTCTGCAGTATTGGGGATAAAAGAGAAAACAGAATTTTTTAAATCATTGTCAATCGCTTTTAACACTTGTGGAATCACATTTTTCCCCAATTGTTTTCTTTCTTTATAGATGTCTTTGTCACTGCCTCTTGAAAAATAGATGCGTTCAAAAGAACAAGACGTTTTTGCTAAGGGTTCAAGCACTTGTTGCATGGAAACATCCCCGTCTTTTTTAATGATTAATGCGTGACCAGGGTCAATTTCATGAACCGATTCAATAGGAATATTAAAGGCAGTTTGAATTACTGGGCGTTCAGAAGCGACCACTACCACTTCATCATCTTGGTAATAAAATGCAGGTCTAATTCCTGAAGGATCTCTTAAAACAAAAGCATCTCCATGGCCCACTAATCCTGCCATAGCATAACCACCATCCCAATCAGCAGCAGAACGCTGTAAGATCTTTTGGAGGTCTAAGTTTTTAGCAATTAGCGTTGATATTTCTTGCCGGGTATGGCCATCAGCTTTGTATTTGTCGTATAATTCTTGATTTTCTTCGTCTAAGTAGTGCCCAATCTTTTCCATTACGGTAACCGTGTCCGATTTTTGTTTGGGGTGTTGTCCTATTTCAACTAATATTTTAAATAACTCATCCACATTGGTTAAGTTGAAGTTTCCTGCAACAACTAAATTTTTAGTCATCCAATTGTTTTGTCTTAAAAACGGATGACAGAGTTCAATGCTATTGCCTCCAAAAGTTCCATAACGAAGATGACCTAAAGAAAGTTCGCCAGTGAAAGCTACATTTTTCTTTAACCAATCGGCATCTTTTAACAATTTAGGATCTTTATCAACTACGTCTTGAAACTTCGCATTGATTTTTCCAAAAATATCTTTAATCGGTTGTTGGTCGTTGGACCGGTAACGGCTAATGTAACGCTGTCCAGGATCAACATCAAATTTAATGTTAGCAATACCAGCACCATCTTGACCACGGTTGTGTTGCTTTTCCATTAACAAGTACATTTTATCTAACCCGTAAGTTGCTGTTCCGTACTTTTTGATGTAGTAATCAATTGGTTTTAAAAGTCTTACTAATGCAATACCACATTCGTGTTTGATAGCGTCACTCATAATTTTATTTTAGCCGAAAAATGAATTGCGAAGTTAGATTAAATTTCAATTAATCGTTCTATTTAAAAGTGGTTTTTCCAGCCTCTTTCCAAGCTGTAATTCCTCCGATTAAATTGTAAACGGTATACCCTTTTTTTCCTAATTGGTACGCCACTTTTTGGCTTCTTCCTCCAGATTTGCAATACACCAAAACGGGTTGTGTTTTATCGAGTTGATCGATTTGAAGGTGAAAGTTTTTGTCAAGAAGGTTCATTTTTTGAGCGTCTTTAATTGTTCCTTCTTCCCATTCTTCAGGAGTTCTCACATCTAAAACCTGCACAACTTCAATGTTGAGTAATCTAGCAAACTCGTTTACTGTAACGTTTTTGCTTGCGACTTCTTTTTCTTGTTCAATTTTAATTGAGACTTTTTCGGTTTTCGTTGAATAACTCATCGCTGTTAATGAGATTCCTAAGGGAATAATAAAGAATAGTTTTTTCATAGTTTAATTTTTTTTAAATGTTTTGATGGATCAAATTTACCAATTCGTTCGTTTGGATTACTCCTGATTGACGCCAGATTTGTTTTCCGTTCTTAAACAAGATAAATGTCGGAACTCCTTGCACCTTATAAACATTAGCTGCTTGTCGGTTTTTGTCCACGTTAATTTTAAGAATTTTAGCCTTGCCTTTTACTTGTTTGGCGACTTCCGTTAAAATAGGAGACATTGTTTTGCAAGGTCCACACCATTCTGCATAAAAGTCAACTAAAACAGGGGTATTTCCTTTTATTAGTTCTTTAAATGTTGCCATTATTTTTTGTTTTTATCTTTTATCATGTCGCCAACCAACCAACCCATTAAGGTTCCAACTCCTACGCTCGTTTCCCAATTGGCTGTAATGCTACAATTTCCAGAAGCACAGCCAATCAAGTACCAATAGAAAAAACCTCCAGCAGCTCCTATTAGGGCAACTACTATTGAAACTTTATTTGTTGTTAGTGCTTTCATTTTTAAGCCAATTTATTTTAAGCACCACCATTGCAGGCTTCACTACCATTCTTTTAACATTAAAGTAGCTTTTCTACTTCGCATCCCAGCAGCACAGCAAAGTACAATAGCGTTGTTTAGGGATTTATTTTTAGATTTAAATTGTCTAAGGGTCTGTTTGGAACCCCTCCACTTTTGCTTGATCCTATTCTCTAGGAGTTCTAACATCAATTAGAATGGCCCATTATTACGTAGTTGCTGACCATCTACCTTGGTGCTTAGTCCTAATGGTTTTTCAATACAACTCATTTAGTATCACTAAAAGTTGAAAAGTTCTAAAGTTAACCCCTCAATTTTAGGAGTAAGAATATGGAGATTGCTATAAAGTGTTGTGCGATCTATAAGCTGTTATCCATCCTAACAAAAGCACTTTTGACGAATGATTAAGTCATTCTTTCTTTTACTTCCCCCCAAGAACCACCGTTGTAGGTATCTTCTAATCCGTTCGCTTCAAGAAACTGCACCGCTTGTCCGCTTCGTCCTCCAGATTTGCAGCATAAAATCAATGGTTTTTTCATGGCTTTCAATTCCTCAATTTTGTTGGGAACATCTCCTAAAGGAATATTGATGGATCCTTCAATCATTCCTTGTTCACATTCAAAAGGTTCTCTTACGTCTACAATAGTAGCCTCGTTTACATTTACATTTTGGTAACTCATAATTTATTTATTTAATGGGGGATTTTGTTTTTTATTAATCCATATGCCATTGTGCCGAATAACAAGCCAACGATTGGCAAAAGGTATATGCCATTTCCAGCACCGAGCAATACATAAAGAGGGCCAGGGCATCCTCCAACTAAGGCCCATCCAAAACCGAAAATAATTCCGCCCAACAGGGTGTTTACTTTTTTAGGAGGGTTGGTAGAAAGATCGATTTCTTGGTGGGCTATCGTTTTTATTTTAAAGTATTTAATCAGTTGAATGCTAACAATTCCAACGGCAACTGCAGAACCAATGATGCCGTACATATGGAAAGATTGAAAGCGGAACATTTCCTGAATTCTAAACCATGAAACGGCTTCTGATTTGATCAGGATGATTCCAAAAATTATTCCTGCGATAACGTATTTTAAGTATTTCATAGCTTAAAAAAATAAAGGGTAAAGAAGATGCGTCATAATGAGTCCTCCAATAAAAAAGCCAATAACAGCGATTAAGGACCCTAGTTTTAGAAGCGATAATCCCATAATGGCATGGCCTGAAGTGCAGCCATTGGCGTAACGTGCACCAAAGCCAACTAAAAACCCACCGAGCGTCATCATGAGGATGTTTGTTGGCGTCCAACTAAATAATTCTTGAGGAAATAGGCCCGTAAAATTAGAAATTCCGAATTGTGAAAGCTCTAATTTTGTTGCCTCATTGATCATTACTTGATAGTTTAAGTCTGTGATGCTGTTCACAATAAATCCACCTAAAAGTAGTCCTACCAGAAAAAATAAGTTCCAAGCTTGGGCTTTCCAATCGTAATTGAAAAACTCTACCTTACCATTAGGAATACAAGCTGCACACAAGTGTTTTAAGCTCGACGAAATGCCTAATCTTTTATTTCCGATGAGGAGCAATAAAGGAACGGTTAACCCGATTAAAGGGCCAGAAATGTACCATGGCCATGGATCTAGTATTGGATTCATCTTTTTAAAGTGTTGTTGGGCAAATAAATGCGGTTAGCTTCATGTTTTTTTGTGCTTTAATCTGATCAAAACCTCCGGCTATGTTTATTGGGTTTTTAATTCCCTTTTGCTTTACTATTGAAGCGTAAATAACCGAACGATACCCCCCTCTGCAATGAATGTAAGTTTTCTCTGCGGACTTTATTGCCGAATGATTTTTCAGCACATCTGCTAGCGGTAAATTGGTTACATTTTCATGCTCAATGTGTTCTGAATTGTATTCTGTATCTTTTCTAACATCGATGATGGTGATGTCTTTTGGATAATGATTTTCCGAAAAATCTTCAGGAGAAATACTCTCGATGTAATCCGTTTCTTTTTCGGCATCTTCCCAGGTTTTATATCCTCCGTTTAAATAGCCTTGCACATTATCATAGCCCACTCTAGAAAGGCGCGTAATGGCTTCTAGCTCAAGTCCTTCAGGACAAACCAATAGAATTGGAGTGTTGAGGTCTTCAATAATGGTTCCTACCCAAGGAGCAAAAGATCCATCTAGCCCAAAAAATACAGCGCCTTTAATAAACCCTTTGACAAAATCGTTTTCGTGTCTAACATCCATAATTAGGGTGTTCGGTGTTGCCGCTAACCTTTCAAATTCGGTGACAGTCAAAGGTTTGTTGGCCTCATTTAAAAGGGTGTCATACTCTTTATTAATGCCTTTATTCATGCCCACATTTTTAGGGAAGTATTGCGGGGGAGTAGAGAGTCCATTCGTTACTTCTTTAACAAACTCTTCTTTGGTCATATCAGCCCGTAAGGCATAATTGCTTTCTTTTTGATGGCCTAAGGTATCAAAAGTTTCAGTACTCATGTTCTTTCCACAAGAGGACCCTGCACCGTGTGCTGGGTAAACAATAATTTCGTTGGGTAAAGTCATTATTTTGTTTCTTAAGGAATCAAACAAATGCTGCGCTAAATCGGTTGCCGTTAAATCTGACTTAACTGCCAAATCCGGTCTTCCAACATCCCCAATAAATAAACAATCCCCAGTAAAAATAGAGGGAGTATTGCCCTCTTCATCTATCAACAGATAAGAAGAGGATTCCATGGTATGGCCTGGAGTGTGTATGAGTTTTAGTTGAAGATCTCCCACTTTAAATACTTCGCCATCTGTGCCCGAATGAAAATCAAATTGAGTGGTTGCATTGGGGCCAAAAACAATTGTTGCGCCTGTTTTTTTAGCCAAATCAACATGACCTGAAACAAAGTCTGCATGAAAATGGGTTAGAAAAACGTATTTAATTTTTGCCCCCCTTTTATTGGCCATTTCAAGGTATGGACCTGTCTCTCTCAGCGGATCAATAATTGCTGCTTCACCATTTGATTCGATGTAATAAGCCATTTCGGCTAAACATGCTGTAAAAATTTGTTCTACGTACATAACGTTAGTTTAAAAATATTTCTTTAATAAATATAGCTGTTCCCATGACTAAAACAAACCAACCAAAACCTTTTTTGAGTGTTGATCCATCCATTTTATGAGAGAGTTGGTTTCCAATAAATATTCCTGATACAGAAAAAGCAGTAAAAATGAGGAGAACTTGCCAATCGATTTCAATCGTATCAACACTTCCTAAAAACCCAAAAAATGAATTCATGACAATAATCACCAATGAAGTTCCTACCGCTTTTTTCATGGGGAGATTACTCAGTATTATTAAGGCGGGGATAATAATAAATCCACCCCCTGCACCAACTA
The DNA here is from genome assembly GCA_034112225.1 of Flavobacteriales bacterium. Taxonomy (GTDB): domain Bacteria; phylum Bacteroidota; class Bacteroidia; order Flavobacteriales_E; family Vicingaceae. Next base: position 5,424 of record JAWUVT010000161.1, on the reverse strand, counting down.
ATCCTGTAACCACACCAACAAATAACCCTTCGATTAAAATGATAGGGTAGTTAAATTTTTGAGGCTGATTTGGTACCACATCTTTTCTGCCTTTTATCATCACTACAGCAGCTAAAATCATAAGAATAGCCAAGAGTACCATGACCAACATCGGTTTGGTGAAGGTGCTATCGCTTAGGGTAAAAAGTTCGTGAGGGAGTGCAGGTACAATGTTATTTCTTGTGAAGTAGATGGCAACAAGAGTGGGTAAACCAAAAATGATTGCGGTTTTTAGGTCTACAAGGCCCTCTTTGTATTTGATGGATGCCCCGATTAAACTGGCAGAACCCACAATAAATAGGGAATATGCTGGAGCGGTAGTTCCTGCTTCAATCCCAAAAATATAAACCAGAATAGGGAGGGTTAATATAGAGCCACCACCACCTATTAGTCCTAATGAAAGTCCTACTAAAATTGCGGTGAGATAACCTATAATTTCTAATTCCATTCTTTTAGTGTTGGCATTTATTAATGCATTCAATTATTTGAGATAATCGCTGATGTTTTAAGGCGTAATAGCAGTTTTTTCCAGCTCGTTCTGAGATTAAAATGCCTTTATTTTTAAGAATACTTAAGTGATGAGAAGCAACTGCTTGCTCAATGTTTAAGGCTTCATATATCTCAGTAACATTTTTTTTTTGTTCAGCTCCTAATAGCTCAACAATTCCAATCCGAACTGGATGGGCAATTGCTTTTAGCATTTCTACCGCAGTTTCTAGTTGGTTTATTTTTGTCATATATAGACATCTATATTTATAGATGCAAATATATATATAATTTATTAGATGTGTTATTATTCCTAAGATTTTATATGAGTTCACCTTAAAATAAATACTTTTATACCTCAAAACCAGATTATGGAAAAGATAGCAAATTACATCAATGGAGAAATGGTAGCCCCAATCTCTGGAACTTATATCGACAATTTTAACCCTTCAATAGGAGCGGTTTATTCTTTAATTCCTGATTCGGATGAGCAGGATGTAGATCTTGCAACCCAAGCTGCTAAAGCTGCATTTCCTGCATGGAGTAAAACTCCTAAAGAAACAAGAGCAAGAATTTTACAAAAATTGGCCTACTTAATTGAGGAGAATTTAGATCGTTTTGCTGAAGCAGAAGCTAGAGATAATGGGAAGCCTTTAAGTTTGGCGAAGCGAGTAGACATTCCTAGAGCTGCAGCCAATTTTAATTTTTATGCAACGGGTATATTGCATTATGCTGCTGAAGCTCATCAAATGGAAGATAACGCCATTAATTATACCACTAGAGAACCGATAGGTGTTTGTGGATGCATCTCTCCATGGAATTTACCGTTGTATCTGTTCAGTTGGAAAATTGCTCCAGCATTGGCTATTGGAAATACTGTTGTTGCAAAGCCCTCAGAGGTAACTCCATATACTGCTTATTTGTTGTCAGAATTGTGTATTGAAGCTGGCTTACCAAAAGGGGTGTTAAACATTGTACACGGTTTAGGGCATAAAGTTGGTGCAGCCATTACCAAACATGCAGATATCCCGGTAATCTCTTTTACTGGAGGTACGGTTACGGGAGCTGAAATTGCCCGTGTGGCAGGGCCCATGTTTAAAAAATTATCGTTAGAGCTAGGGGGAAAAAATCCCAACATCATTTTTGATGATTGTGATTTTGAAAAAGCGTTGGGAACGACCATGCATTCTTCTTTTGCGAACCAAGGTCAGATTTGCCTTTGTGGGTCAAGAATATTTGTGCAGCGGGGGATCTATGAGAAATTTAGAACTGCTTTTGTGGAGAAGACCAAAAAATTAACTGTTGGAAATCCATTTGATGCAACGAGCAATTTAGGGGCTATAGTTTCTCAAGCTCACATGGAAAAAGTATTGAGCTATGTTACCCTAGCACAAGAGGAAGGTGGAACCGTTTTAGCAGGTGGTCATCAGGTAAAACTAACAGGAGAACAAAAAGAGGGATGGTACTTAGCGCCTACAATTATTGAAGGCTTATCTTTTGATTGTAGAACCAATCAGGAAGAGATTTTTGGTCCTGTTGTTACCATTATGCCTTTTGATACGGTTGAAGAAGTATTGCCAATGGCCAATAGTACTAAATATGGATTAGCAGCTACTGTTTGGACTCAAGACATTACCAAAGCACATAATGTTGCAGCACAATTACATTCAGGCATCGTTTGGATCAACTGCTGGTTATTAAGAGATTTAAGAACTCCTTTTGGAGGGGTTAAAGCCTCTGGTGTTGGTCGAGAAGGTGGATTTAATGCCTTTGAATTTTTTACTGAACCAAAAAATATTTGTGTAAAACTGTAATGGCTCAAAAAGTAGACAATCAACCCTTTTTTAATGCCAACAAAACGGCAAGTTGGGAAAATCCTCCTATCCTTATTGCTTGGAAATTTTCTTCCGCAGAAAATCTAGGAGCACTCTTGCGCGTGTGTGATAATTTTGGAGTAAAACAAGTTTTTTTTGTGGGTGATCCAGACGATTATAAAGCTTCTAAAATTAAAAGAAATGCCACCACTTCTTATCATAAAATAGAATGGAAGTTTGTCTCTGAAAAAATGCTTTGGGAGGCTCTCCCTTCAGCAACTTTAAAAATTGCAGTAGATACTACTTCTGAATCTGTTGCGCTCAATACGTTTGATTTCACCGCCTTAAAAAGTTCTTTCTGTTTGTTTTTTGGGAATGAAACGATTGGTTTAGAAGCTGAGGTTATTGGAGTATGCGATGCTTCAATTCACATCCCAATGATAGGCCAGTGTTTTTCTATGAATGTAGTTCAGTCTGCAGCTGTTACCTTGTTTGAAGCTGCTAGGCAATCGGTTTTATAAGCTTAAGGATTTCTTTTTTGTGTGCGCAGAGCTCGTCTCAGTTGCTAGTTAAGCGAGTGACTCATTTCTTGTGAAGGGCTAAGTTTGGTTTGAGCAGCAGGTAAAAAGGGCTTACACGTTAAAATTAGGGAGTAAAATAGCTTTTGCTGTATAGAGAAGGAAGCGTCAAAATGGAAGAGGCACAAGGCTCAAGGGGAGATGCAAAAGGGATAAAGAAAGAGCTCTACAAAAATTCGATGGATCTATACCTTCTAAATTAACCGCAAAGGGTGCAAAGGTTTTCGCAAAGGGCATTTCTCAAAAAGCCATGACTTACTCCTGTTTTTATTGCTCAAGGCCCTCGCATTTCATCTTCCAAAATCGATTCCATTTCTCCTATTTCGTACAGATGCTCTCGTACCTTAAGTTATTCGAGTTTTAGTGTGTATTGGATTTGCAACTAGAAATTGGACCCTCTTGCAAGGGTTGGTGAATTGTATACTTTACGAGAACCCTTTGCTCCCATTCTGTTAAAAAACAAGAAGCACGAAACGTCCGATTACTAAGCTTGTGATTTTTTATGGCAACATTCAAGAGGATCTTGTTGTACCCCCTAACTTTTGAACTTGATCCGTAAAAAGAGGCACTAGGGTATAAAAAAAGGAGTTCAAATTTGAACTCCTTTTTAAAATGGTGTTTAGTGCATACTATTCAATAATTAACTTTTTTGTTGAGGTCTGGTTGCCAATAATAATGTTGACATAGTAGATTCCTCTAGTAAAGTTGGTGGTATTGAGCTGTAATTCATTTTCTCCTTTAGTTAATGCCCCATCAAAGATAGTGTTCACGTTTTGTCCTATAGTGTTGAATATTGAAACGCTTACGGTGTTGTTCTCTTTTAAATCTAAGGTTAACGTTGTTACATTGCTTGTTGTTGGATTAGGAAATAACGAACTCTTCAGCTCCTCATTCACTAATTCTTCAGTATTAAGTGGAGCAAGTTGGTATTGAGAAAGAATATACTGAGTAGAATCTAAGACGTTATCTTCTTGTCTATAAGATCCTCTAATGATGGCCAGTAAAGGAAAATTACTAAGGCTTGGTTTGTAATAATTAATGGTTTCTCCACTAATTGTAATGGGTAAAATGGTAAGGTTAATAGGAAACCCAAGAATGATGGTATCTGTAACTAAAAATTCAGTCGTTTTAACTCTTAAAACAGAATCAATTGAAACCCCCATTGGCAAGAGTAATGTTCCCCAGCCATCAGCATTAACTATTGCATTCCCATTTCCTGCTGTCGTAACAGGTATCGCGGCATCTACGGTAAAATTTCCAGCATAGTCATCTACGTAATTGTCTCCATAATTAAATGGAAATTTCATGCTAATTTCAGGATTCATATCGTATTTACCTACGATAGTCCCATAGGTTGGTACTGAAGCAACAGTACCTTCTTTTGTTAAGCTATCTGTACTGTTTAATTTTGAATAGTTTTTGTTGACCGGAGATCCTTGAGTAGAATCGGATAATGTTGCATTAGGGTATTCTGATCCAAAAGTAGTGCTCGTAGGATCAAGTATGTATTGAGTTCGAATTCCTCCAGAGCCTAATAAATTACTATAATCAAAAATTACGTTTTCTCCAGTAGTTGTATTAATAACAGCGTTGGAATCTGCGTCATAAAACAGTTGAGAGTCCCCAATGGTTTGAGTAAAATTGGCTACGGTTAAAGTTGGTTGTGCGAGCAACGAACCTAATGAACTAATGGTAATGATTAATAAGGAGTATAATTTTTTCATAAGATTGATTTTAAAATAAGTGGTCAAAGATATAAAAAATATCTACTTTATGAATTGCTATTCAATTAACGGTTACGTTTTTAGCTGAAATAGCTTTCTTTTAAAAATTCCTCATAGGGACTTAAGTTTGCCATTACCTGTAATTGGAGGTATCTATTATGAAACCTTTGTTCTGATGTTTGTTTGTTTAATTCTGAGATTCGATATCGATCATAATTCTTTATGGCCAACCTTTCATTCGTTGACATCTCAAGCTGATCAAAATCCTTTTCTCTTAAATCATTGATCGAGCAAAAGATTTTAATCTTAGAACTTTTTTCAGTTATTGGGTTCTCGTTTTGTGACATTTCAATAGCAAATTTAACACTTTTATGCTCTTGAATCCCTTTGATCGTTATTATGTTTTAACATTGAGATGTTAATCACTAGTTATACTCCTACCAATGCGATGTTGTTTCTCACAGCGATTGTGCTTAGAGTAGTTCCATTTCATTAATACAATACCGTTACAGTTCCAGTATACTTATGGATCATGCCTTTATCATCTGTCACTTCAATGTTCCAAACATAGACATCAGTTTTAACTTGAGTTCCTTTAAAGTAAGAATCCCAACCATCTGTAAGATCGTGACCTTCATAAACGAGTTCTCCCCAACGATCGTAGATCAAGAAGCTGTAATTATTTTTGTCTGCACCGATTATTGTTCCTGGCATAAAGATATCATTTAAACCATCTCCGTCTGGAGTAAATGCATTTGGCACAATAAACATAAACTCGGACTT
>JAWUVT010000160.1:0-9494 GCA_034112225.1 Flavobacteriales bacterium | reverse complement strand
CCATACTGCTTATATTCAACGTTTTTTGCAATTTTTCTTTTACGAATGTAAGTGAACTCACTTGCGTTATTTAGCCACATAATAGAAATAAATATTCCACTTTCAGGGAATTTTATATTGTGTTTAAATAAATCAAATGAAACCCATTCATTGCCTTTCTTGGCGTTTAAGACGATATTCTCATTTATTAAAATTTTACCAGGTAATGGCATAACTTCTTGATTAGATGAGTAAACAATAATTCTAAAATCAGCTGTCGGAATTCCTTTTTTAGATATAAAAGCATATAGGGTTTTCATTTTTTTACCAATAGATTCAATTGTTGCAGGTATAAATAATGCGACTTCAGAGCCTGTTACTTCAAAAAAATATCCTGGATAACCTTTAGCGTTGTGACTTCCCATTAAAAATGTTTTCGGTTTCTCTGAAGAGAAGATAAATTCATTTAATAAAATTTTAGCTTGTTTAAGCTTTATGGTATCACTTAAAATGAATTCATTTTCATTAATGGCTAGAGTGTTGTAGCCTATACAGGAAATAATTACACTATCCATAATAAATTTTTCAACACCCTTCTTGAGTGTGATAATTCCATGTGAGTCTGAAATAAAACCAATACCCTCAGTTCTATTAATTAAAACATTTACATAGGGAATTGGCTTCCCTGTATCGTTTAGCACAAGAATCTGTTTTTCTTGTGAAAACAAGGGGAAGCTTAAAATAAAAAGAAAAATAGCTATATATATATTCATATAATCAAAAATCTTATGTAACATAATAAAAAGTATTAAACCCTAAACCAGACAGGAAAACAATAAAAAGAATCAGAGTAGGCTCTAAGAGGGGAATCAATTTGAAAAATAAGACTGGAATTTATCCAGTCTTATTTTAAAGTTTAATCCCTACTGTTCCAAACATTAGCACCCAAAATATATTGATGTGTTTGAGTGTAAGTACTAGATCCATAGCTCATGGTTCTTCTTTCCCTACCCCCAAAACTTCCATCCGCCTTTAATTTTGGACATTTCGGTTGCACTTAAATTAAATTTTGAGTCGTTAAGACTTTCTAACTTTTTCATAATAAAAATATTTATACATTATCTACTCTAAATTAAGTTGACTTTACCAAAACAGCGAGTAGTAAAACTGGCTTTGATAAAGTTGCACAAGCAATCCAATCTCCAATTCGGACTTTTTGCGGCTTTTAATTCAGAGAAGTGTTGGAGCACTTCTCTCTTTTTCTATAGATTTGATTCTGAATCACTATCCAAATATAAAACATAAAACACCTGAAAACCTGAGGTTTATCTCATTAAATGATGCTGTTTTTGACTAGAAAATTGATGAATGTTGGACTCCTAAATGTCAATTTGATAAAGTTAAATCTCTTGAAATCTGCAGTAGCTAAGAAGCTATATAATGAAAATAAGCGCTATTATTGGAAGGCTAATCTGCTTGAAAACTCACTTCGAGGGGGGGCATTTTATAGCGATTATTTAACTATTACTGGCAGAAGTGTGATTTGATGTCTTTGGCTAACTCATCAAAAGTTACTTTTACGCCTAAGGTGCGAAACCCAATTGTTTCGGAAGCTTTAGCCAGTCTTTTTAAAGAAGCGCCTTCTCGAGTAGTTTCTGTAAGCTGCCTGAGTTTAGGCAATGAAATGCTTCGGCCATAATTTTTGGCGATGATACGGAGACAGGTTGCTCCGCAATCTATTTGGTCGGGTTGTTTGTAAAAGGGGAAGTGTTTAAGCATTTTCTGGTTTTTCTTCCCACAAATGCTTATTAATTTCAGCTATCTTTTCGTGATTTATTGAAAATTCATTTTCATCTGAGACTACTCCACATTTAGACAAAGATTGATAACCTTCTTCGCCTTTCCATTTACAGATGTATGGATTGTAATTACATTCTTCTTGATGAAACCAATTCCCATCTTTCCGCGGAGAAGGAACTCTGTTATCTATACATTTATGCCTCAATTCACAATCTTTACAAATATCTAGTAAAGCTTTACCCACCTCCCAATACTTTTTAAACTCAGAGGTGTTTAGAACCTTATCAATAGATTTAGTGGATTTTAATTCTGAAATGTTACCAAATATTTCCCTACTATTTTTAGTACTCATCAAGTTCCCCTTCTTATCAAAAAAAGCCTTTCGATTAAAGTAGGTGTTAAATTTTTTTGATTCTGAAAAATAAGGTGTATTGATTATAAAATAAGGAGAATGATTTTTATTTTCATCTACTCTAGAACCTTTAAATTGTTCATAATGAACATTTCCTATAATTGGAAATAAAGATTTTAATTCTATTATATATTCTGCATCTAATTTTACGGCTGTAATAATATCCAAATTTGTTAGATTAGAATTTTCAAAAATTCTAATTAAGCTTGAATTCAAATTTACAGCATTATCACAAAAAAGAACAAGTTGTCTGCATAACGTTTCATTTAAGAATAGCAATATATCATCTAAATAAGCGTTATTGTATGCACAAGTTGTTCTAATTGCATGAGGAGAATCCCAACTCAAATCAAGAGGTTTAAATTGTTGATGAATATTTTCTGGAACCTCTATAATCATATCCTTTTTAATTAGAAAATCAACCCATGTTTTTTCTGATGCACTTAATGCATTTTTTTCTTCTGAATCTTTACGCTCAATTTTATCAATAAAATTATCAAACCCATTCGGCACAAAATAATCTTCACCTCTATTCAGATCATATAATAATGTTCGGTTGTAACCATTTACAACCTGTACTTCATCCATCCATTTAAATCTCATTATCAATAATATAATTGGGTTTATAACTTATTGTTCGTTCACATTTACTTGATTGATAGAGAGCTGAACTAAATATTTTTTTTTCACTCCTAATTCTTTCTCCTACTTTAAAAGCACTAATAAACAATGGCAAATGTTTGTCTGCTTTCAACACATGATTAATCACTCTTTCTTTCTTTTTCATTTTTTCACTAAATATTCTGCTATTACTTTTTCTAATTGGTAATTACATGGTTTTGAGAATTGAGAAAATTGACCAATCGGATTTACTTCAAGAAAAACATAATTTCCTTTTTTTGTTATGATCATATCAACTGAACCCGAATTTAAATTTAATGCTTTCATTAATTTTTTCAGTTTTAATTTTATCTCAACAGGTATTTCAAATGGAGAATTCCTATTCGGTTTAGAAGTATTATAATTCCTAAAATCCAACTTTGTTTTGTTATCATTCTGAGATAAAATTGCACAACTATAAAAAACATCTTCAATAAAAAAAACTCTTACCTCAAATGCTTTTTCTATCATTTCTTGAAAAAGGGTCGGAAAAAAGTGATGATCTAATTTTTCAATCAATTCATCAGTGACCTCTATCGTATACCCATTCAAAAACTGGTGATCGTAACTCACAAAAACACCTTGACTTATATTTTTTGTAATAATTTTGTTCTTCTTTTCTTTAAATATTTGAAGTGTTTTTTTTTCTGAAGTAACTATACTCTCCGGAATTGAAATGTCGAATTCGGCACATAATTTTAATGCCTTTAATTTGTTTAAATTTAAGTCATTAGGGCTATTTATGGATATTGAATCCATCCTTGAAATAAAAAAATCTGATAGAACATTTAACTCCGAAAACAATTGATCAGTAATTTCTTTATTCAACTGATTGTCTGGAGTTTGATCATATGAAAATTGAGTGAATCCATAATTACTTCTTCTATACCAAATCCATTTAAAATCTGAATCTGAATATTCTTTTCCATCAATAGAAAAACGAAGACCTGTATTCTTTGAATTAATTGCAGCTTCTAAAATCGTAATCTTGTTTTTCTGACTTATTCTTAAGAATTTTTGTTGATATCGAAGTAACCAATTGATTACATCGTTAGTTGATTTATCATCTTCGGAGGATATTATAAGTATCATAATCTATATTTCTGTTTTCGCATAAAAAGATTTTCTTTGTCTTTTACCTTAATTGACTCATCCTCTAGCGTACCATAATATTGATAACCGTAATAGATTGAACAATAATGATCATACATTCCAAAAAAGTATGATGAAATTTTACCGTTTAAATATGCTTTTTCTAAATAGGGGAAAATTAACGCTGTAGCCTCCTCTATATTCCCCTGTTTAAAATTGTGAAAAAGTACAAATTCAATATAATTAGATACATAAATTCCATGATCAAAACTATTGGGGAGTTCTCCATTATTTTGAATAGATAATTCTTGAATTTTTCTTACATGCCCCATATCCACTTCTTTTAGAATCGAGTCATATATTAACCTATAATAATTATAACATAAAGAATCTTTTATCCTAGGAGCAAATCTTCTTGCCGTCTGATCGGAAGCGTGTAACTTAAGAAGTTCCTGTTTCATTTTAAGGGCTTCAGGGTGTCTTTTTGCCCAAAAAGTGTAATTCTTTTTAGATTTTCTAACTGTCCAATTAACTAATCCTTTATCTAAAATCTCATTATTGACTTTTAATATCAAATTTTTAGCTAGCGTATCTGAAAAGCTATAACTCCAACCATACTCCTTCATTAAAAGAACTACCTTTTTTTTATAAAACTTTACTTCATTATTAGTTAGGGCTTCCCCTAGATAATTCAGAACCAACACAGGGTCGTAGTTCATTTTTTTTTCATTCTCTAAAAATATTTTTTTTGACTTAAAGAAATTATTATCTTCTATTGGATGGATACTATCAAAAAACAACTGATAACTTGAATTTTGAGCAAGTGAAATAACACTGGTAAAAAGACTTAATAACTGTATTGTAAATTTTAACTTCATATCTTATTCATAATATTTAAAAGGAGAACAGTTAAAAAACTGCTCCCCTTAATTAGCCTATCTAGCAAAACTAAAAGAGGTATAAAAACTTTTAGTTCCTAAACTAATTGGTGCTCCTCCCGATAAATTACAGCTATCTGAATCTAGACTTGTTGGATGTGAGTCTTTATATAAACTTGACCCCGCTTGCATATCTCCACAATCTGGAGAGATAGCATCTCCGGTACAATCTGTATCACCAGTTGCTGATGCTGCACCACCAGTAATTTCAGATAGTCTATTTTTGGATACTGAATTGGTTTCAAATTTTTGAAACAATTTACTTTCTATTTTTTTCATAATCTACATTATTAATTTATCTACTCTAAATTAAGTTGACTTTACCAAAACAGCGAGTAGTAAAAACTGGCTTTAATAAAGTTGCGTAAGCTATCCAATCTTCAAATCGGACTTTTTGCGGCTTTGAGAGAAGTGTTGAAGCACTGCGCTCTTTTAAAAGTTTATAAACCGTTGCTCCTGAATGCTTCGGTCTTAAAAAAAATGACCTTAGCATCCAATCACTATCCAAATATAAAACATAAAAGAGGTGACGACCTGAGCTTTATCTCATTAAATGAGGCTATTTTTGACTAAAAAATTGAGTACTATTGAACTCCTAAATTTCAATCTTAAGAAGTTAAATCTCTTGAAGTGTGTAGTAGCTAAGCGTCTAGAGAGTGAAAAATAAGCGCTATTATTGGAGCGCTAGTCTAAGTGGAAGTAACTTCGTGGAGGGAGGCTTTTATAGCGATTTGCTCCCTATCTTTGCAATAGTGCTATTTGATTTCTGTGGAGAATTGATCAAAAGTTACTTTTTAAAGTGCGAAACCCAATTGTTTCGGAAGCTTTAGCCAATCTTTTTAAAGAGGCGCCTTCTCGAGTGGTTTCTGTAAGCTGCCTGAGTTTAGGCAATGCAATGCTTCGGCCATAATGTTTGGCGATGATACGTAGACAGGTTGCTCCGCAATCCATTTGGTCGGGTTGTTTGTAAAAGGGGAAGTTTTTAAGCATTTTGTGCTTTAATCTTGATAGTGAAAATAAGGAGTAGCAAAATGATTCCTATTAGTTGTTTTTGTAAAATCATCTTTATATCGGTTTTGAGTTGGTTAACCTTTTTCAGACTTCATCAAATCATTGGAAGGTATCTGAAAAAAGTTATTTATTAACGCTTTAATTTGTATAGTAATTTTGAATGAGCCAATAATCTCCCCCAATAAAACTCCATATTCCTGAATATTTAACTTGCCGTAAACCGACATCATAAATTCCGATACTTTCTCTTGATTTTATAATTTGGGAAAGCTCTGCTTCCGAGAATTGTAATTTCCCTTTACCAATGTATGGCCAGAACCAATATTTTTGTATTGTATACTCCCCTCCTAAATGCCTGTCTAAAATACATGCAAATTCTTGCGGCTCAATTTTTCCTTCTTTCCGTGCTTTTTCAAGAATTGGTCCTAAGATGGCATTATCGGTGTCTGTGTCAAAATGTAATAAGATAGAAGATACGTTGACCAAGCCCCAAGAACCGAGTAGTTCTTCTCCTATGAAACCATGTTTTTTAAACAGTGTTAGCAAATAATGGGTATTTAAAGAGTCTGTTTTCACCCATTTTTCTAGCACTATTTTTGATTTTTTATATCTTTTTGATTTTTTTTTACCATTTTGTTGATAGTCACATTTCGCAGCATATCGAGAATTCGATATTAGAGACGAAACCCCTGTCCTCATTTTTTGATCGACTTTAATCAAACTATCCACAATCGCTTTTAATTGGGGGCTTGTTCCTTCTGCTTGTTTTTTTATTTGTTGCGTATATTTATTTATTCGGGCGTCATCTTTATTCAGTTTTGCTAGTTCTAGCACTCTTTGAAGGTAAGTAATGTGTACATAATCAACTTTTTTAAACGCATTTTCATAAGTCGTGATGGCGCTGTCTGTTTTTCCATCACGAGCTAATTTTCGTGCTGTATTCGCTTCAAAATAGAATTCATTAATATTTTGTGATTTTAGTTGAACTGAACAACTAAGGAGTAGAAAGATTACTACTATTTTGGGGTGTAAAATCATCTTTAATTTTGTCTTTTAACTCAATAATTATATTTGTTTCTAAGAATCCAATAACTGCGTTTTTTTTCTTGCCAAAATTTAGAATCATAAATACCTATGCTTTCCCTTAATCTTTTAACTTTTGGAATATCAGCCTCTGAAAATTGTAATTTTTCTGTCTTATTGCTACATGGCCAAGCCCAATACTTTTGAGTACCATTGAAATTGAATAAGTGTCTATCAATAATTTGGGCGTAGTGTATTGGTGATATTTTCCCTTCTTTTAAAGCTTTTTCTAAAACAGGTGATAATATACCGTTTGTAGAATCTTTATCAAAATGTATTAATAAAACATGAACATCATGATAACTTCTAAGTCCTACTAATTTTTCGCCAATAAACCCGTGTTGTTTAAATAGATTTAATAGGATTTGTATATTTGAAGAATCTACTCTTGACCAATTCTTTAGTAATAATTTTGACTGTATATATCTTTTTGAGTTTTTACTACAGTTAGGGTCTTGATTACATTTTATAGAATAGCCAACACTTTTGAAAAGTTTATCTTTTCGAACTTTTTGATCTTCTAAAACAAGACTATCTAATACCTTAATTAATTCACGGTTTATTCCTTTTAATTGTGTTTTGATTTGCCTCTTATAAAGAATTACTCGATCTTTATCCTTATTCAATTTCGCTAATTCAATTAATTTTCGAAGATATTTAGTTGGCACATAATCAACTTTTTTAAACGCATTTTCATAAGTTGTGATGGCGCTGTCTGTTTTTCCATCACGAGCTAATTTTCGTGCTGTATTGGCTTCAAAATATAATTCATTAATATTTTGTGCTTTACTCTTGACAGTGAAAATAAGGAGTAGCAAAATGATTCCTATTTGTTGATGTAATTTCATATTTATATCGTTTTTGAATTAGCTAACCATTGTACTACTTCCACATATCCTTCCTCACCTTCCCATAAACCCAAGTAGGGGTTGTAGTTACATTTTGATGGTCTTGAATACTTATTTCTATCATCATCTGTAAATACTCTACAATCCGTGCAGCAGTATCGATACTCGCAATCTTTACAGATTTCTATTTCATCTTTATTGATGGTCCATAGCTTCTGAAGCACTTTTTTTTCAAGCACTTCATGAATGGTGTTCTTTTTAATGTCACCACAAGACTGTTGCATACTCGGGCAGCCTTTAATTAAACCTTTTTTATCGACACTGATTTTTTGATTTAAACACGTATTGTGGCATTGTGCTTCGGCAAAAGTTTCAAATCCAATGGAAAAGAATTTGCTTTCAATTTTTCCACAATCACTTTCTGGGTTAAGATCATCTTGTGTATGCGTAATAAAATAATTAGAGGTATTCTCAGCTGCACTATAAATACTCACTTTTCTAATTCGAGGGTATTGTTGTTGAAGTTTAAAAATTTCATCATCGCTCAACTCTGTATTAAACTTGAAAACGACTTCAAGACTTGTTATGGTTGTTTCTTCAAATAAAACAACAAATGCTTTTAGTTCCTCCAACGTAAGAGCACCAAAACTTCTGATTTGAACAGCCTCACACCCCAGTTTGGATAACTCTTTAACGAATTTTTGATACGCTGAGATGATTAGCGAACCATCATAATCAATAATTGAATTCGTAATTTTTTTTGGAGATTTCCATTCAAATTCTACAGTTGGAAATCGTTCTAATTCTTCTTTACTACAATAAAATATATACTCGTTTTTTACTAAAAATTCAAAATATTGATCAATAACAGTGTCATATTCATTGTTATAAGCAGCTTTAATTTTCTCAACCGTTTTGTCCGAATGTTCAGTTAATATTTCATATAGAGAATTCGGAATGGAATTAGAATTATCCATTCGTTCTAGATCGTAGATTAAGGAAGTTGCAGCTCCTTTTACGAGTCTACAACTGTTAAACAATTTAAAATAGGGCATTTATAAGAGTTTTGATATGGGTTTATGAAAATTGAAGCAACTTGATTTTGATTTTTTTTCAGGAGAAAGGTTAACAAAACCAGAATCTACGTTTTGTTTCTCTCGTATTGTTTCTACAATATGCTTGTAAACAATAGGGAACTTCCTGTTTTTAGTGTCCTCTAAGTCTTGTAGTAGTTTATTACTCATGTTTTAATTTTTTTTAATAATAGATGTATTGACTCTTTAAAAATTCAAACCTTCCATGTTATATTCAAACCAAAAAACAGGTTCAAACATTTCACCATTTAAATAAGGTGAAACTTTATTAGTTAAATTTTTTTTCATTCGTATTGAAAAGTTCATTTACAATCATTTTGTCTAAATGATAATTACACGGCAATGAAACCATTCCATATTGACCTTTTGGATTGACTTCTAAAAAAACATACTCATCCTTTGTCGTTACAATCATATCTATTGATCCACAATCCAATTGCATAGACTGCATGAACAACTCTAATTTTTGTTCAATTTCTTTGGGTAAAATATAAGGAACATTTCTATTTGGTTTTTCCCAATTGTAATTTCTAAAATCAATTTTTGTTTGCGCATCATTTTGAGAAAATATGGCCAT
>JAWUVT010000159.1:0-8314 GCA_034112225.1 Flavobacteriales bacterium | reverse complement strand
AAAAATGATCCTGATAAAATTGAAATAGATTTTATTGAATCTACAGTCAATGACCATTCTGGGATTGAAGCCATTAAAAACATAACCAATAAGTATTTAGACTTAGGTAAAGAGGTGAAATTAACACACTTGAGTCCGGATTGTAAAAAATTATTACTAAAAGCGGAGCCTGAATTGGCTCAATTGATTGAAAGTTCAATTGAAGATCCAAGATACCATGTAGTTACAGACACTATGGATAGTGAAATTTAAGGCATTTAAAATTTAATTATTGCTAATCATTACTAAGCCTCTTTTAATAGACTACTGCTTAAATCTAACAGAATAATACTAAATGCAAGTTATTTTACAATAACTTATAATAAGCCATTTCTATTTATTGTAGTGTTTATAATTTAATTAATTTTGACTTTTTTAAACACATTTAGATTGTAATGAATTCCATTTATAAAAAATATTTCCTCTTCAGCCTCTTTACTGCGCTCTTTTTTGTAGCAAATGCTCAAGATGTAACTCGTATTAAAGGGGTTGTTTTAGATGCAAAAACCAAAGAACCTTTACCATTTGTTAACGTGACCTTTAAGGGCGCTAACGTAGGTACAACTACTGATTTTGATGGCGAATACCATTTAGAAACACAATGGGCAAAATCAACACTTTCCGCTTCTTTTGTGGGATACAAAACCGTATTTCAAACCGTTGTAATCGGTAAATCTCAAACCATTAATTTTTTGTTAAAGAATGATGCTGTAGAAATGGAGACTTTTATTGTTAAAGCAGATAAAAAACGGTACAAAAACAAAGGAAATCCTGCCGTTACTTTAATTAAAAAGGTGATTGAACACAAAAAGGATAACCGTAAAGAAGCTTTAAATTTTTATCAATATGATAAATACGAAAAAGTTGAAGTGGATTTAAATAATATTACTGAAGATTTCCTGAATAAAAAATGGTTGAAAAAGAAGTTTCAAGTTGTTATTGATCACATTGATACTTCCGAAGTAAACGGTAAACCTTATTTACCTATTTTCTTAATGGAAACGGCATCTAAAATGTATTACAGAAAGAACCCTAAGACGCTTAAAGAATACCAGAAGGGATCAAAAATGACAGGTTTAGATGGTTATTTAGATGATAATGGAATCTCATTCTTAATGGACAAACTCTATCAAGACATTGACATTTATGATAACAATATTAATTTATTGTCCAACCAATTTACCAGTCCAATTTCGCCATTAGGATCAACAATATACAAGTACTTTATTATAGATACGCTTGAAGTAAATGGACGAAGTTGTATTAATTTAGCATTTACACCAAGAAATAAAGCTGATTTTGCTTTTAAAGGAAATCTATACATTCTAAACGACTCGCTAACCTATGCGGTTACCAAAGTAGAAATGAGCGTTGCTGATGAAATTAACTTAAATTTTGTACAAGATTTAAAATTAGATCAAGAGTTTACTTTATACCAAGATAGTATTTGGATGCTTTCTAAAGATAAACTGATTATTGATTACAACCTGACAAAGAAAGGTCGAGGAATGTTTGGTAAAAAAGTAATTCATTACGATAACTTTGTGTTTAATCAACCTGCTGATCAAAAAATATACGATAGAGTTGAAAAAGTGATCCAAGAGGAAGATATGACAACTAAAACCGATTCTTTTTGGGTAGAAAATAGACCCGACACATTGACTAAACAAGAAGAAGGTGTTTATCATATGATAGATAGTATTCAGAAAATACCTGCGTTTAAAAGGACTATGGATATTGTTTTTCTATTAATTAGTGGTTGGCAAACCGTTGGACCCATAGAGATTGGACCACTGCCTGCCATGTACAGTTTTAATGATGTAGAAGGTTTTCGTTTACGTGCTGGATTTAGAACCAACCAATTATTGAGTAAGAAAAATAGGTTTGAATCTTATGCTGCCTATGGGTTTAAGGATAAAGAGTGGAAATATTTTTTTGGCGCCACCCACTCCTTTAATCGAGACTTTTTAGCTAACCCTCAAAATAGGATAACATTTTCTTACCAGCATGAGACTGTTTTTCCAGGGCAAGATTTACAATTTTTAAATGATGACAACTTTTTACTTTCTTTTAAACGAGGTAATTCTGATCAAATGATCTTCTTTGATTCCTATAAAATTGACTACAATAAAGAGAGCCATAGTGGTTTTGCATACAACCTTATTCTTGAAAATAAAGAACAACGTGCTTTAGGAAGGTTAACATTTGAAACCAATGAGTTAGAGCCTATAAAAGCAGACTTTATGAGAACGGATGCTTTTGATATCAATTTAAGATTTGCTCCAAACGAACAATTTTACCAAGGCAAGAATTTTAGAATACCAATTCCTAATAAATATCCTATTTTTAAATTAAATTACCGACAAGGCATTAAAGGTGTTATTAATGGAGAGTACCAATTCTCTAGAACTGCAGGCCATATATTTAAAAGGTTCTATTTTGCTCAATTAGGATTTACAGATCTAGAGTTAGAAGCTGGGAAAATTTTCGGGAGTGTTCCCTACCCTCTTTTAAATTTACCTCAAGCCAATCAATCTTTCTTTTTACAAGAAACTTCTTTTAACATGATGAATTTTATGGAGTTTATCAGTGATGAATATGCAAGTGTTAAAGTAACTCATTTTTTTAATGGCTTTATTTTTAATAAAATTCCTTTATTAAAAAAGTTGAAATGGAGAGAGGTTTTATCGATTAAGGCTTTATATGGTAATTTAACGGATGACAACAATCCTAATATTAAAACCGACTTATATAAATTTCCTGTAGATGTAAATGGTGACCCTTCAACTTTTGCATTTCAAAACGGTGTGCCTTATGTAGAAGCGAGTGTTGGAATAATGAATTTCTTTAAAGTATTTAGAATAGAATTCTTACAAAGATTAACCTACTTAGAGAACCCAGGTGTCCCAACCATGTTTGGAGTTAAAGGACTTGGTATAAGAGCTAAAGGTAAAGTAGATTTTTAATACATTCCTCCTTTTGAAAAATGAAATCCAGTAAATTTGTAAAACAACACGATGTCTAAAGCCATAATTCTTCTATTTACTATCGTTGCAATCTTAAGTTTTGCTTTTGGATTGATGTACATTATTGGTGCTATAAAAACGAAAGATAGACCTCCTGCCTATATTGGTGTTGGTCTGGTTGCTTTCTGTATTGTTTGTTTGTATTTTTTGACTTTCAGGTTATAGCGAAATGAGCTTGCACAGAAAAGGCCTTAACGAAAGTGTTTTTAGTTAAACAAAGTGTTCGGATGAAATGTACTCATTCGCTTAGAGTCATCAGACCAAGACACTGCAAAAAATTAGATTTTATATCTTTAATTCTATTCTTCATTTTTAATTCTGTGTTTTACCCAAGCATCAACTTGTTCTATTGATATTGGTCGAACCAAAATATTTTGTTTATTATCGAGTAAAAACATGGTTGGTGTAGAAAAAACATAGTAATTGTTTACTATTGGGCTCTCCCACCCTTGTAAATCACAAATAGATAGCCATGGAAAACTTTTTGCAAAATCATTAAATGCTGTTGCTTCGTTATCCAAGGAGACAAACACTACTTCTACGCCTTTCTCTTGCCATGCTGCATAATAGTTTTTTAGCTTAGGAATTTCTTTTCTACAGGTTTCACACCAACTAGATCCAAACACCACTAAGGTGATTTTGTTGTTCAACACTTCAAAATTGTCGTTCTCCGCAATTTCCTTCCCATTTTTAAGAAGGATTCCTTGGGCTTTAATTGGGGGTGCTTTGTTGCCCACCTTCATAATACGGTAGGTTTCCAGCTGTTTTACTAAATCATTATCCAAGGTACAACTGTTATCGGTTAACATTTTTAGTGCTAAATATTCAGAAGCCTTTAAAAGACTGTGCTTTTCTAAATAATCAAACAAATGATTGGTGGTACTGTTTAACAGCTCATCGTAGTGCTGTAAAGAAGCCATCAGTGCATCTGTGGATTTGTTCATTGCGGCGTACATGCTCTCTAAAGTCTTTCCACTATTTTCTAACAACCAATAATGTGATTCTATCAAATTTGCCAACAAGCCCGAAGTTACCATATTGGAATGGCTAAAATTTATTTCTCTAAATTGCTTAATATGCTCGGGAATACGCTCCGGATACTTTTGTACAGAAGCCGAGATATCACCAATTAATTTTCGGTGTGGCAAAAACCATTTTACATAACTGGTATCGTGCAATTGTTTGATGTATTCCTGATCTTTTTTTTCTAACCGATCGATCTCTTTAAGTGTTGCTAAATAAAACGCATTTGGGGGAGAAAGTAGTACTACGTCTTTGTAAAAAGGAAGTACATGTTTTAAGCCTGCCAATATATTTTCACTTCGACTATGTACTCTGCCATAGTTCGAAAAAATGGTGTTATCGTAACTATTTTCAAAAACAATACTATTGGGTTCTATGAGATGAGTACCCGCTAGTTTCATATTTTGTTGGTGCAAAATAACAAACAACTGTTCTTTGGCACTAAATTGCAAATACGCCATCCCCTTGTAGTCGTTCGCATAATTTAGCGTAAACTCCCCATTTTGGGTTAATAGCGCTTTAGCCAAAACAATGCTTTTAAAATGGCTATATCCATACAGGGTAAGCTCTTGTTCTGCATGGCCAGCAAGTGTACCCGATAGGGTATTGCTAAATGAAATCAGCTGTGAAAAAATAAATAAATTAACTAAAAATCCTTTCATATTTTTTATTGAAAATTATTCTCCTGTCTTTTTTAGACAGGAGGATAAATGAATGTATCAAATCCTATTCATAATTACTAGTTTTTAATGCAACGAACTGAAAACCCATAAGATCCATATTGAGGACCATTAGACACCGAAACATCCCTTAATCCAACGCTATATAACATATCGTTAGGTCCTGGATAAGTACCACTCCAATAGTAGCTAAATTCAGTTACACCACCAAAACCACCCGTCTCTAATTTTCGAAACCCGGCAGCTGGGAATTTAAAGAAACTAGTAAAAGCATCATTAATATTGGTAAAAGAACTAATCTCTGCATTAAACTCTTCTTTTGTAGGTATACGGTAACCTATAGGACAAGGATTATTAATTCCTCCTTCATCTTGCCACAAGTCCCTGGCAGGTGTTGATCGCCAATCTCTATCATTACCATTCTCAATATCACCAGTAATAAAATTATCATGACTAGGATTATTGATCTCGGACAATACACCTGTTATGCCACTATTCCGGCATTGGTGCCCATCCGCAAAACGTCCTGATTGGTATAAATCTCCATAAGCGAAAGCATCAGTTTTTGTTTGTGCAACTTGGCTAGCCCCCAAATTACGGTCCATCCAAAGCTTTCCTGTTATTGGGCTAAGTACATTAACTACATTTGCTCTCCCATTGGCGCAATGGTTAGTGCCTGATCGATATATATCAATTACATTTACTGAAACTGGACAAGTAGCAGTTGAATTACTTAAGGTAATCGTAAATTCATCTGTTTGAATATTAGCAGGAAGACCTGATGCAACTATGGTAATTCTATGATTTCCAGATGTAACTACTGATCCTGCACCCGAAAAGGAATACCCATTAAGCTCATCTGTAGTCACACTCCAGTTTCCACTGGACAAGAAATTTAAATCAATCTCTATATAGTTAGTGCTTCCATCTAAAGCCGCGGGATTAAAATAGGTTCCTACCAGATTAACCGAACAAATCAGTTCTCCTGAAGCATCTCCAATTACATCAACATTAAACGGACATTCGTTATTCCCATAAGTTAAGGTAAATTCATCACGTTGCGCATCTACGGGATTTCCAAAACCGGGTACGTTCGTGTGTTGAAGCCCTGTATTGAAAAAAAAAGCTTGTTTGTAAAAATAATAACCATTAAGTGTATCCGAAGAAATGGTATAACTACCAGCTGTTGTAACGTTGATTTCAACGGATATATAATAAGACATATCTAGCGGTAACCTTTTAATGTAAACACCATAAGGAGTTATACCTGTACATACTAAATTTCCGACACTTGGTGAAAAAATACTGTTAACAATATGATTGGTATGTCTATCAACGCTCATTTGTCTAATTTCACCTTCAGATGAAGTAAACACGATACTATCAGTAAACGAAGCAGCAGCCATTTCAGTAATTATCGCATTTCCTTCTACATGTAATTTATGGCTTGGAGTTACGGTTCCAATTCCTACACGTCCTGTTCTACCAATATCCGTAGCAATGTCTTCTCCAATCACTCCCCAAGCATCTCCATCTCCACTTCCTAAGGTAGATAAGTCTATATCTTCAGAATCTCCTCCTGTTATTCCTATTGTTAAAATCGTTCCGGTTAAGCTCGATCCAGAAATATTCTGATGATCAGTATTAGTTGGTTGATACACCCAACTATAATTCCCTTGACCGTCAGTTTGTAAAACCTGTCCAGACTCTCCTCCTGTTGGAATTTCTATTTCATTCGTTATAGAACCGTCTACTTCCCCCACTAAATATCCATTGTTTGCTACAAAAGCATCCACAGTTGCTTCATCCAATTGGGTGTCGGTATCAACCGTATGATTATTCCAGTGAGCAATATCTGCTGCAGTAATAGCAGTCGCTATAGATGTTTCAAAGCGGGGATCGGTTTCTAATGAACTTATTTCTCCAACAAAACTTTCTGCAGTATTAGCGTGTAATGCATAAGGCACACTCATCAATTGGCTGGTATCAGTAATCGTATAGAGTGTTTCTCCAGTTGGATCAATTTCTGTTTTCACAAAATAGGTCCCGTTTCCCCAATCAATAGCATTAAAGACTCCAAAAGATACATCTCCTGATCCGATTTCTAAACTTACTAAACCAATGGCATTGGTAGTTACAAGATGAGTTTCTTTATAAATTACTGAATCGTTTACAGTTCTTTGTATGATTTGTAATCGTAAAGCAACATCCTGATTGGATATCAAATAATGCTCAGCATCTCTAATTACTGCTTGATAGCTCATTTTTTCGGGACTTTGTGCAAAGGTTGTAGAACATAATAGGCTAACAATTAAAAGCCCTACACTTAAAATTTTTATTGTTGATTTCATGATTTTTTAGTTTTAATAATTTTAACTGTTTTTTATGTTTTACAAGCATCTATTGCTTTTAAAATAAGTTGCTTTTACTAACGCTTCCATCTTCGGAGTTCTCCTATTCCTTTTTTTAGTGTTTAAAAAGATTGGTTTAAAAACTCTTATAAACGCACATCTCTAAATATAGCGGACCAACCTAAAAGAGATGAAAAACATACCACTGCAGTTCTAATCAGTTTACCACAGGAATTTTAAACGAACATGATCCGCCATTATAATTGAGGATGAAAGTCGTTGCCCCCGCGTTAATTGGTTTCCCAGAAGCTTGTATCACCAAAGTTTGCAGACCAGTATTAAAAAAGATACCTTCTTTGTAAAAAGAATATCCGTTTACTGTAGCCGCAAAAATTGTATAGGTACCAGCAGTGCTAAAACTCTGATCGGTTGTAACGTCAACTTCAACGGTAATAGAATTAGAGGCTGCTAAAATCACACCTACGGTGTAAACACCTGAAATCGTTATCCCTGTACATTCGCTTGACACCCCGCTTAAAGTCCCCTGACTCGGTGGGAAAATAAGATCAACAACATGTTGAGTATATCTATCTACGCTCATTTTTTTAATTTCTCCTTCAAGTGAAGTAAACACGATACTATCAGTAAGCAATGCACTAGGCATTTCAGTAATTTTAGCATTTCCTTCTACATGTAATTTATGGCTTGGATTTACGGTTCCAATTCCTACACTTCCTATTCTGCCAATATCCGAAGCAAGATCTTCTCCACTCACTTGCCAAGCATCTCCATCTTCTAAGGCAGTTAAATTTACACTCCCAGAAGAGCCTCCAGTTATTCCTATTGTTAAAATCGTTCCAGTTAAGTTCGATCCTGAAATATTCTGATGATCAGTATTGATTGTTTGATTAATCCAACTATAATCACCTAGACCGTTAGTTCGCAAAACATCTCCGTCATTTCCTCCTGTAGGGATTTCTATTTCATTCGTTATAGAACCGTCTACTTCCGTAAGTAAATATCCATTATCTGCAACAAAAGCATCAACAGTTGCTTCATTTAATTGAGTGTCTGTATCAATCGTATGCTTATTCCAAAGAGCAGTATCTATGGCAGTAATACCTCTGGCTATAGATGCTTCAAATATGGGATCGGTTTCTAAGGAACTTATTCCTCCAACAATATGTTGTGCTGT
>JAWUVT010000158.1:0-7944 GCA_034112225.1 Flavobacteriales bacterium | reverse complement strand
CTTTTCTCTTTTTGGTAATGAGTGTCTATTAGTAAACTTATTTTCTTCCAGTCTAATAGTGTATGTATCAGTGTGAAAAATGTAGGTTGCATCTTTCTTGTGCGTAAATCATAAAAACGATCTGCTAAAGTGGGGGCTTTTTCTAATTTCATACAGTAAATATAATCAGATATGACGGAGTAAGAATCGTGTAAATAATCTTTTTAAGGTCAATATTGGAAAGCTATCCTTGCAACGGTCTTAATTCATTTATCCACTTTTTTAATGAATTCTTGTCGTTATATGCAATAGCCTCTTTTAATTTATTCCCATCAAAAACAGTGTCTCCTGATTCAATTTTTAAGGCAGCTTCTGGCCAAGCTACAAATTCAACTTTAACGTTGTACTTCTTTGCCACTATAGTTGCCACTTCTAACAAGCTTAAATTGTCCGCACTGCCGATGTTATAAACTTCATTTTTAGTGGGGTTAAGTCCTATTGCTTTTATTATTGACTCCGAAATGTCTCGAACATGTGTAAAGGTTCGTTTTAAACTCCCATCTCCATAAATAGTAATGTTTTCGCCTTTAACAGCTTTACTTATAAAAAACCCAATTGTTCCATAGGAGTACACTTCATCAATTAAATTACCATAGGGAACACCAATTCTAAAAATAGTAGCATCCACCGTTGATTCTTTTAACAGTTGTTCGCACACTAATTTATTTTTTGCATAAATTGTTTTTGATTCTTTTTCAGCGGTTTCAACCAACGGAGTATTTTCAATTCCTTTGTACACCAACCTTGTAGATGGGAAAACAATTCTCAAATCACGAACCTCCTCGCAACATTGAATAACATTGGACAAGCCTTGTTCATTTACTTTGGTAAACCTTTCTACCTCTTCTTTAGAATTTCCAGTACCGGTTAATCCAGCAAATGCAAAAACATAATCTACCTTAAAATCGAGTGGTTGTAATTCTTCTTGCTTGGTGATATCAATTTGCTGATAATTAGGGTGATTATCAATGGATGTTGGAGCATTTCCTGTTGGAACAAATTCAATATTGTTCTTTTTTAAAAAGTAAGCGATGTGCCTTCCTAAATATCCATTTGCGCCAAATACGATTGCTTTTTTCATAGCGAACAAACTAATTTATTGTTTGATGTATAATGTATGTAGGCCGTTGTTTAACACTTTCAAATGTTCTACCCACATATAAACCTACCACTCCGAGTACAGAAATAATTATGCCTGAGAAAAAACTTAAGAGCAGCGCCAAACTTGCCCACCCCTCTGCTTTTACATCACTAAAGACATAAAGAACAACCATTACAACCGCTGCGCATATTGACAAAAAAGAAAGTACTACACCAAATTTAACGGTTAAACGTAAAGGCTTATCAGAAAACGTTAAAATCGTATCCATTGCTAAACGCAATCGTTTTGAAAATGAATACGAAGAACTGCCATCTTCTCTTTCGGCATGTTCGATACTAACTTTAGCCGTGTTAAAACCTACTAATTGTTGTAGCATAGGGTAATATCTATTATGGTCTTTAATCCTATCCATAGCATCAACGGCCTTTCTCTGATAACAGACAAAATTGGCGACGGTTTTATCTTGTTTGGTTTCTGTTAAATACCCTAGAGTAGAATAGAAGACACTTGATAAAAACTTTTTGAAAAAATCATCTTGTCTATTTTTTCTGCTGGCCACCACAATTTCATATCCTTCTTTAGATTTAGCGAGCAATTTCCCTATCTCTTCAGGTTGATCTTGCAAATCACAATCCATCGTAATAATATATTGACCAACACTTGCGTCTAAACCTGCTTGTATGGCGTGTTGTTGTCCATAATTACGACTCAACTTCACCCCTTTTACTTTTGGATTTTTTTTGCAATTTTCTTGAATTTTTTGCCAAGAATTATCCGGTCCACAATCTTCTACTAGAATAATTTCGTAATGATCCGTTAATTTTGATACGGCAGCAATAATTCGTGCTACCAAATTATCGATAATGGTTTCTGCGCTGTAAACAGGACTTACAATTGATATTTCTATTGCTGAATTACTCATTACTTAATTTTAGAAAAATGGCCTTATTTAATTGCTCTAATATAATATTGAGCTCCTATCGGGCACCAAGTTAACATTTTTTCTAATCCAATAAATGGTTTAAAGATTTTATGCCTTGGAAAAAACAAGGTATAATTTAGGTTTTGCAGGCGCAACCCACTTTTACTGGTTACGAATTTTGCATAAGATGGTTTTAGTAAAACGGCATCTTCATCAAACTCACATTCACGAAAAACCTTTCTTGGTAAAGGGTTATTGGGGTTATGTTCAAAATTATAAAATCTCCCTCCTTTTTTTAAGACTCGTTTAATCTCAGCTAAAATGCCTTCATGCAATTTATGCTCAATATGATGAAATACCATTGAAGTAAACACCACATCAAAGTGATCGTCTTCAAATGGTAATTTAGAACCATCGTAAGCTTTAAATAGCGCATTGGTTATCTTTTTCTCCTGTGCAATTTTCACACTCGCCTCAGAAACATCTGTTCCAAAAACGTTAGCATTCGGAAAGTGCTTTCTGATGAAAACAGAACTATTTCCATCTCCACAACCAAAATCTAAAACAGTTGAAGGTTGAGCTGAATCCTCAAATTTTAAAAGCTCAACAATTTTATATTCGCTAAAATAGTCACTGTCAGTGCCACTCATTTCTACTACCTTATCGTGTGTTTTACGATAACCAACGGCATGCTCATCAAAGTTATCAAATTCCCTTTCTTCACTCATAGCTTAGTTTGCTTTTTCTTTTAATTCTTGAATTAACCTGCTTTGATTTAAAATCTCTTCATATTTTGATTCGAAATCTCTTTCAAACACGCACCGTTTAAATTCAGTTAAGAGGGTTATAAAATGGTTTTCAGCCTCCACTTCATAATGAATAACATCTCCTTGTTGTTCTAATGTAATTTGAGGCTTAAATTCTGCTCCGGGAGTAAATGCTCTTTGCACAATCAATTTGCCTTTACTTCCCCAAATTTCATAATTGCATTGGTAGAAATTATCAAATCCAAAAGCAACTTCAGCAAACATTCCATTCGCCGCTTTTAAATAAGCGCCACCAAAAATATCTACTTCCGTATTTTCTGTATTTAATGTAGCCGCTTCAACTTTAAGATCATTGCCTAAAAATAGCTGAGAGGCTCTAATGGTATAAGCTGCAGCATCTAACAATGCTCCACCACCTAGGGATTTATTGTATCTAAAACTGGCTTTATCTAAGGGTGGGAATCCGAAAGAACTTCTAAAACATCTTAGCGCTCCTATTTCTCCTTGAGCAATTAAACCTTTTACAAATTGATGTTGTTGGTGGTAGATAAACATAAAGTTTTCCATAATCAACACGCCTTTTTCTCGAGCTAAATCCACCATTTTTTTAGCGGATTCATAATTCATTGCTAAAGACTTCTCAATGTGAATGTGTTTTCCTGCGTGCAACGCTTTCAAACCCCATTCTTCGTGTAAGCCTGTTGGTAAAGGCATGTAAATTACATCGATGTCTTTTCTGTCAATTAAATTTTGATAGCCTTCTATCGCTTCACAATCGAATGCTAACGCAAATTCTTCTGCTTTTTCTTTTGTTCTACTCGCTATTGCTACCAACTCAAAATCAGGAATACTTTTGATTGCTGGAATTACAGAACGTTTTGCAATGCTTGCACATCCTAAAACCCCTATTCTTAATCTCTTCATACTAAACAAACTTTACAGCCGACAATAAGCTTCTCGACTGAATATTGAGGTAATTATTAAATTTTATGAATGTTTTGATCTGATTTAAAGTCATCCAAATGTATTTCTCTGGAACAATAACATCAAAATCATCTCCAACTTCAATAATCATATTTTTATTCTGTTCTTCAAAAAATCTTCCGCCTTCTTCAGATTGAAATGCGGAGTACCTTACCGTTGCATTTTTTGAGGCTGTATCTAGCACATAATCCAAGTAGGGCACTTCATATTCACTTTCTCCTTTTCTATAGTTACCTGTTAGGCATTGTACTGTTGGCGCCAATTCAATAATGTCAAAATTTCCACTTTCTAATTTTGCTTGAACCAAAAAATGTAAAACACCATTAATTTCTTTTACTAAAAATGCGATAATACCTTCCTGAGCAGATTTTACTAGGGGTTGCGTCCAACTGTGCACCTCTCTATTTCCTATTTCTGCACGAACGGCAATGACTGAAAAATACTTCAACGCTTCATGATAAATCTTCTCTTCATCTTTTTTCCAATCGGAAATGGAACTTAAAGGAATTTTATCTACCTCTAATTCTGCAAAAGCTTTATGCTTGGTAATCCAAGATATAATTCGCTCCATACTATTCATCCCATTTTTAGTATCCAATTCAGAGACTAACAATGCTTTTTCATGTTTGGTTTGCTTGATTTTTCCGAACTCGGCTAACTGCTCTAAATCTCCAAATGGAATCCCAGAAATAACGGTACGCGTATCCATATTGATGACATTGTCCAAGGTCAGCAATTGTTTAATCTGACCTAATGTTAACCAACAAAAATCTTCTTTCACTTCAATTTCCGAAGTAACTTCTATAATTATGTTTCTATTTCTTTTCTTAAAAAACCGTGCTCCTTGCTCAGATTGTAATTGGTCTAATAAAACAGTTACATCTTCCCTGTCGTCTAAAAAATAGGCTAAGTAATTCGGAGGGGTTCCTTTATGAACTTGAGTGTAATTACTTTTTGTAGCTTGTAGAGTTGGGGACAATTGAACCGCATTAATATTACCGGGTTCAATTTTCGCTTGCATTAAAAAATACAAAACTCCATCAATATTTTTTGTGATGATTCCTAAAAATCCAATTTCTGGTTGATTAATTATTGGCTGAGACCATTGGGAAACTTTCCCCCAATTTGTTTTTACCTTTATGCCTTCTATCGAAAAGAATTTTCCAGAATCATGCTCCAAGTTTCCTGTCTGCTCATTAAAAACCCAATTGCTCATTTCTGAGAATTTTATGGGGGTTATTTTATGGTTGACATTTGCCTTTTTCTCATCGAGCCAATCCATAAAGCCTGCTGTTGAAAGAAATGGATTTTCTAACGTTAATGCAGATTTTAAGAAGTTATATTCAACAGAACTATTCATTTATTCATTCTCTCATTAGAGCATTCACCATTATTTTTTAAATTCAGCGTGTACTTTTTCTAAAATTTTAAATGCCCCTTCATTAGTCGTAGCTTCTGCATAGGTTCTTAATACAGGTTCGGTACCCGAAGCTCTAATCATTACCCACTCATCATTGTCAAAGAAATATTTAAAGCCATCAACGTTTTCAACTCTTCTCACTTCCAAGTCTCCAAAGGAGGTATAAGCTCCAGCCTCACAATTGGCAACAATCGCTAATTTTTCTTCTTCTTTTAAATGCATATCAATGCGTTCAAACTTAAATGCACCTACAATCTCATAGATGTCTTCAATTAAATCTTCTAAGGTTTTACCAGATTTCGACATGTATTCCCAAAGGATTAAGCCCATCCAAATTCCATCTCTTTCTGGAATGTGTCCTTTTGTGGCAATACCTCCAGACTCCTCACCTCCCAACAAAACATCCTCTGCAAGCATGATCCCTGCAATGTATTTAAATCCAATCTTCGTGACTTGGTATTCTAAGCCAAAATGAGTACACATTTTCTTCACCTTGGGAGATACTGAAAAGGCATTCACGACTTTTCCAGTGTATTTTTTCTCTTCAACTAAATACTTAATCAACAATAAAATAATGTGATGAGAATCTACAAAATTCCCTTCACTATCGTATAATCCTATTCTATCGGCATCACCATCAGTTGCTAACCCACAATTAATCTGACCATCAGCCATTTTAATCATCTCTGAAAATTCTCCTAAATTTCTATGGATAGGTTCTGGTGCTGTTCCATTAAAACCAGGGTTATGATCGCAATGTAAAAAATCTATGTCGGGTAATAATCTTCTCATTACATCTTGACCTGAGCCATACATGGCATCATAAGCAAAACTCATGTCAGAATTACGAATAGACTCCATGTCAAAGTTTGCTTCAACATGTTCCACATACATGGTTTCTAAATCAATGTTTTCTAAAATACCTTTCGCTTTTAATTCCTCAAGATCTAAGCCGTCTAAATCAACAGAATTCGTCTCAGGAATTAAATCTTCTACTTCTTGAATTTCTTTGGGTAATAAAGGGCCTCCAAAATGTCCTTTCAATTTATATCCGTTATACGATGGTGGATTATGAGAGGCTGTAATTACAATCCCTAAGGAAGCTTTTTGATGTAAAGTTCCTAAAGAAACCATCGGTGTAGAAACTGGTCCTTTTGCTAGAAATACTTTTATCCCCGCATTGGCAAATACCTTTGCTGCTGTTTCTGCAAACAACTCTCCTGCATATCTACAATCATGACCAATAACGACACTTGGATTCTCGAAATTTTGGGTCAACCACGCTACTGATCCTAAGGTGACTCTTGCAACATTGTCTACTGTAAAATCTTTTGCTATGATTGCTCTCCAACCGTCTGTTCCGAATTTTATTTTTGTCATTATACTCTATTTTTTGAAAGAAGGTAAACTTAACACTTTATTTAATATTTTTGGCGTATAAACAACAGGAAATATTATGAATGAAGCACTTATCAATCACAACTTTGCTGAATACTTTAATTTCTACATCAGCTTAGTGGATGAAAAACTAGAGGTTACAAGTGCTCTAGATCAAACGCATAAAAGAACCAACGAGCTTTTAGATTTAATTACTGAAGAAAAAGGCAATTTTGCTTACGCTGAAGGCAAATGGACCATTAAAGAATTACTGGTTCATATGATTGATACCGAACGTATATTTTGCAACAGGGCTTTGCGTTTTGCCAGAAACGACCAAACGGATTTGCCAGGTTATGATCATGATGGTTATGTGCCTTATTCTGGTGCTAACGAACGGACTTTAAATGAGATTACAAACGAGTTTAACCTTGTGAGACAAGGAAGCATCGCTTTATTTAACAGCTTTACTGCGGAGATGTTAGAAAGAAAAGGAACGGCTAGCGGAAACGACTTAACAGTTTTAGCTATTGGTTTTATCATCTCAGGACACGAAACACACCACATAAACATTTTGAAAGAAAGGTATTTGTAGCAAATAGCCTCAATCCTTCAGCATTCTAAGCGTTCTCCATTAACCGCGCAATACAACTGCTTATCCGTTAATAAGGGAGTCTATAAGTACCCAAACAGTAGCGTGTTGTTGAGCTTCAGTAACATTAGGTGTGCATTGGTTTAGAACGTAAGGCTTAGGAGAAATAATACCAAAGAAATTCAGCTTCCAACACTCCTTTTTTTTGTACGGCATAAATCTAATGCTTAAAAATGAGGAGAGCTTCCCTCCCCTTCCCCCTTTCCAACTCTTGTGATTTAACGTTTGTCTTACACTGATTGGTTTAAATCGGATAAACCCCGTATTGAAATTTCTTAAGAACAAGGGATGTCATAATTTCAACTTTGTTATTGGGACAAGAAAAAAGTTGCGCTAGGGTAAAAACTAAAATAGTGAATATTTGATGGGTATAAATTGAAAATATTCCTTATAAATAGGTTTATTTTGTAGTATTAATTTTTCAATGGATAAAAATCAATTCCTTCAAGCCATAAAAGAAGTTACGAATCCTTTACCCGGAAGTATTCCAAAATCGATTACCTATAAATTAGCTGTTAAAAGAAAATTTGAAGGATTAAGTATCATTGAATTTTTCTCTGAGGCAGTTCCTCGTTCTACGCCATCTATTTGGATCGACAAAGTTAATCGGGGAAACTTAAAAGTGAACGGGAAAACAATTGCTGTTGATTACAAAGTAAAAGGCGGTGATGCGACCATCCA
>JAWUVT010000157.1:0-14756 GCA_034112225.1 Flavobacteriales bacterium | reverse complement strand
TTTCTCTTATCGATTATTATCTAAATTAGGTAGTGAAAATAAGTTTACTAATAGACACTCATTACCAAAAAGAGAAAAGTACTGCCGGAAAACCGAGTTACGATGGCCTATTATTATTTAAAATGGGACTACATCAAACCTGGTATGGATTAGTGACTATGAAGTAGAAGATCGGGTAAATGACAGCATCTCTTCTGGTTATTTTTGCGGATTAAATATAGACCAATCCGCACCAGACCATAGTACCTTAGGTCGATTTAGAACACCCTTAACAGCAGCGGCAGTATTTCAATTGTTGTTTAGAGAAATTAACAGTCAATTAGAAACCAGTAAGATTATTGTCAAGACTGGAGCAACAGTCTTAAATTATGAATAGTAAATCAAACATAAAAACAAATAGTCCTGAATATAAAGAGGTAAGTAACTTTGTCATTCTACTAATGACAGGAATTCTAGCAATTATATATTTTGCTTTTTCCACTTTTTCTGATGGGTTTTATCAGCATGATGAAGTCGGAAATTTTATGTTATTTCAAAGTTTTTGGTATGATGATATACTCCAAACACTAGGGGCTAATGCAAAGTCAGGATATAAAATTCTTTATGCAATCCCAGCATTAGGAGGTTTTATATTTCTTAAATTATTTAATAGTGTCGTAGCAGCATTTACTGTATATTTCTCTTATCGATTATTATCTAAATTAGGTAGTGAAAATAAGTTGTTAATATTCTTTGTTTTAGGTATTCAACCTTTATGGTTTATGCTTTCTTTTAGAAATTATTCAGAGTTGACAGTTGCTTTCTTAATGGTTTTAGCAGCGTTACAGTTTTTCAATAAAAAATACATGATTACGGCACTAATAGTATCGTATATGGCATTTACACGGCAAGAATATCATCTTATTTCTGGATTACTTTTTTTAGTTCTACTATTTAAAAAAGAATGGATTGCTGCGTTATTAACAGGATTTTTTACCGTTTTTCAAAACACAATTGGCTGGATTGTTACCGGTGATGTCTTGTATCTCCCTCATAGTATGATAGCATATTCTGAAGGAATTAAAAATGCTTGGCCAAAGCAAGGTTTTGAGCATTATTTCTTAATGTCTAATGTTATATTTGGTGCTGTTGCTTTAACTTTATTTGTTTCATATGTTGCAATCATCATTCTAAAAAAGAAAAAGCCTAATTGGTATATCTTATTACCTGTTTTGGTTATATTTTTATTGAATTGCGCTATGAATGCACAATCATTTAATTTTGGACCTGGAAATGGAGGTAATTTAAGATATCTGATAATTATTTCACCATTACTTGGTATCTTAGGCGTTTTAGGGTTGGATGAGATCATTCAATTCAATAAAAAGTATCTACTATTAATTTTCTTAATTCCATTATTAATAGCTGTTGGAGCTTTTCAAACATTTGATCACAATTTTATTAAATTGATTGAAGTAGTGAACTGGAAACCTTTAATATTTTCAATAATAATAACAGTTTTATTAATACTACCATTAAAGAAACAACACTATTTAATAAGTTTTGCTTTAATTTCTATTTTTCTTGGAATATCAACGATAACTACTCGAAGAATTCAACCAGAAGAAAAGACTATTCAAAAAGCAGCAAAATGGTATGCACAACATTTGAAATTAGGAAATAATCCACAAACAGCAACTACTCAATTATTTACTGACACAAATAGAATAGCTTGTGGACATGGTTTGTTTTTCTATTATTTAGAAAAAAATAGACGTGATTTCATAAAGGAACCTGTAATGAAGTTAGGTATTCCTAAAGAAACTGCAGATACTTTTCAGGTAGGAGATCTTATTATTTGGGAATCTCATTATGGCTATCGACCTAAATTAAGTCCAACCAGTCAGCCTTATGATTTTTATGATAAAAACCCAAATTTTGAGAAAATTCAATATTATCAGTCTATAGACAAAAGGTTTTTAGTCGCTTTCTTTAGAAAGATTAAGAATTAAACATTTCACAACTTTTAAGCGATTTAAAGCATAACAAGTTAATATTACTATTTTGCCAAACGGTAAAAAAAAGATTTCATTATTGTTTTAATTGCTGAAGAATCTCCTAGCTGTAGTAAATTTGACATGGCTAAAGAGTTCTGATATGGAACTAAAAGATGAAGCAGCTCTTAAGTATTATGATGCAGACAAGTAGGATAGAATAATGGCTTCATTTGAAGAGTTAATCCCTATATTTAGAGGAACTGAAACAGCGGAAAAAGAATCAAAGATTATTTACACAAAAAATAAATTAGTTTGCGTACAACTGTTAAACGAATCAACTGTTGATGCTGCTATTTTTAGAATTGGTGTTCCCTATGGTAATTTAATTGATGAAGTATACTCCTACGGAACGATTAGATTTTTTATAAGTAAAGCTGTTAAAGGAGAAAAAATTACTATTTATGGAGATGGGAGTTTAAAACGAACTTTTACACATGTTAGAGATATTTCGGAGACAATAATACAAGCAATTGGACTTAGATCCACTAAGAATGAAGTTTATAATATAGGCAGTGAGGATAATTTAAGCTTGTTAGAAGTGGCAACTTTAGTGGCAGAGAAGTACCATGTTAAAGTTGAATTTGTAGCTTGGCCAGAAGCTGCCTTAAAAATTGAATCAGGAGACACTGTTTTTGAGGGCACAAAGCTCCACCAATCCATTCACTACCCATTATATCCATATCAAGAATCTTTAGCCAAGTGGGTTCGGCGCATTTAAAATTTCTTCTTAACGATATAATAAGATTGAAAGGTAAAGAAATCATTAAAATAAGGAATAGAAGCGATCCATTTAGGTAAGGTCTTCGTTTTGTATCCAAATTTATATTCATAAATAGGAGCCACTAAGTATTTAATTTTTTTCTCAATTTTAAAACTATTTACAGCGCACAATTTCTCAAACCTTTTAGTAGAAATCCCTGTCTCTTTGATTTCCACTAAACCATCAATTACGGTTTGTTTTTCTCCAAATAGTTTAAGAATTGCTTGATAAGCAAACATCGGTAATAAATGGTAGTAAGGTAGTTTCGCCATTAATTTTGACTCTGCACATTGTTGGTGACCACCATAAGGCATTCTCCAGGAGGGGAAACCAAAAAAGATAATTCCATCATCACTCAAGAATTCGCCAATCTTTTGCATGAATTTTTCTTGATTGTGAATGTGTTCTATCACATCTTTCAGAATGACTAGGTCGTATTTATGGGTTAAGGCATTAGGGTCAATATTATAAATGTCTTCATTGATGAACTTGACTCGTCCAGACTTAACTTCTTCTGCCATAAACCCATTGGCTAAATCAACTCTGTATTGCGCCAATTCAATTCCCGTACAAATACATTCAAGCTCAGTAAATGCTTTTAAAACACCACCTTCAGAGCTTCCGATCTCTAAGATATGATTCCCTTTTTCAGGAAGAAATTGATCTTTTAAGAATGGAATGATAGAATCTCTAGCATTTAAATATTGTATTTCAAAATATCTTGGCTTATCAGAAAATAATTTACCCATAAAATTGGTTTTGATTCTGCAATATAAGTTTTTAACATAATTATATTTTAATAATCTTAAAATATGCTGTAGTTAATTTTTTGTTTTAAATTGTTAATTTAGTCGCATATAGAAAAATCAGTTTAAGCATGGCTAAAAAGAATCAACAACGCTCACCACAAGAGCAGGTAAGTAAGCCTAAAGTTACTATAGCAAGTAAAAGTTTTTCGGTCAATAATCTGAATACTGTTTACTTATGGGGGTTTACAATTGTTTTAGCCATTGTATATTCTATTTTTTCTACTTTTTCTGATGGATTTTACATGCATGATGAGCCAATGTTCTATATGTATGCAAAAGATTTCTTAAAAGATCCCATTCATGCTTTCAAAGGGTTTCAGAGAATTGGATATGTTTCTTTTTTGGTATTACCAGCACTCGGAGGCTTTACTTTTTTGAATGTATTTAATAGCCTACTAGCTTCTCTAACCGTATTGTATTCGTACAAAGTAATTCGAAAACTAAAAGGAGAAAATTCGTTTTTAATCTTTTTCCTTTTGGGGCTGCAACCCTTATGGTTTATGTTATCATTTAGAAATTTTTCAGAATTCTTGTTGGCATTTTTATTAGTGATGACCATCTGGAATCATCTCAATAAAAGGTATATTTTTTCCGCTTTATTGTTATCCTATGCTGCCGTTTCAAGAATAGAATATCACACCTTATTAGGCTTGTACTTTTTAGTGTTAGTCTATAAAAAACAATGGATACCAGCTTTACTGACAGGTACTTTTACTCTTCTAGAAAACCTATTAGGTTTTATACTTACCGAAGATATTTTATATCTGCCCAACCAAATCATTAATTATTCAGAAAGAATGTCAGGTTCTTGGCCTAAAAGAGGTTTTGATCATTACCTGACGATGTCTAACATTATATTTGGAGGAACTACTTTAACGCTATTTGTGACTTACCTATCCTCAAAAATTATAAAGAGAGAGAAACCTGTTTGGTTAATTACAGGAGCCACTTTGTTTGTGCTCATTTTTAACTGTTTGATCAATTGGCAATCCGTTGAAATAGGACCAGGAAATGCAGGGAATCTCAGGTATTTTATACCGATAGCTCCTTTCGTTGCTATTTTAGGGGTATTGGCAATAGATGAAGTTTTAAAATTGCAAAAGAAATACCTCTTGTTATTCTTTTTAGTGCCATTTCTTATTGGAGTAGGAGTGGTACAAACTTACGATCATAACTTTATAAGTATTTTATCTGACGGAGAGCGTTATTGGGTGCCATTGGTAATAATGATGAGCACAACGGCTCTTGTTATTTTGCCTTTAAAACAAAAACAATATCTAATCTCTATCGGTTTGTTATCAATAGTGGTAGTGATGAGTAGTGCT
Organism: Flavobacteriales bacterium; assembly: GCA_034112225.1. Classification (GTDB taxonomy): domain Bacteria; phylum Bacteroidota; class Bacteroidia; order Flavobacteriales_E; family Vicingaceae. The sequence continues at coordinate 9,826 of JAWUVT010000157.1, read as the reverse complement.
CGAACATTTGATTTAAATCCAGAAGATGCTACTATGAAAAAAGCAGGAAAATGGTATACCAACCATATCCAACAAAATAAAGAGGGGGATGGAGCGCTATTTACCAGTAAATCTAGAGTAGCTTGTAGTCATATTTTATTCTATCACTTCACCGATAAAAGTACCAACGATTTTGAAAAAAAACCAATTATTGATTTTACGAAAGAAGATACCGATAGTATGGCTGTTGGAGATCTAGTGGTGTGGGAGTCTCATTATGGATATCGACCTAAATTAAGACCAACCAGTCAGCCTTATGACTTTTATGATAAAAGCCCAAATTTTGAGAAAATTCAATATTATCAATCTAAAGACAAAAGATTTTTAGTCGCTTTCTTTAGAAAAATTAAGAATTAAACATTTCACAACTTTTAACGTTTAAGCTATTTAAATAATAACAAGTTAATCTTATATTTGCCAAATGTTAAAAAAATGGGGTTTTATTATTGTTTTAATTGCTGTCGTATCTGCGAGCTGTAGTCAATATCAGAAATTGCTAAAGAGTTCTGATATGGAACTAAAATATGAAGCAGCTCTTAAGTATTATGACGAGGAGAAATATGATAGAGCAATGGCTCTATTTGAAGAGTTGATTCCTATATATAGGGGGACTGAAAAAGCAGAAAGAGTATATTATTCTTACTGTTATTGCAACTATCAATTGAACTTATTATACGCAGCGTCCTATCATTTTAAAAAGTTTGCCGTTACTTACCCTTTAAGTAAACATGCTCATGAAACTTTATTTATGCATGCGTATTCCAAGTACTTATTGTCGCCCGTTCCAACATTAGATGCTACCGAAACTAGAGGTGCAATAAATGCATTACAAGCTTTTATCAATACCTATCCAGAGGATGAGTTGGTTGATTCAAGCAATGTGTTGATGGATAAGTTGCGCGTTAAACTAGAAGAAAAATCCTACCTAAACGCGAAGCAGTATTTTAAAATATTTGAATTTAAGGCTGCTATCATTGCCATGAGCAATACATTGATTGATTATCCTGAAACAAAATATCGCGAAGAATTAATCTTTTTAACACTTAAATCACACTACTTATTAGCGGCAAATAGTATCAATAAAAAAAAGTTGGAAAGAATTGACAATACTATTGAAGCTTATTATACCTTTGCAGACGCTTACAAGGACAGTAGGTACATAAAAGAAGCTCAAAATATTTTTACCAAGGCGAGCGAAATGAAAAACGATTTTAAATTAAAAAATTCATAAGATGAACTTTAAAAACACAAACGCAGAAGCTAGTACAGTTACTAGGAATATGGACGAGATAGAAGAAGTAACTGGTAACATTTACGAATCGTGTGTAGTGATATCTAAAAGATCTGATCAGATTGCTGTAGATTTAAAAGAAGAATTGATTGGGAAATTAAATGAATTTGCATCCACTACAGATAACCTAGAAGAGGTTTTTGAAAACAGAGAGCAAATTGAAATTTCTAGATTTTACGAAAGACTTCCTAAAACAAATGCGATGGCATTAAAGGAGTTTTTAGATGATAAAGTTTACTATAGACAACCTACTGATTCTTCAGAGGCAGCTGAAGAATAATATTTTTTCTATCAAATGATTGGCGGTAAAAATATTCTTCTTGGAGTAACAGGAGGAATTGCAGCTTATAAGACCGCAAACCTTGTTCGATTATTAAAAAAATCAGGCGCCAATGTTCAAGTGGTAATGACTCCTGATGCCAAAGAATTTGTAACCCCTTTAACCTTATCTACCCTTTCTGATAATCCTGTTCATTCTGTTTTTGCAGATGACCAAACAGGAGAGTGGACCAACCACGTTGAGTTAGGCCTCTGGGCAGATCTTCTCCTTGTTGCCCCCGCTACGGCCAATACCATTAGTAAAATGGCGAATGGCTTGTGCGATAATTTGTTAATGGCAACCTACTTATCTGCTAAATGTCAAGTTTTTGTAGCTCCGGCTATGGATTTAGACATGTATAAACATGAGACTACCCAAAAAAACCTACAACAATTAATCGCTAACGGAAATCAAATTATTGATGCCAAAGAGGGCGAATTAGCAAGTGGTTTGGTTGGGAAAGGCAGAATGGAAGAACCTGAAAATATCTTACTACACATTGAGCATTTTTTAAAAGAAGGCCTTTTGTTAAGCGGTAAAAAAGTATTGATCTCTGCCGGACCTACCTATGAACAAATTGACCCCGTAAGATTTATTGGCAATAATTCTTCTGGTAAAATGGGCTATCAATTGGCTGAAAAGGCACTCTCTTTAGGCGCTGATGTAGTGTTGGTTTCAGGACCAACTCATTTAACCGCTAGTCAATCTATCCATCGGGTTGATGTACGTTCAGCAAGCGAAATGTATGCCGCTGTTCATCTACATTTAGAAGGCGCAGCTATTGTTATTATGGCTGCAGCTGTAGCTGATTATACTCCTGAAGTTACGACAACAAAAAAAATCAAGAAAAAAGACACTTCATTAACCCTACAACTAAAAGCTACTGTTGATATTTTAGCGTCTATAGGTCAACAAAAAAAAGAAGGACAGTTATTGGTAGGTTTTGCACTAGAAACCAATAATGAAATCGCCAATGCGAAAGCGAAAATAGCGCGAAAGAACCTCGATTTTATTGTCTTAAATTCTTTAAAAAATAAAGGCGCTGGCTTTGGGTTTGATACCAATCAAATTTCGATTATAGACCAACACAATAACCTAGAAGAATTTGAGTTAAAATCTAAATCAGAAGTGGCAACTGATATTTTTAATAAAATCATAACTTTACTGGCATAGAATGAAGAATTTCGTAAGAATAATAGTTGTATTAATTGCCCTTTTAATTTGCTCCATCAGTTATGGCCAAGAGTTAAATTGTACCGTACAAATTAACGCCAGTCAGATACAAGGATCTGATAAAAGTATTTTTGATGCGATGCAAAAAGCAATTTTTGAGTTTATGAATGCGAAGAAGTGGACCAATAATGTCTATAAAAATTCAGAACGAATTGAGTGTACCGTTATGATTAATGTTACCGAGCAAATTTCAACCAATGAGTTTAAAGGAACGATCCAAGTTCAATCAAGACGACCCATATTTAACACTTCTTATTTCTCAACAACATTAAATCACATTGATAAAGAATTTGATTTTAAGTTTAATGAGTTTGACCCCTTGGAATATGCTGAAAATAATTTCATCTCCAACTTAACTTCAATGTTAGGGTTTTATGCACATATTATAATTGCTTTAGATTATGATTCCTATTCGAATCTGGGCGGTACAAGGCATTTACAAAAAGCTCAAGCGATTGTGAGTAGTGCTCAAGGAGCTCAACAATCTGGTTGGAAAGCTTTTGAAGGAGAACGAAATAGGTATTGGTTTGCACAAAACTTATTAAATCAAAATTATAAACCCTTAAGAGAATGCTTTTATCAATACCATAGACTTGGTTATGATATTATGGCCAATAATGTTAACGGAGGAAGAGCTGTGGTTTTAAAAGCTTTAAAAGAATTAGAGCAGGTTTACGATCGTAAACCCGGTAATTTTCAATTGCAAATATTCTTTAATGCGAAATCCAATGAAATTGTTGATTTATTCTCCGAAGCACTCAGCAAAGAAAAAGCTGAAGTTACCAATTTGTTAAATAAAATTGATGCAACGAACTTGAATAAGTACAGCACAATTACAAAAAGAAAATAGATGTTAAAACATTTATCCATTACCAATTACGCAATTATTGAAAAGCTTGAACTTTCATTGGCTGAAGGATTTACCGTTATTACCGGTGAAACCGGAGCAGGAAAGTCGATCCTCTTAGGAGCTTTATCATTGATTTTAGGACAAAGAGCTGATAGCTCCGTTTTAAACAATAAAGAAAAAAAGTGTATAATAGAAGGTGAATTTGATTTTAAAGAAGACCAATACCTTCATTTTTTTAAGAAACATGAGTTAGATTATGAAGCTGCTAACCTTATTAGAAGAGAAATAAACGCAAAAGGAAAGAGTAGGGCTTTTATTAACGATACACCTGTTAGTTTAGCTGTTTTAAAAGAATTAACCGTTCAATTGATTGACATTCATTCTCAACATCAAACCCTTCAAGTTCAAGATCGTAAATACCAAATTGGAGTGTTAGATGCTTTTGGTGGTTTGGATCAACTCTTGGCAACTTACAAAACTAAATTTGAAACGTATGCTATTGCTAAAAAAGAATTAGCGATTTTAAGCGAAAAAGCAAATAAGGCCAAAGCAGATGTAGCTTACATTTCTTTTCAGGTGAATGAGATTGAAGCACTAAAATTAAAGCCAAACGAAAAAGAAAAGATAGAAGAAGAGCTGAAGTTGATTAACAATGCCGAAGAAATAAAAGGGGTATTAGAAAATGCTGAAAAGGGACTACTGAATTCTGATTCTAGTCTTTTAAGCGAATTAAAAAATATAACGAACACCTTTACTAAGATTACGAATTGTGCACCAGCATACAATGCACTATACGAAAGGTTAAGTAGCGTAGTGATTGAGTTGGAAGATGTTGCCGCAGAGATTGAACAAAGCAATGGTGACCTGAACTTTAATCCAGAAAATTTATCCTTTTTAAATGATCGGATTGGTAAAATATTTTCCATTGAACAAAAGCACCATGTTTCCTCAACCCAAGAAATTTTTGATTTATTAGCGGCCCTAAATTTGAGTTTGGCAACCACAAACTCTTATGGAGATCAAGTAGTTGAGTTGACCAAAGCGTTAGCGCTGCAACATCTTGAACTCATGAAGCAAGCGCTTGTAATTTCAAAAAAACGAAAGACTAGCTTTAAAGGCTTAAGCAAAGAAATTGTAGAAAGTTTAAGTCATTTAGGAATGGATGGAGCTCGATTTGAAGTGGAACATCAACCACTTGAAGAATTAACTGCAAATGGTATTGATGAAGTTACGTTCCTCTTTTCGGCCAACAAAGGAGTTGATTTACAAGAATTAAAGAAAGCCGCATCAGGAGGAGAGCTGTCTCGCTTAATGCTAACCATTAAAGCTATTCTTGCCCAAAACAATAAACTATCGTCCATTATATTTGATGAGATTGATACCGGTGTTTCAGGTGATATTGCAAATAAAATGGCAATGATCATGAAGAAAATGAGTGCTAAGATGCAGGTGCTTTCTATTACGCACTTGCCACAAGTAGCGGCAAAAGGAGCTCATCATTTTAGAATATTCAAAGAAAACGTGAACAATAAAACGAAAACTTCTTTGGTTGTATTAAACCCAGAAGATCGGGTAGAAGAGTTGGCGAAAATGTTAAGTGGAGAAAAAATGAGTGCTGCAGCAAAAGAAAATGCATTGGCCCTCTTAAACTCATAACCCATTTTAGACGCTAGTTATTCCTGTTTCATCTTCTTTGATCCCCTAAAACTTAATAAAAGTCACTTATTTTAAGCTGAGAATAGGTTGTGAGAAAACACAGAGAACCTTTCCTTCAATTTTTTGTTCAAAAAAGCATAGAAAAAGTAACTATTAATAGGTTAAAATTTTAATAAACTACTATATTTGCAGTCTATAACTATTACAACTATCAATTATGTCATATGATCTTTTAAAAGGTAAAAAAGGAATTATTTTCGGAGCATTAAATGAAGATTCTATTGCCTGGAAAGTCGCAGAAAGAGCTCATGAAGAAGGGGCCGAGTTTATTTTATCCAATGCACCAGTTGCATTAAGAATGGGAGAATTGAACAAATTGGCTGCAGCTACGGGTTCAGAGGTTGTTGCCGCAGACGTAACCTCTATGGAAGATTTGGAAAATCTTTTTACGATTGCAGAAGAAAAGTTTGGAAAATTGGACTTCATTTTACATTCTATTGGAATGTCAATTAATGTGAGAAAAAAGATTCACTATACCGATGCCAACTATGATTACTATCATAAAGCATTGGATATTTCAGCAATGTCTTTTCATCGAGTAATGAAAGTTGCAAAACAAAAAGACATTATGAATGAGTGGGGGTCTATTTTAGCACTTTCATTTATTGCTGCACAAATGGCAATTCCAGGTTATAACGATATGTCTGATGCAAAAGCATTGTTAGAATCTATTGCAAGAACGTTTGGTTATTATTATGGAAAAGATAAAAAAGTAAGAATAAATACGATTTCTCAATCGCCTACAAAAACAACTGCAGGCGGAGGAATTAAAGGTTTTGATACCTTATACAATTATGCAGAGAAATGTTCTCCTTTAGGGAATGCTCCATCATTAGATTGTGCAAATTATTGCATTACTTTATTCTCCGATTTAACAAAATACGTTACCATGCAAAATCTGTTTCACGATGGAGGTTTTTCTACAACAGGATTAACTGATGATATCATGGAAGACATTGAACGATAAGCAATTCCTTTAAAGAACAAAAAAATAGAAAAAGCCCGTAACATTTATTGATTGCGGGCTTTTTTGTGTGAAGAAGGAGTCTCTTTTATCCAGAAAGTTATAAATTCCATTTGAGCCCTAATGCAATTACATCTTGATTGGAACTGCTCTTATCTAATCCTGCGCCAGATAGATGGATAAAGCTTGTACACAGTGTAAAGTGCCTGCTAATAGGCTTGCTTAGTGACAAGGTGTGGTGAAGATTAAACCCACTATTTAAATCTGGAGCACCAGCTTTGGTTGCTTCTAAATAGACCCCCGCCAATTGGTATTCGATGTAAAACTCTTGGGTGAGTAGAAAACTAAATTGAAACCCAATACCCATTGCATAGCTGCCATTATCCACATAATGAAATAAGGCAGAAGGTCGAATTAAAAATACCCTATTGTTGTATTCATTTGTGATGAGCGTTGAGTCAGAAAAGTTTTTTTGATAATCGGCCACCCACTGTATCGGAAAATAGGCCTGTCCGAGATATGCAATCCCTTGGTTAAAGAACCCATCAGTTTCTGGTGTTCTGCCTCTAAATGGTCCCCCGTTAATTCCAAATTTTGCTTTGGTGATTTCTAATCCAAACTTTCCAGCACTATTTTGAGCCTTCACATTTGGACAAAAAGCAGTAAAAAAACTTAATGTCAGTCCAATCCAATGTATTTTTTTTGAAAATGCCATATTAGCGATATACTTAGTAAAAGTATAGCTTTTGGACTAGTTTTCTGTTGGATTTTCTTAAAGAATCTTAAAAAAATGAATTCCATTTTGAACATTTCCTACTTTACCGTGTACTGGTAGTAGATGTGCATCAAATATGAATAAAAACACTTAAAACATAGAATATGAAAAATTACATTTTAGGCTTAGTCACCAGCCTTATTTTTATTGCAGTTTTTTCGTTTAGCACAAAAACGAAGACTATAAAAACAGAATCCAAAGCAGAGGAGGTTCCTTCAGTAGTTAAAGAGTACAAGTCTCACCAATTTTATGTGGAGCAAGCAAAGCTTTGGAAGCAAGAGCTCCAATTGAATAAAAATGATGAAAATGCTTGGTTCAATTTATTTAAAGCCAATCGATATGCAAAGATGAGTTACAACAATGAACACAGTCCAGAGCTGGATTGGCAGCAAAATATTGAATGGGTGAAGGAGGCTGCTCATCTTTTGAGTGGAGAAGAAATTATTAAACAGATGGAGGCCACTATCCCAGGAACTTTTATGGCTTATTACCTCAAGTATTATAACCGTGGTAATTTGGCTAAAAAAGATTTCGGTCTACTGGAAAAGGCATATGCCATTAACCCTGAATTTTATGAAATATATGACGATTTTATTGCCCATTATGAATTGACTCAAGATGAAGATCAACGTAAAGAATTCAATAAAAAATGGTTTTTATCGAATGATTTTTCTGAGAACTTATTGAATTATCATTTTAATGTACTGACAAGTTTAAAAGAGAACAGCATCGTTTTTAGCTATGGCGATAATGATTTTTTTGCGCCAATAATGTTACAAGATGCTCTTGGGGTGAGGGAAGATGTAACGGTGATTAATCTACATATGGTTCTGTCAGAAGTTGAGTATAGAAATTCAATTTTTAAGAAACTAAATATTAAACCTTTTAGAAAAGATTTCGAATATGACTTTAGTGAAATGAACAGGAAGGAAATGATTGATTACATCATTACAAATAAGCCAAAAGAGTTGCCTCTTTATTTTGGTTTAGGCTGTAGGGAATCATTAAAAAAAGATTTTGAAGATAAATTGTATATGATTGGACTAGCTTATGAGTATTCTGAAGAAAATATTGATAACCTGGCGGAGTTGAAAAATAATTATGAGAATAAATATTTATTGGATTATATTCAAATACAGTTTTCTAACGATAGCTACGACACTTCAACTAATGTTAATTACATCCCTGGTATTCATCTGCTTCACAGTCACTACAAATTAAGCGGGGATTTGACGAAAATGAAAGAGATGAAAGAATTAGCAATTACAATTGCAAATACTCTTGAAGGAAAGCATACGCAAGAATATAAAAAGTACATTCTCCATCATTTTTCAAAATAAAGAGATTTGATTGAAAAAGGATATAGTGACGAGATGTTAGTAGGGATTCTTCAGCAGGATGTTGGTGAGAAGCAAAAAGCAATGAATGAATTGTTTGAGCGCTATTCCAATAAAATGCTGGAGTTCTTCTATTATTCGCTGAATAAAGATAGAGAAAGAGCAAAAGACTTTACTCAGGATTTGTTCTTAAAATTGGTTGAAAAACCCGAGAGTTTTAATCTTGATAAAACATTTAAAACTTGGTTGTATAGTGTAGCAGGGAATATGTGTAAAAATGAGTACCGAAAAAGTGCTACAGAAAAGAAGTACAATGAGTTTGTTGTAAACGATACTCAATCGTTGGTTGAAAATAGTAGTACTGAGGGATTTGTTATTAATGAGGCCTTAGTTGGTTTAAAACCATCCCACAAAAACTGTATTGTTTTAAGGTATAAGTTTAAAATGTCTATTAAAGAAATGAGTGAAGTACTTGACTGTCCAGAAGGAACCGTAAGGTCTCAATTGTTTTATGCAACGAAAGAACTCTCAAAATTTATTAAAAAATAAGAATTATGGAAAATGAAATTTCACTTCATGAACTAATTGAGAAATATGACTTCTCTGAATTAAATGTAGCGCAACAGCAATCGGTTTTGTTAGAGATTACTGCGGATGAATATGAAGCCTATAGAAAAGCCATTGCCTTAACGGATACTTATTTTGAGAATGAACCCGTTTTGATGTCTGAAGATATTGTTGCACCTCGGGTGAAGAAAAATTCTACTCTTTTTAGATTCGTAAATTATAAGTTGCCTGTCTATAAAATTGCAGCACTATTAGTGTTGGTTTTATCTATAGAGCATCTAATTCCCGAACAAATGACTCAAGAAACTCAACTTAAGGGAATCTCTGGTGTTGTAGTTCCGGATACTAACCTTTTTTTAGCGTACAATAAATATACATCAAACAATTCTATAAAATACAATACAGGGTTGAGTAGGGTGTATAACTAACGAGTTAAGGATCGTTTGTGTTAGGTATAAGGGAAGAGGGAACTCTTGCGCTTTCAGGTATTTTAGAGAGCTTTCTGTTACAGTTGAATAGCTTTCCGTTGCAGTTGAGTAGCTTTCCGTTACAGTTGAATAGCTTTCCGTTACAGTTGAATAGCTTTCCGTTACAGTTTAGTAGCTTTCCGTTACCGTTTAGTAGCTTTCTGTTACAGTTTAGTAGCTTTCCGTTACAGTTTAGTAGCTTTCCGTTACAGTTTAGTAGCTTTCTGTTACAGTTTAGTAGCTTTCCGTTACAGTTGAGTAGCTTTCT